>DAEG01000001.1 GCA_002495235.1 Euryarchaeota archaeon UBA287 | reverse complement strand
TCGCACAGGCTCTTCGCAGAGAACACCCTGAACAGAAGAGCCCTTCACGAGGTCATAATCACCTCGCCACTGGCTCTGGTGCCAAGAGAGCTTGAGCTATTCTTCCCCTGCTCGAACTACGACATACACGTATCGCATCAATGGTACGAAGATGAAAAGGCGATGATAAGAAGAACGCTGGCAGACTTCATTGAGAAAAATGATTACAGGAGGGCTATAGTCCACTTCGATGAGCCTTTCTTCACAGACGTGCTGGAGGAACGAGGTATAGAGGTAACACGGACGTGCGTGAGTGATCCAAGATCGGAGGAATCCCTGAGGTCTCTGAGGGAGGTCACAGGAAGCATAGGGGCAAAAAGCAGGGGGATCATGGAAGACATGAAGAGTGCCGCGCTATTTCAGTTCGGTCTTGACATATTTGAGGGCTGCTATGCCACTGGCAAGTACCCTTACGTGAAACTGATGAGAGACAAGAGACAGCTGGCGATGCTGAACCCTGAACGCGGTTTCTTTTCACTAACGCTAGACGGGGCAAAGGCACTGCACGAGATGACGAACGTTTTTGACGTCGAGATAGACTTCGATCCAGAGGGAAAGGGATCGATATTCGTGCCGGGGATAAAAAATGCCTCACAGGATATAAGGGAGGGTGACGAAGTGTGCATAACAAAGGATGGTGAGTTCATAGGTGTGGGAGTGGCTGAGATGTGCGGGATAGACATGAATGAATCAAAAAGCGGGATAGGGGTGAAGGTGAGGCATCTTGCGAGTCTGGCGTGAGACAGAGATCTATGGGAAGAGCGCTTTCGTGATCCTCCTGGATACGAAGGGCTGCTTCTGGCGCTCCTGTTACATGTGCGGATACAATAACGATGCGCGCGAGGGCGGGGCCGTGCTGGCGCAGGTGGAGAGGGCGATGGAGCAGTACGATGGCGAGGAGGTGATCAAGATGTTCACCTCCGGTTCTTTTCTGGACACGAGAGAGATAAGCAGGGAGGATAGGCGAGAGGTGCTTCGCATGCTTCCCAACGTTGATCTGACCATAGAGAGCAGGCCAGAATTCGTGACGGATAGCGCTCTGGACGATCTCGGGGGACGCAGGGTCGAGGTCGCTATGGGTCTTGAGAGCGCGAGCGATGAGGTGCTTCACAATTGCGTTAATAAAGGTTTCTCTCCCTCGGACTTCGTCAGGGCCTCCAGGAGAATAAGGGATGCGGGTCTGAGGGTGAAGGCGTACTTGCTGCTTAAGCCCCCGTTCCTGAGCGAGCTTGAGGCGCTCGAGGACCTGAAGAGGTCGATAGACTTCTGCTCTGTGTACGCGGACGTGGTATCGATAAATCCGGTCAACGTGCAGAAGGGCACTCTTGTTGAGGCCTTGTGGCTGGAGGGCCGGTACAGGCCTCCCTGGCTGTGGAGCCTTGTTGACGCGCTTCTCTACTCGCAGAGATATCTGGATAACATGGTGATAACCTCGATGCCCACGGGAGGCGGGAGCAGGAGAGGAACGCACAACTGCTTCTCGTGTGGCAGGGGCGTGCTCAAGGCGATTGATGGGTGCAGGATAGACCAGGATTACGCCCCGCTGGAGGATCTCAGGTGCGACTGCATGGACAAATGGAGAGACTCACTGGATCTGGAGAGCCGCATCTACGGCAACCCCCTCTACGAATGACCACCCTCATGGTTATTTTGCGCCATTCAACAAATATATAAGACACAGGACGCATTGTCAGTATGAAGTGCATAGAGGACGTTTTCAAGTGGGTTCTTAAGGCCAAGGACGGAGCAAAGATCCTTGTCGTGGTTAATGAGAGCAAGACCGGTCTGGGCAAGGAGTTCTTCAGCGCTGCCGAGAGGTATAATCCTGTGCTATATGTCCTGCCTGAGAAGGACAGGCCTTTGAAGAGCATACCCAAGGACCTGGACAAGATGCTGGACGACAAGTGGGACATAATAATAAACCTGATGGAATCGCATGCACTGGAGACCCCGTTCAGGATCGGGCTTCTGAACAAGGAGAAAAAGACTGGGGCTAGGATAGGTCACGGTCCGGGGATCACGGAGGAGATGATAGGACCGAAAGGTCCTCTCTCGATAGATTACCCGAGCGTGATAGAACGGGCCAATCGCCTGATGGCTCTCATGGATGGTGCTAAGAGCGCCAGGATCACGACAAGATTGGGCACTGACATGGATCTCAACATCGAGAACAGGGCTTTTAACACAGATGTTGAGGTGAAAAAAGGGTCCTTCGGCAACCTGCCAGTGGGCGAGATATGGTGCGCTCCGGTCGAGGATGGGGCGAACGGTGAGTGGATATGCGATGCGAGCATAGGTGACATCGGCGCCGTGAACGAGCTTCATCTCATGATAAAGGATGGAAGGCTGGCCGGGATGAAGAGCAGGGATCCCGGGCTTGTCGAAGAGGTCGAAAAACTGTTGATAGACGAGCAGTCCCGCGTGATAGGGGAGTTCGGGATAGGTCTGAATCCCAATGCAAGGATAACGGGCAACCTGCTGGAGGATGAGAAGGCGCTGCACACGGTGCACATAGCTCTCGGCAACAACGATGACATGCCCGGGGGCAGGAACACATCAAAGACACACAGGGATTTCCTGATAAGGGATCCGACCGTGGTTGTGATCTACAAGGACGGCAGGAAGATCAATCTCATGGAGGATGGAGAGTTCCTGCAGGCGTGAATTGCGATGACAGGGCCATGAGGCGCCCATCCGTGCTGGCGCTCTCTCGATGGGCGTAGCTCTTTTTTCATTATTTATTTTGGTATCTCCGATCATGTACCATAAAGCCAGAAAAGATTATCTACAATAAGTTTTATTACGTGTATGGTGAAGGGGTATCCAGAGATGACTCTACGCGCGGTCCTCATAGGCTATGCGCTGGGCTGCGTGATCTGCATGTCTGTCATGACGATGGGCCTCAGAGCGGGAACCACGATAGTTGGTTCCATACCCGCTGCGATCATAGGTATGGCGATATACATGGCCATATTCAAGCGCAGCAGGATCCTTGAGGTGAACATAATCCAGACCGCGTGCTCTTCCGTTGATGGGGTGGCTGCGGGAGTGGCCTTTACGGTGCCAGCCCTCTATGTTCTGGGTATGGAGGATTTCAGCCTGTGGCCATTAGTTATTGCCTCCCTGCTCGGAGGTGTTGGCGGGGTCGCGCTCATAATCCTGTTGAGAAGACAGCTGATAGAGGTGGATTACCTGCCGTTCCCGTCAGGAATCGCCTGCGCGACGATCCTGAAGACCCCTGGAACGGCAATAAAGAAGAGCTATGTGATGCTGGGCACAGCGATAGTAGGTGTGGTGATCACACTGATGGCCCTTCCGAGCATAAATCTGATACCGCAGGAGCTTGATTTCGCGAACTGGCTGGGTCTCCCGGAGTATTTCCTGTTCTCCCTGGCTGTTGATACCATGCTGGTGGGGTGTGGACTGATAATAGGACCCTACTATGGGACTTTTCAGTTCGTGTTCGCGATGCTTGGCTACTGGCTCATAATACCCTACGCTGCAGGTCAGGGGATAATACCTGGTGAGCTGGGCATTGGAAGAACGTACATCACCACTCCGCTGGGTGTAGGGACTATGCTGGGTGCGACGATAATGAGCATGGTGCTGATGGCCCCGGGGCTAAGCCAGGGGATGA
>DAEG01000065.1 GCA_002495235.1 Euryarchaeota archaeon UBA287 | reverse complement strand
TTCACAGGATGAGCATGCTCTGCCACAGGGCAAGGATCCTTCCGTACCGCACCTTCAGGTTAAACCCGCTCGTCTGCTCTCCTTACAACGCAGACTTCGACGGAGACGAGATGAACCTGCACGTCCTTCAGGGCGAGGAGGCTATAGCGGAGGCAAGGGCGCTAATGAGCGTGGAGGAGCACCTGCTGAGCCCAAGGTTCGGTGGTGCGATAATAGGCTGCATCCACGATCACATAACTGGTCTTTACTACCTGACCCACGGTTTCAGTGAGCTCGAGAACAGCACGGCGTCAATGATACTCAGCAGGGCGGGTATAGACAGCGTTCCGGAGGGTTTCACCGGAAAGGATCTCTTCTCGCTGATCATGCCGCCGATAGATGCAGAATTCAGGGCTAAGATATGCGAGCATTGCGAGAAGTGCGAGAAGGAGAACTGCCCGAATGATGCTTACGTGATCATAAGACACGGAAAACTGGTAAAAGGGACGATAGACGACGTAGCCGTGGGTGCTTTCAACGGGAGGCTCGTTAACGAGATAGTCAGGGAGCACGGGAATGGTGTGGCCAAGGACTTTATAGACTCCGCTTCCAGGCTTGGCATAGCCACTCTGTCAGTTCTGGGTTTCTCTATAGGGATAGACGAGGAGGACATACCTCAAGAGGCTCAGGAGCAGATACAGGAGGTCCTCGACAAGGCAAAGGACAGGGTTGATGAGCTCATAGAGATCTACAAGCGTGGCGAGCTCGAGCAGGCTCCCGGCAGGTCCCTTGAGGAGACACTGGAGCTGGAGATCATGAGGATCCTGGCCAAGGCGAGGGATGATTGTGGTCAGATAGCGAGCAGGCATGTAGAGGAGGATAACAGCGCGGTCATCATGGCAAAGACGGGAGCGAGAGGCTCAATGCTGAACATATCCCAGATGTCCGGGTCTGTGGGTCCTCAGTCCATAAGAGGAGAGAGGATATCGAGGGGCTATGAGCGCAGGACACTGCCTCACTTCAGAAAGGGGGACATAGGAGCTCTTGCGAAAGGATTTGTAGAGTCTTCATACAAGAAGGGCCTGAATCCGCTGGAGTACTTCTTTCACTCGATGGCAGGAAGAGAAGGGCTGGTCGATACAGCCGTGAGGACGTCAAGGAGCGGGTATATGCAGAGGAGACTGATAAACGCGCTGGAAAACCTGAAGGTGGACCACGACGGAAGCGTCAGGGATCCTGCAGACAAGATCATACAGTTCGTTTACGGCGATGATTGCGTAGATCCGTCTAAGAGCGTGCAGGGTGAGACGATCGATGTGGATGGCATAGTGAACAAGATGCTGAGAGGTGACTGATGGGCAGGAAGGACTCCGTCAATGCTCTGGTCAAGAGGGGCGTGAGCGAGGGTGACGCCACGAAGCTGGTCGATGCGGGGTATAACGTCAGCAGGCTGAAGGACACCAGCTATGAAGACCTGGAGAAGGTCCTCGGCAAGAGGGCTGATGGTGTGGCCAGCATCCTCAAGATAGAGAAGAAAGAGAGCAGAAAAGGAAGACAGAAGAAAGTGAGCGCGAAAGAAGAAAAAAAGACCGAAGAGAGGACGGTAGAGGAGATAAAAGAAAAACCCGCGTTCGGTGAGCAGGACATAAATGGCAAGTTGAACTACTTCGCGGAAGGAAAACTCCCCGTCCGCATCACGGAAAAGCTCGCTAAGGCCCTTATGGATCGGGATGTCGATGACGCCAAGATCGAGATGATAGCGAAGGAGGCCGTGATCGAGTATGAAAAGGCCAAGGTTGATGCGGGAGAGGCTGTTGGCATAATCGCGGCGCAGTCCATAGGTGAGCCAGGAACACAGATGACGATGCGTACCTTCCACTACGCTGGTGTGGCCGAGATAAACGTAACCCTGGGTCTGCCGAGGCTCATAGAGATATTCGATGCCCGGCAGAAGCCCGCAACACCAATGACGACGATATACCTGGAAGAGGAGATAAACCGCGATTCCGAGGCAGCAAAGAAGATAGCCTCTCAGATCGAGGTGACGACCCTCATAGACATAGCCGATCTCAGTATAGACGTAGCTAACATGCGCATAAACGTGATCCCAAAGGTCAGGAGAATGAGGGAGCGCGACATAGACACGGAGACTATGCTGGAGAGAATAAAGAAGGTCAGGGGTGTAGAGGCAAAGATGGACGGCGATATGATAGTGATCTCTCTCACTCAGCCGAGCTATCTCCGGCTTCAGGGTGTCATAGATTCCATCCGTGACCTGAAGATAAAGGGGATAGACGGCATCAGGAGGGTCATAGTCCGATCCGAGAACGAGGGATTCGTCCTTTACACAGAGGGTTCAAACTTCAAGGAGATCATGCAGATAGATGGCATTGACAAGACACGAACCACTACAAACGATATCGAAGAGATGGGGGAGGTGCTAGGTATAGAGGCCGCAAGGAATGCGATAATAAATGAGGCGTACAGCACCCTGAGAGAGCAGGGCCTGGTGGTTGACATGAGGCACATAATGCTGGTTTCCGACCTGATGACCTTCGACGGCGACATAAGGGCCGTCGGAAGGCACGGTATAGCCGGCGAAAAGCCCAGCGTGCTGGCGAGGGCAGCATTCGAGCTGACTGTGGATCACCTTCTTGAGGCCGGGATAAAAGGATCTGTTGATGAGCTGAGAGGAGTCTCCGAGAACATAGTCGTTGGAAAACCGATAAATCTCGGCACCGGAGGAGTAAAACTGATATTCAGAGGAAAGGAGGGAGAAGAATGAACGTAGAGGAATCTGTGAGGCTGCTTGTCAAGACGGGCAGCTATGTGCTTGGCGAGAAGGAAGTGAAGGCGCTGGTGGGGCGCGGAGAGGCTAAGTTGGTGGTGCTCTCTAAGACGAAAAATGATGAGCTCACGGGCCTATGTGAGAGTCACAGCGTGCCGGTGATAAGGCTAGAGCGCACCTCGATGGAGCTTGGCATAGTCTGTGGTAAGCCCTTTCCGATAAGCGTGATAGGTGTAGTGACCGAGGGGGATTCTGAGATACTGTCCTTCAGGAGCCAGGATGCCTGAGTGGGACGTGATATCCCAGGAAACGCTGCGCTACATGCAGCTCTTTGAGAGCGTCACCAGCGTGCGCGCAAAGGAGGTGATGGAAGAGGAAGACACGATAGTTTTCCTGGTTGACAAGGGCAAGCTGGGTCAGGCCATAGGGAAGGGAGCGCACAGGCTCAAGAAGCTCGAAGAGCTGCTGAAGAAGAAGGTAAAGATCGTGGAGTTTGACGATGAGGAGAATTTCATAAGGAACCTCTTCAAGCCTTTTCCACTGACGTCTCTGGACATAAGGGACGAGACCGCGGGCAGGGTCGCTTATGTAGCCGTTGAACCAAAGGACAAGGGCAAAGCCATAGGAGAGAAAGGAAAGAACCTGCACATCGTAAAAAAGCTGGTCAAAAAGCATTACGAGATAGTTAACGTGGTCGTGGCGTAGCCTCTTGCGCAATTCGGCACAGTTCTTGGATGCGCATGGTGTTTGAGTCGTATAATCAAGGATATGCCGATGGTTGGATCTGATCCACACTTTTGTGTGAAGATCTTAAGTTCAGGATCACTCTATCAAATGAGATGCATCGGCCATCAGCTCAATCCATGTACTCCACGGCGGGGCACAGGTAGTCAAGGCATGCGCCGCAAGAGGTGCAGCGCTCTTCGTCTATCCACGCCTTGTTCTCTTCTATGTATATGGCACCATTGTCGCACGAGCTCTCGCACAGCCCGCATCCGGCGCAATACCTCGCCTTGTAGATCACTTTTCTCGTGTCCTCTCTTTTCGTTATGTCATCCAGGCGGATCTCCGAACCGTCGACCTCTACGCCGGGGCCGAGAGCCAGTGCCATGTTCTTCACCCTGTCCGCCGGGGCATAGAACCGGATGCAGAGTCCTTCGTCCACAAGGATCGTGTCCCTCTTTGCCCTCCTTGGTATCTCCCCCTCATACCAGCGGGGTGCTCTCCTGAAGCGCCACAGACCCAGAGCGATCGAGTCCTCGTCGTAGCGATTACAAAGATATTCCATGTACCTGGCATAATCCCTGTGCTTGTATAGCTCAAAATCGTATAGATCGCTGGCAGGGCAGAGCCAGCAGCCTATCCGTTCAAAACCCAGTCCGTAGAGCGGGTTGTACTCCACGCCCCTGCTGAACAGGTAAAGCCAGACCTCCATAGCATTCCAGTTCTGGATCGGGGAGGCGCTCATCTGCTTCTTCAGCCAGGGGTTCGTCCACACCGCCCCGTGCTTCTCCCTGTTCTGCGACTCGTATCTCCTCTGTCCTATGAACGTCAGCACCCCGTCGGGAAAATTTTCATTGATCAGGTACGCCATCGGGGCCATCTTCCGGGTTTTGCAGCACCACCTGTAGTCCCTGCTGGAGTTCCCGAATATTTCCAGATCATCAAAGAAATCCGTTCTCGCTTTTCTCTCAAGCAGTTCCAATCCGTACTTTTCTGCTGTGGTGTGAACGGTGTCAACGGTCTCTTCAAACTCGAGTCCCGTGTCTGTGAAGAGAAGCCTCGGTTTTATGCCGGCGTCCAGAAGCAGCAGGAGTGTTGCAGTGCTGTCCTTGCCTCCGCTCAGAGAGCAAGCCACAGGCAATCTTCTCTCACGGATCACTTCCTTTATGAATCTCTTTGCCTTTGCCACGGACGACTCGATGCGGTTCCTGTTCGCCTCTATCGTCTTGCTCACGCATTCATCAAATGAATCATAGCCCAGCCCTGCCAGCGTGTCAGCCCTCTCTCTCTGCCTCACCTTTATGGCCACGCCCCTGTCAGGCATATCGGATGAGCTCACCTTTGCGCTCCCCGTGGCTATCGCCTTCCGCTCTCTGTCTACGATTATGACTTCGTCGCCTATTTCAAAGGTGCCTTTGTTTATGACGCCGGGACATAGGAGGTTGGAACTTTTTTTTATAGAGTCTACAGCGCCATCATCCGCCACGACATATCTGTCTGTTCCAAGATCTATGAGCGTCTGGGCGAAGCATATCCTCGGCAGAAAGATCTCCTTTTTTCTGAAAATGTCAAACTTATGGATGCCTATTACACAGCCCCTCCATATGACCTCTCTGGCCATGTCTATGTCCGGGATCTTGTTCACCACCAGAGGATAGCCCAGGACTGGTCGAACTCCAAAGCCATCCTCTATGATCTCCTCAAGCCTTTCTCTCTCTCCGGGAAAGGCAAGCCTGTAGTCACCTGGCGGGGTTATCGGTATATTCCTCGCATGCGAGCCGCAGACGGAGCATTCCTTGTCCAGCAGAGGCAACCCGCAATGGTCGCACCAGCCGAGAAAAACTCTGCCGAGCCTGACCTCAGGCATACGTTACGCTTACGAGTCTTGTCTCGCTGGTTATCCTCTGAGGCGTGGTTGTGCCAGTCAGTTGTGGTGTGCTGCTCAAGCTCTCGCTGTAGCTTCTGACCAGCAAGAGATCATTGGTTCTAAGCCATACCTGCTGCTCCATGCTCTGTGAGGCCAGGGACGGATCGATCGCTGCCAGCTGCGGGGGCACATTCTGCGTTATGTTGAGAACTACTTTGTAACAGTCATAGCTGTTGGTGCCTACTTTCACGCTCTCCCTGCCTGCCACCTGCAGTGTGACGTTCAGCATGGCCATGGATGCAGGATCTACGGTTACGCCAGCCATCATCGTCAGGAGGGGAGCCATGGATGACATCATCACGGCGCTCACCACGTTGAAGAGCTGAAAGCTAGTTTTGTATCCGTCTCTTATCGGTAGATAACGGAGGCACTGAGTGAGAAGTGTGAGGTCGTAGGTGTTTGAGGTTATGTTCACATTCATGGTCTGTTTGGCGGCCTGCGTTGTGTTGCTCAGGTATGAGGCGGGTGCGGTATAGGCTATCGTTGCCACTCTCTTCTGGTGGTCAAATGCAACAGACATTGCGGCCTGCGACGTGTTGGAATCAAAGATATCTACTTTTATCGGCTTGCCATTATCATCCAGATAACCCTCCACCTTGCCACCGGTGGAATCCGCGATAACAAATCTTCTTGTCTGGATGTTTCCTATCTTGAATCTTCCTTCGACACTGTAAACTGCCGTGCCAGCGTTTTGTCCGTTCATGATGGATTCGTATGTTGCTTTCTCACCCTGCTTGCCACTGAACTCTGCCAGGGCCGGGGCCGTCATCATAGCAAGTGCGAAAACGACTACCAAGGTCTTGTACCCATTCATATTTGCAATCACTTTTCTCGCTTAAAACCTTTTTCACATTTTATAGAAGGTATGAGGAGCGCAGATAAAATTATAAATCCATTGTGGCCCATTATCCGCGGGCCTGTAGGGTAGCGGATATCCTTCCGGCCTTCGAAGTCGGAGACCCGGGTTCAAAATGAGGGACAGGGTAAAGCTCTATCCCTTCAAACCCAACCCTGAAGGGGCTCTGCCCCTTTCAAAATCCCAGGGGAATGAGGTTTGAAGGAGAGAGCAGAGGCAGATTTGCAAACACACCGATTCGCCTTTGGCGAATCATGATTTCGAGCTTCGCTCGAAATCGGTGTGCTTACAAATCATGATTTCGCGTAGCGAAATCGGCCTTCTGATCTACTCCTCCATGAAGATCCCGGCAGGCCCGTTCTGTTCTTGCGCATCGCGGGTTAATCGTGATTGAATAACTTGAATGAATGCGTGCGGAGGGGGTGACCTATGAACTGGTCGTGTGCACCTGGCAGCACCCCTGCATCTCACGCACTTACCCGGCAGGCCCGCCCGAAAATCATCCCGGCTCCCGGACTCGAACCGGGGACCTGCCGGTATCTGCCTGAGCGACCTTAGGCTACAGCCGGCCGCTCTAACCACTGAGCTAAGCCGGGTAGAGAAAATTGCTTTTGCGATATAAATAGCTATCTCTTATTTTAGGTAAGGTCCGCGGGTTTTTTCATGATGTCCCTGAGTCTGACCTCTGTCAGGTCAGCTCCCGCTTCCTGCAGCCTCTTAGATAACCCCTCAACGTGGGCGTCCCCGACCACAGCCACCACCTTTTCTGCGCCTATCCTGATGAGTTCGCGGGTCATGTGCTCGTTCCTGTCGTCTATCAGGGCCTTTGTGAGCCTCGGGAAGCTCTTCCGGAACTCTCCGATGGCGGAGTCATAGTTGTCCATGAGCTCTCTCATTTCCCTCTCCAGTCTCTTTTTTGGTATCAGTGATGATGTTAAGCCGCTGAATAGCAGTTTTGTCCTCTCCCGGAACCCTATGCTCTTTATGCTGTTCATTATCTCCGAGATGTTCTTGTCTATCAGGTAGAGGGGCACGTTTTTATCTCTTGCGTAGGCATAGGCGGCCAGCATCTCGCTCCCCGGCATCACTCCATACTCATCCGCCATCCTCTCCTCCATCCCGCTCAGGACTCTGCTCATGAGATCACCTCTCCCTCTGGCCTCAGGGTTTAGGAGGGCATAAAGCCTTG
>DAEG01000069.1 GCA_002495235.1 Euryarchaeota archaeon UBA287 | reverse complement strand
TCCCTGCGATGTGTATTCTGCTGTGGTCTATCCTCAGCCGTCTGGATATGAGAGATATCAGGGCATTTGTCTCCCAGTTCCTCGCCCTCATCCAGAACACTGAGTATGCGCCGCTCTCATTGCGCGGAAGGTCTACAGGCACCTCTCGGACTAGGAAGTCCTCGGGCTCTTCCTTTATCGCTCCGCCTGTGCCCTCTGTCTCTGTGAGATAGGTCTCAAGTCCAAGATCAATCAAGTTTTTCCCTTATGTCTTCCAGATCGGCCCTTAACCCCGCTATCGCTCTGTCCAGCGCCTTCCTGGCGTCTCCCTTCTTTGTTCTCAAGATGAGCCGCGTGGTGTTCTGGAACGGGTGATCCTTGATGTTGCCTGCATACTCCACATCGTGATCCCTGAGAAGCTCCGCTACGAGCGGATTTACGAAATTGGCGTCGTCTATCTCGATCTCCAGCTCATTTCCTTCGTCCTTTATCACTCTCACTCTCTCACCTTTATGCCTATGGGTTTGCAGTAGTCTTTCGACAGCTTTATCCTTTTCTCAAAGGTCTTGCACTTGAAGCACTGAAGCCGGGACCCGACGATCCTCATCGGGTTCTTGCACTTCCTGCAGAACGCCTTCACAACTCCGAGGTCCTCATCCTTCACGGTGAGCTGAAGCGAAGGCCTGACCTGCATTACCTTTGCCTCGATAACGTCACCGATACGAAAAGCCTCGCTTATGTCCTTCACATATGCGTCGCTTATCTGCGACACGAACAGCGTAGCATTTTTTAGCGTGGATATGGACCTCTTTTCCTCACCTTTCTTTGCTATGACCTCGACTATGGCCATGTTGCTCCTGACATCGCTTATCCTGCCAAAGACTATGTCGCCGGGATGCAGAATCACCGGCTCACCCTTCAGTGGCTTTACCTCGACTAGCTTGCTGTCATTATCTATGTGAAGCTCTCCAAAAACACTGGCCTTTATCCGTCCGTCCTTCTCGTAACATCCATCTCCGCAGAGATACTCCTCTGAGTATCCTACCTCATCTCCAGGGAACACCATCATACTATCACCTTAATCAGCGAAACCTCGTATAACCTTTTATCTTTTGTGTGAAAATCGAACCTGTGCCTTATCTCAAGCATGTATCTCTTGACCTCCTCGGCGTCTCTTCCTCTCGCGTGATAATACCGCTCCACGAAGTCCTCCGTCTCGCTGAGGCAGAGGTGATATATGACCTCTCCTATCTCGATGGCTTTATCCATGAAGGGTCTGTCAGCATGCCTCCTCTGTGACCCGAAGGGAGGATTCATCACCACAGTATCACATCTCTCTAAAAAATCAGAAACATCGGAACAGACGAACCTCGCTTTTATCCCGTTCTCGGAGCAGAAGGCCTCCGCCTTCCTTATGGCGCTCTCATCTGCGTCAACTCCTGTAGCATCCGCACCGAGGAGAGCACCACCGATCGCGAACATTCCTGTACCACAGCCAAGGTCTATCAGCCTTTTTCCGCTTATGTCGTCAAATGCATTGTACAGGATGTCCGCAGCTATAGACGCGGGGGTGATGTACTGCTCTAACCGTGGTTTAGGATCGTCAAAGTCGTAGACCCCCTGCAGGATAATCTCAAGATTTCTCTTCTTCACTCTCAAGTTCCACCAGCTCTGCGTAGTTTATGGTGGGCTTGCCCAGATCATCATCCGTTGCTATCCGTGGGCAGGCCGTGTTCACATAGGCGTCAACCCCGTAACCGGTGAGGCTGTCGCGCTCTATCCTGTCCATCACCAGTATCTCCGCCTTTTTCCCTCTGTTTTCGAGGTGTCTCTTTATAACCAAAGCGTCCCGAAAGTGCTGCTGACCCTTTTTCGTGCTGACAAGGATCCCCACTCTCTCGGCATTGAGCACCCCGAGGAGCCTGCCCCTCTTCCTCCTGTCCATATCCTCACCGCTGATCTCGTTCAGCTCTCTGGTGAAAGGATCGAAGGCGATCACGCTATTATTGACAGCTACGCCCAGCGGGTGGAAAAGTCCATCACCGACATAAAGCGCCACGCCGTCAACCGATGGAAAACTGCAACCCAGCACGCGCTGCAGCTCCCGCGGTCTCTTGCCGATTGACGAAAGAGCAGAGGCCAGTCTGTGGGCTATGCGATCGAAGTTCACCGAGAAGCAGATTGAGAAATCCCTATCGCCGAGCGCATCCGAGATCCTTGCTGCATCCTCCTCACTCACGTCCACTTCGTAGTAGTATGGATAGAACAACACCGGTATGCACTTCTCAAGGCCGAAATCGGCGTGCCCCAGATGGACCAGCACGTCAGCGCCAAGCCCCCTTGCCTCCTCGTCCTTAGGATCGCATGCGCCGTAGCATGGATCAGCGAATATCAGCACCTCTTTTCCGCTCCTTTCCAGCTCACGCGCGATGACCTCAGACAGCTTCTTCAGACCTTCGGGTGCCTGGATCGCTATCCTGGAGTATTCTTTTGTATCTTTGAGTACATCCGTGATAATCCTTTCTTCTATCGAGTCCGTGATCATATTACCGGAAAGAACAACGCCACAAGCACAATAAGACCTGCTATGGCACCACCTATGATAAGCCCTATGAGCATGAGCAGGAAGGCCATCACAGCGCTCCAGAACTCTTCTTTGAGGAAATAGGTTCTTAGGAACACTATGAGTGCAGCAACGCCCATAACGATGAGCACCGCACCCCACAAACGTGATATCCCTATGAATATGAGAGCTATACCGGCCGCAAGTGAGACGATTATCAGCCCCGCGAGCATGAATGACTTTATGACCTCTCTGTTCTCCATGGAGACGTTCATGACAGTAAGGACTCTGTCCATATTTCAAATTTCCTGTTGCGGGATCAGCGCACTCTGACAACGGCAGAGCCGTTCATCCTGCTGTCCTTCAGCAGCTTCAGCGCTCTGTTGAGATCCTCCAGAGAGAAGAGCTCCACCTCTGTTCTTATTCCTTCAGCGAGACTGAAGAACTCCTTCGCGTCCTCACGGGTCACATTGGCAACACTGGTCATCTTTCTCTCGTCATATAAGAGGTCATACTCCATGGACGGTATAGGGCTCATGTGCACCGCGTTTATTGCCAGCGTCGCGCCCTTGTCAAGGAAGCGCAGGGCGTCCTTCACCACTGCGCCGGACGGAGCAAAGACTATAGCACCGTCCATTCTCTCCTTTACGTCTTCGTCAGTTCCTCCGACCCACGTGGCGCCGAGCTTTTTTGCGAGTTTCCTGTGCTCCTCGTTCCTAGTAAAGACAAAGACCTCCATGTCTCTCGCGAGCTGCATCACTATGTGCGCTGAGCTCCCGAAACCGAATATGCCCAGGCGCCTCTTAGCTCCGCTGAGCTTCAGGGACCTGTAGCCGATTATGCCCGCGCAGAGAAGCGGCGCGGCATGCTCGTCAGAGAAGCTCTGCGGTATAGGCAAAAGGAAATCCTCGTCAGCCAGCATGTACTCCTCGTAGCCCCCATCCACTGTATAGCCGGTGAACTCTGCTTTATCACAGAGATTTTCAAGACCTGCGCTGCAGAACCTGCACTCCCCACAGGCGCTTGCCAGCCAGAAGGCGCCGACCCTGTCACCGAGCGAGAATCTCTCTGCTCTATCACCCACGGCGTCTATGTAACCCACGGGCTGATGCCCCAGAACCACGGGCATCTTCCTGGCATGCATATCGCCCTCAGCTATGTGCAGGTCGGTTCTGCACACCCCACAGGAACTGACCAGGAGCCTGACCTGTTTTCCGTGGGGCTCCGGCCTTTCTATGTCCCTGAGCTTCAGAGGCTCTTCCTCTATGCTCCCCTGCTCCTCGAGCACCATCGCTCTCATCCGCACAAATCCCGCTACACAATTATAAAGGTTTCAGAAAAATGGTTAAACGACGAATAGCATGCGCTGCATGGACTATGCAAAGGCCGGGGTCAACATCGACGAGAGGGACAGAGCTCTGAAAGGCCTCATAGGAGAGCTGAACAAGACCATGAAAAACAGGAAGGTACTGCTGGACATAGGGCAGTACGCCAACCTCATTGACCTTGGTGATGTCGCACTTGCTCTGTGCACGGACGGAGTAGGAACCAAGATAATGGTGGCGGAGCAGCTTGATGATTACAGCAGCATAGGGATAGACTGCATAGCGATGAACGTGAACGATGCCATATGCGTCGGTGCAGAGCCGATAGCCATGGTGGACTACATAGCGATGGACAAGCCGGACGAGAGGATCCTCAGGGAGATAGGCGCAGGCCTTAGGGAGGGAGCTGATGAGGCCGGGATAGCCATAATAGGCGGGGAGACCGCGATAGTGCCAGAGCTCGTTAGAGGGCTGGACCTCTCCGGCACCTGCCTCGGCGCGGTGCAGAAGGACAGGATAGTTGACGGCTCAAAGATCGATGAGAGCGATGCGCTCATAGGTCTGCAGAGCAGCGGCATTCATTCCAATGGGCTCACACTTGCCAGAAAAGTCCTGCGCCCCGATGAAGCGACCGCAAGGGAGCTGCTGATACCCACAAGGATATACGTGAAGCCCGTCCTTGAACTGCTCAAAAGGGTAAGGGTAAAGGGTCTTGCACACATGACCGGAAGCGGGATACGCAATCTGAAGAGGCTTAAGAAGGGCATTGGCTTCGAGATAGACCACTGGCCTGAGATTCCGGAGATATTCACGAGGATAGAGAGCACGGGTGTATCGAGGGCAGAGATGTTCAGGACCTTCAATATGGGGATCGGTTTCTGCGTTGTCGCCGCTCAGGGCGACGTTGAGGATACCATGAGGATCCTGAAGGATTTCAATCCCATGGTCATCGGAAAGGCTGTCAGGAGCGCAGAGAACACAATACGCGTTGGAGGCCTGTCGTTCTAGTCCGCGTACCTCTCCGGGTCACTGTCAAACTCAGCCTTGCATCCCGGGGCGCAGAAATAGTATCTCCTGCCCTTGTACTCGCTCTCGTACCTCGCCTCATCCTCATCAACCTCCATCCCACAGACAGGATCTACCGCCATATGCTATGATAGAGCAACAGCCGGCATATATCTTTTTCTGCACTGCCTGCCCTCCACTTTGTGCGGCAGTTCGTTTGGTATACTTTTTTAAGCAGCAAACCCATTGTGTGCATGGTCTCTATACGCTTCGTAGGCTTCGGGGGACAGGGTGTCGTTCTCGCCAGCACGATCCTCGCTGAAGCCGCCAACATAGAGGGAAAGCATGCGGCACAGAGCCAGAGCTACAGCGCACAGGTGAGAGGTGACGTGACCAGAGGCGATGTCATAATCTCAGAGGAGCCTATAGTCTATCCTCTGGTGGAGCATCCTGACATGATCGTGGCCATGGATGAGAGAGCCCTGAAGAGCTACTGGAGCGATGGCGCCGAGCTAATGTACGATTCCTCGCTCATAGACTATGCGGAGGGAAAAGGCATAGATGCCACGTCCATTGCCATAAAAGAGCTGTCCTCCGCGCTGTACGCCAACATGATCCTCATAGGCTACCTGGTCAGAGAAAAGGGTATGGTCAGTGCAGACAGCGTTCGCAGGGCCCTTGCGAAGCATGCAAAGGCCGAAGAGAACCTGAAGGCGTTCGAGCTGGGCCTTGCGGCGTCAGGGGCGTAACAAACGGTATCAGCAGCCCACAACAATAAGTTATAAATAAGAGCGAGTTGTGTTTCAGCCATGGACGACCTGCTCGATTTTGCTGTCTCACTGGGCGAAGGAACGGTCGAAGCGCGGGCTGAGGACATAACGACAGAGAGCATCATTCTGGAGAATGGGATCCTTAGATCTGTGGAATCCCATGTGAGGATAGGTATTGGCGTGCGTGTGCTGCTCGGCGGCAGAACCGGCTATGCCTGCACAACAAGGCTCAGCAGAGAGAGAGTCAGAGACTCTGTAGAACGCGCGGCGCGGCAGGCATCAAACGGTTTTAACGGCTCTGCACCCATCTCGGTCGATGAACGCGATCCGGTGAAGGGAAGGACAGAGCAGTGTATCGATGAAGCGACCACAGAGGACAGGATCTCCCTGGTGACGAGAGCGTATGAGTCTGCTGTGGAGCATGGAAAGGATGCGAGCAGCGTGGAGGCCAGCCATAATCACACCTACGGAAGGAGATATTTCAGATCGAGCGACGGCAGCGACGTCGTGTGGGACTTCCTCACTAACTCCCTGTTCACAGGGGTCACATCCAGAGGCTCAAACGGTCTCGCTGAGGGGTATGACAGCCACGGCGGATCCTTTGACATCTCGCGCTTCGTGGGCGATATATCTCCAGAAAAGATCGGGGAGAGGGCAGCCATGCACGCTTCAGAGATCCTCATGGCAAAGGCATGCCCCGCCGGAAGGTTCAGGGCACTCATAGACCCGCGCCTCGCGGGAGTGCTTGCGCACGAGGCTTTCGGTCACATGTGCGAGTGCGATTCTGTCATCGCGGGAGAGTCTGTGCTCAAAGGGAGGATCGGGGAGCGTCTTGGTGCGGAGGCGGCCACGATAATAGACGATGGCTCAGGAGCGATAGCCATGCCGTACGACGACGAAGGGACCCCTGCGAAGCGCGTTGTCATGCTGGACCGTGGTGTGCTCTCCGGCTATCTCCACTCGCGCAGAACAGCTCATGAGATGGGCACAGATGCCACGGGCAATGCAAGGGCTGTCTCGTACAAGCACGAGCCCATATGCAGGATGCGGAACACCTATTTTGCTCCCGGTGACATGTCTGAGAATGAAGCCGTCCGCGAGCTGGACAACGGCATCTGCGCTATTGGCACTATCGGAGGGGAGTCAGGCAGTGACGGGACCTTCCTGTTCAAGACCATGTACGGCTACATGGTGAAAAACGGAGAGATCCTGTATCCTCTGAAGGGCGCTGCTCTCATGGGCAACATACTCGAATTTTTCAAGGGAGTCGAGGGAGCAACAAAGAAAGTTCGGATGGAGGCTGGCTCCTGCGGGAAGAACGGCCAGTTCCCACTGCTGGTGGGTATGGGCGGGCCGCACCTGCTGATAAACGACGTTACCTTTGGGGGTGAGTAGATGGAGCCTGAAGAGCTTCTGTCAATAGCGGAAGGAGCCCTGAAGAGGCTGAGGCTTGACGAAGCGGAGTGCTACGTCTCATGGAGGCTCGATACGGAGGCAAAACTTGAGAACGGGACCCTTTCTTCCAGCAGTCGCGAGGTGGCAGGCGCGGGCATAAGGGGAGTCCTCGGCAAGAGGGTGGGTTTTGCGTCGGTGAGCTCTCTGGATCAGATAGACAGAGCAGCTGAGAGGTGCTCGGAGATCACAAGAAAGATACCGGAGAACAAAAACTTCCTCCACCTTCCGGAACCCGCCAAGGGAGGTAGGTTTGATGTCTGGGATGAGACTGTTGCTTCATACAACGACCACGCGAAGGCCTGTATGGAGATGTCGGATAAGGGAAAGGGCAGGGATGTTGTGTACACCTTCTCAAGCGTGATCACCTCGGTCAGGGCCTACGCAGTTGCAAACACCAGAGGGGTCAGCGCATGCGAGAGGGGCACAGAGATCTCATACTACGTCCTTTGCAAGGCAAAATCGGGCGATGA
>DAEG01000041.1 GCA_002495235.1 Euryarchaeota archaeon UBA287 | reverse complement strand
CCCTGAACTCCGCTCTCTCTGCGCACTCGTCCTTCAATACTTCTAGCCTGCCTACTATGGAGAGGATCCTCTCGGCTATCAGCTCGGGCTCATCGTCCTTAGTCGTTATGTCGAAGCCTATCGTGGAGGGGAACTCACGCCTCTCGGCAGAGAGCTCCTGATATGGCGTGAGATATCCCTCAGCATCGTGCGCGAAGACGCCGCGGGTGCTCTCATTGAAGAACCTTATCAGCGCGGGTGAGGACCTGTGATTGATGCTTAAAGACTGCTGCGTGTACTCCTTTGCTATCCTGTTGAATATCTCGACATCGGCTCCGCGGAAGGCGTATATGGACTGCTTCGGGTCGCCGAAGACAACAACGCTCATGCTGTCCCTCTTTAAAAGGGATATTATCTCATACTGCAGGGGGTCTACGTCCTGAAACTCGTCAACAAACAGATACTTTATCCTTCTGCCCTCCGATGCCGCTATCTCGGGATGCCCTGCGAGCAGCTCTCTGGTCCTTATGAGTATGTCATCAAAGTCTATGCGCCCCTCCTTAATCTCCTCGTAGATCCTGCGCACCCGCTCAAATGCCTCCGCTAAAGAGCGGAGCACCGAGCGCTCGTACTCTATCAGAGACCCGAAGTTCTCTGAGGAGAGCATGCTGTCCTTAAGAATGTCCGAGATCCTCTTTTTTATCTCAGATGCACCCGTGCCCCTGAAAGGCCCTCTGCTGCAGTCTATCCTGCATATCCGCTCCAGGAGCAGGAGCTTTCCCACGAAGTCAAGGGATTCGTAGCAGAAGAGACCCTCCGGGTAATCCGCAGGCTCCATGGAGTGGTCTCTCACTATCCTCCTGAGCTCTTCTATGTCCTCCGCAACCAGCAGATCGAGCGCCCCCTCGTTGGACGCCACATAGTCCTCGGGCAGGGAGAAGGCGTGCATGTATCTCCTCTCCAGGGCACCTCTCAGATGCGTTCTGAGCACCTCGACGCCAAAGTTGTCAAAGAGATCCTCGCTATGCGCCCTGACGAGCTCGTCGATGCACTGATCTATGGCCCTCTCTCTGAGAGCCAGCACCATCTTGTCGTCTATGACCTCTGGTATGAGGACGTGGTTCTTGAGTATGGAGAGGCAGAAGGAGTGTATCGTCCCTATCCTGTGGGAGCCCATGAACTCTGCCATTATCTCCGGCCTTCTATCCCTGATATCCCTGCCTATCCGCTCTACCATCTCGTTCGTGGCCTTGTCCGTGAAGGTCATCGCCACGACCCCGTCAAAATCGTATCCTGTCTCCTCGAGGGCTCTGTAAAAGCTTTCCACTAGCGTCCTGGTCTTACCAGAGCCGGGGCCTGAGGAATAGCACACATCACCCATCTCTCCTGCCTCCAAGATACACAGAGAAGGGGGACGCCGCTTCAACCCCCTTTGTGATGTAGCATGCCTTCCTCACCTCGCATTCACCGCACCTCCTTATCCTAGGATACCCGGGAGGAAAGAAGCCCCCTCTCATACTCTCTATGATCGCGGGCACCCTCTCCTGCGTTATCTCATGCATCGTTCTGTCCATGTCCTGCTTCTCAAAGAAGTCCTTCCTCTCAACAAGACCCTCACCTTCGTCCTCGTCCCTGATTATGTAGTAATAACCCCCCTCGCGCAGACCATCGAGCATGCACAGATAGAGAGGCACCTGCATGACCTCTATGCCCTCTGGCTTCGAGGTCTTGTAGTCATAGACGACGTAGCCGCCACGCACGTCGATCCTGTCCGCCCTGCCTTTTAGAGTGAGGCCACACATCTCTTTTGAGAGGTCCTTCTCAAGAAACACAGGCCTGTCATCAGACCCGTTCTCTATGCGCAGAATCTCAGGAAAGACGTTGTGCAGGGCTCTCTCCCGGCGCACCCTCCACAGAGGATCGTCGTACTCCTCCAGCGCTCGCCTTACCTTCCTCATTCCGTTCTCGACAAAGGACTGGGTGCCTCTGAGCGACAGCAGCTCTGTGTCTATGCCTCCCTCGCAGGAATAGAGCTCCTTCATCGCATGGTGGACCATGTTCCCCCAGACGACCCTCTCCCTCTCCTCATGCCTGAAATCCCTCAACCCGAGGATGCGTCTCGCAAAGCAGTAAAAGGGGCACCTGACATAGTCTTCAAGGGCGCTGACAGACAGCTCATCAAGGTCTATGCTCCTTCCCAGCACGCCATTGTACTCGTTGGCTGCGCATCTCTCCCTGCTCCTGACGCACCTCCTCGCGCTCTTTATCCGCTCTGCGTACTCCTCTCCTATGATCCCCGCGTGCTCTATCAGCCCCGGCTCTTTTGCCAGAGAGTGCTCAAAGTCCGCCTTTGAGAGGATGTCCATCTCGTTTACCCCCTCCCTTGAAACACGCTTCATCGGAAGCCCAAGGGCGTCAAATAGCGTGAAGCCCCCAGGGCTCTCTACGTACGTTACGATACCCCGCATGTTAGCGGTCACTATCTTTCTCCTCATCTCGGCGCTCTTTTTTCTCTCAAGGACGCCGAGGGCTTTTGTCTCCTGATCGTTCAGTATGCTCGTTTCCTCGGGGTGCAGAGCGTTCATGTCCAGACCAAAGTAGAATGTTCTCTGAAAGCCGCCCCAGAAGCCCGTCTTGTCAAGAAGCACTGCAACGCCGCCACGGGCAACGCTCGTGTCCGTGGCATCCCATACGAGGTCTGCGAGCATCTCCAGAGAGGGCCTCACCCCCGTGATCCTCTCAGCCCATCGCAGATCCGCTATAGCCTCGGTTATCCTCCTGCAGGCCACGCTCTCCCTTCTCACGGCGTCGCCCGCCTCAGGGATCACAGATGCCTTTGCTATGGACTCGATAACGTGGAATCCCTCGAATACCTCCGGAAGAAGGGAGATGTCCTTCACTAGCTCGAGCTTTTTTAGCCCCTCAAGAAGATCAGCGATCAGCTGAGCTCTGCCCGCATCCTCCTGCTCTCTGAGGCTCTTCTCTATCTCCTCAATGCCCTCTCCCTTTATCTCAACCCTCTTCATCGACACCCTGTTGACGCTCTTGTAGTGAACGAGCGGGCTGCTGAACAATCTTCTAATGTCCGATGCCTTCAATCTTTCGGACAGAGACACAAGCTGCGCAACTAGCTCAAAGACCTTCGTGTCCCTAAGGAAGCTGTAGGAGTATATGACATGCGGGATCGAGTATTCGTCAAGGATCTCGCTCATCGCAGGAATGCTCTCCGCGCTGGGTGTTATTACAGCTATGTTCTCCAAAGGCGTACCTTTCATACTGGCCTCTGCGATCTCCTTTGCTATGAACTCCATCTCTTCGTTCCTGTCTGTGAAAGCAAGGTAGTTATCCTGCACATCCTGTTCGGGAGAGACTATCGTGAGATTTGCCATAGAATCCAGAGCTTCCGCTATCCTGTTCTCAACCTCGGAAACCATTGGATAGAGCTCAAGGTAAACCCTGCGCATGGGAAACCATGTGCCCTTTTCCATGAGAGACAGCGCTTCTCTTTCTATCATCGTTCTGCTTGTGATGCCTTTGAGACAGGAATGGTGCAATGAAATTATTCTGCCAAGCTCCTCCAGCTTCTCATTCCCCGGCTTTATCTCCCTGAAGTTCTTTGAGAGCTCGTCAATCAGCCTGTATATCTCGACCATCGCCTCTCTTCTGAATATTCTCCCATGCCCGGTGATCAGGAGGCTCAGAAGGGCCATTTCCCTGTTCCGGGATATCACCGGCCTTTCAGAGTATAGGGCAAGACCCATCTCGCAAAACTCTCGCAGGGTCATGATCCTGTCCCCCGGCCTGGCCCTTGACCGAAGGAGATCCCTCCTGGCGCCGTCAAGAACGATGTAATAGCACTCCTTCCCCAGCTCTGGGAGCCCTGTCAACGGATCGATGAAATGCACAAGAGCACATCCCCTGTCATACTTAAATAGTTTCTTCAGAACGGTTCTGCGATCGCACAAACCGCGGGTGTCTTATTATAAGTCATCACGGCCCCGTCCTCCACCAAGAGGGGATCCAGCGCTCATTTGAACACTGCTTTTGGTATGGAGATGTCCTTCTGGAATGCTATGGCATAGTTGTCAGACATGCCGGAGATGTAGTCCAGCAGGATCTGCGTTTTATCCGCACCGGAGCGCTCATAGAAATCCCTGTAGGCCCTCATGTAATTGTCGAACTCCCTGTATGACTTTATGAAATCCCTGCCCTCCAGCCGGACATCATAACCATCTAGAAGCGGAGAGAGGGAATCGCGTATGTTGCGTATGATGACCTGCACATAATGCCTGTAATTCCGGATCTTCTCTGCATTGTAGATGCGCGCCATGGAGAAGGAGTTTATGGCCTGCATGGCCCTGAAACCCTCTTCGGACATGCCAACCCTCTCCGTTGCGTCCGTTTCATCTGTAACATCGTATATGATCCGGTTCAGCAGTGCACGGTTGAACTGGTACTTGGCCTCCTGCTGTTTTATGCCGAGGTAAGAGATTATGGGCTCGGGTATGTCCTCTGGCACAATTATTCCCATCTGTATGGCATCCTCGACGTCCCTGCCAAGCGAAGATATCTTGTCGGCTACGCGCACTATGCAGCCCTCATAGGACGAGGGATGCTTTCCGAGATCCTTTATGCTCTCCAGCTCTCTTACATCCCAGTCCGGTTCTATATACTGCTCCATCCGCTCTCCGCAGTGGCTAACTATGCCGTCCCTCACGCCGAAGGTGAGCCTGAGCCCTTCGCCCTTCTCGGCGATGTAATCAACGACCCTCAGACTGTTTATCTCGTGGTGGAATCTGCCCCCGTGCTCTCTTGCTAGCTCATCAAGGATCTCCTCGCCCGCGTGCCCGAATGGAGGGTGCCCTAGGTCATGACCTAATGCTATCGCCTGAGTCATCTCAACATCAAGCGTCCAGCCTCTTGCAAGAAGGCCTTTACAGATCGTTGTCGAGTTTGTAAAGACATGGAAAGCGTGCTCCACCCTTGTGCATATGTGATCGTTCTCAGGGGCAAAGAAGACCTGCGTTTTCCTCTTCAGCCTGCGGAATGGCAGGGAATGGATTATTGCGGTCTGATCCCTGAAATAAGGGCCTCTGACATCCTCCTCCTTGGGCCTTGACCTCCACAGGTATACGCTTTCAGGAAGCTTGTTGCCTTTCATCTCGCACCAACAGGCAATTCTTCGTATTTATTCTTACTGTTTTTCTTTCCGTACGCATAACGTAGAGAGCAGAAGCGTGAAACATAGATTTTTATACTATTGATCTAATGAAAAATATGCACAGGATAGCATGCACCTAGTTCTTGCAATTCTGTTATCTGGGGCAGTAGCGCAGGCAACACCTGAGCAGGATCAGCAGCTGATAGATGCTGCAGAGGCTGGGGATCTTGCAGCGGTCAAAGCGCTGCTCGCTGCTGGCGCCAATGTGAATGCGAAGAGCAACAATGGGTGGACAGCCTTGATGTCTGCGGCATGGAATGGCCGTACCGAAGCAGTCAAACTCCTGATTGATAAAGGGGCTGACGTGAATGCAAAGGATATGGTCGGAGAAACAGCCCTGATGGGCGCGGCACGACTTGGTTATGTGGACATAGCCCAGCTCCTGATCAATAAGCATGCTGAGATAAATACGAGAGGGGAGCACGGGATGACGGCCTTGATGTATGCGGTCTGGGAAGGACATACCGATATAGTAAAGCTCCTGATTTCTGCCGGTGCGGATGTGAATGCAAAGGATGATCGTGGGGAGACCGCCTTAGATAAGGCGAAATGGCAGAGCCACATCGATCAGGGCTATACCAACATAGTCAACATCCTGAAGGCAGCAGGAGCCAGAGGCTGATCCGGCTGTTTTACCTCAAACTGAAAACATCTGGTAATGAACGTGCGCGAAGGGCAAAAAAGAGTTGCAGAAACACTAGCTTCTGGCCAATCCTGCGCCAATAAAGCACTACTTCATACACGATTTTAGGTTTTAGCTCTACACTGCGGCGCTATAGAAAGAAGATTCCTGGAGCGCAGAGCGCTCCAGATCAGAACACGGTTACCTTGCCATCAACGCACAGATCCGTAACGCGGTCTATATTGGATAGCCATTCGTCCACGATGGCGTTTGCATCCTTGCTGAGCTTTCCGAAGTCGGATCCGCTGGCTGTTATCAGGTCTACCGCAGCGACCTGTGGCTGATCTATGGACTTGCCTATCTGTGAGAGGATCCTTATGTGCGCCTCCTCTACGTCATTCCCGCTCTCCGCGACGATCTGCTCAGCAGCCTTCATCGCAATTATGTTGTACAGCTTTCCGACGTGCGTAACGGGGTTCTTGCCGGCTGCGGCCTCAAGGGACATAGGCCTATTGGGAGTTATCAGCCCGTTAACCCTGTTCCCTCTGCCAACGCTTCCATCATCGCCATTCTCCATCGAGAGCCCTGTGACTGTGAGATAGAGGACATTGTTCTTGTGGTCGTCTGCCGTGTTTATTGCTATGCTGAGTTCCCTTTCGGTGAGCTTTGACAGATGGTCCGCGAGTCTGTCCTTCAGCTCTTCCTTGAGGCTTATGTAGTGCGACAGATCGTCTATCTCTCTGCCGATCATAGCGACCGCAACAGTAACATCTATCCTGTCCTTGTTCCTCAGGGACATAACCTTGACATCATAGCCAAGGCCCTTCATCTTTTCCTTGAGCTCGCCGTTTATGTAGTGCTCCGCCTCGAGGGTTATCTTCTCTGTTTCTGAGAACGGAGCGTATGAAACGCCGAAGCTCGTATCGTTTGCAAGCTTTTTTTGCGTGTCGTAGAGCGACCTGAGATCAACGGAGCCCTGACCGATCCTACAGTCTATCGTTATGTCCTCCTCAACGTTGAGATACTTGAACCTCTTCAGATAGTCACGCGCTGCTCTGACAGCGGTGCTCCTGTAGGGCAGGCGCTCATCACCCACCTTTGTTGTCGCTCTGCCAGAGAGAAGGATAAAGACGGGCTCCAGCATGGCCCCGCCCTTGAAATCCGGCTTTGACTGACCACCAACCACCTCTATCTGGTCCGTGTTGTGGTGCAGTATCCTACCGTAATGATCCTTATACATCTTTGAGAGCTCCCTGCTTATGCTCTCCGCAATACCGTCGGCAACGCTGTCCGGATGCCCTATTCCCTTACGCTCTACGATCTCGCTCTCCTGCTTTTCTATAGGAGTCTCGCCACACTCTGTAACATCTATGTTCCTCATGTGAGATTATGGCTTCTCTGGCTCTTAAATCTTACGAAATGAATTTGTAATGGGAACACGAAATGACAAAAAAACAATGAACAAAAAAGACTAAAAGGTTCGAAGGACCGATCAGCACAGAGTTAGTTGGACTGGCTTTATGAGCTTTTAGTAACGGTGGGCTGAACACCTCGTTGCCTCAGTGCTTACACCCCCGTCCTATCAAACTCCTCTTTTAGGAGAGCTCTAAGGTGGCTCGTCTCGGGGTGGGCTTCGTGCTTAGATGCTTTCAGCACTTATCCATTACAGCGTGGCTACCCAGCGGTGCCCTGTCGGACAACTGGTAAACTAGAGGCTGCGAATCCCCGTTCCTCTCGTACTAGAGGATCCTTCCCCTCAACCA
>DAEG01000048.1 GCA_002495235.1 Euryarchaeota archaeon UBA287 | reverse complement strand
CACAGCGCGAGGACTTCGAGCACGGCAGCAAAGGCGCCATAGCCGGAGGCGTGACCTGCGTCATAGACATGCCGTGCACGTCAAAGCCGCCTGTGATAAACGAAGAGGCTTTCAATCACAAGCTATCTGTTGTTGAGAAGAGAGCTTACTGTGACTTCGCCCTCTACGGGGGCATAAAGGGCGATGACGAACATTATATGGAGCAAATGAGATCGCTAAGAGACGTTGTCGGCTTCAAGTGCTACGCCACCTCGCCCGAAGGATTCATGAGGCTGGACAGGGGCAGGCTCTTTGAGGTCTTGAGCGCCAGTAAAAAGCCGATACTGCTGCACGCAGAGGACAACGAGATCGTTGAGCATTTCACCGGTAAATACGAGGATAGCACGGATCCCATGGACTGGCAGAGGGCGAGGCCGCCGATCGCTGAAGCTATGGCTATAAGGAGTGCCTCATACCTTGCCAGCGCTGCGAGAGGCTCATTGCACATAGTGCACGTGAGCTCAAAGGAGGGCGTCATGGCAGTCGAGGAGGGTAAGAGGATTGCGAATTTGAGCGCTGAGACCTGCCCGCAGTACCTTCTGCTGAACAGCGAGCATCTCAGGGCTCTGGGCACGATGGCTAAGACCTCTCCGCCTGTCAGAGGGAAAGAGGACAACGCTTTTCTGTGGCAGAGCCTCAGAGCCGGCGTGATAGACTTTGTGGCGAGCGACCACGCGCCATGCATGAAGGAAGAGAAGGAACGTCCTATCTTCGAGGCGTACTCAGGCATACCGGGCGTGCAGACGCTGCTGCCTCTGATCATATCCGAAGGCTGCAACAAAGAGAGGATCTCTCTTGAGAGGGCTGTAGAAGCGCTATCAGAAGCACCGGCGAAGCGTTACGGCCTCTACCCGAGAAAGGGGGCGATGCGCGCAGGTAGCGATGCCGACATCGCAGCGATAGACCTGAAAGAAGAGTGGATTCTGAGGAACGAGGATCTCCTATCCAAGAACGCCATGAGCCCGTTCGATGGCTGGGCAATGAAGGGCAGGGTAAAAAAGACCTTTCTGAGGGGAGAGCTCGTGTACGATGGAGAGATAACAGAGAAGAAAGGGAGGTTTGTGCATGCAGATTAGATACGGCTTCAACGATGTCCCAAAGACCTATGAGGCTATCGTGCTGGGATTCCAGCACGTCCTTGCGGCTGTGGTAGCCATGAACTATCTTTTATCAGGGGGAAGAGATGCTGCTTAAAAACTGCAGGTATAGGACCCAGAATGGAGCGATAAAGAGAGGAAACATAAGGATAGAGGAGGGGATCATAGAGAGCGCTGGGGATCTAAAAGCCGGGAGAGACGAGGACATCGAAGATCTGAATGGGAAGCTTGTCATCCCCGGGCTGATATGTTACCATTCTCATGCTTACAGCGCTCTGGCTTTTGCCTTTCACACAAAAGAGAGACCCAGTAGTTTTGAGAGCATACTGAAAAACCTCTGGTGGCCGCTGGACAGCACTCTGGACAGGGAAGAGGTCTATTGTTCTGGGGTTTTGACGGCTATGGAATATCTAAGGCATGGAGTGACAACGATATTCGATCACCACGCTTCAAAGAATTTCATTACAGGAAGCTTAGAAGAGCTGAAGAAGGCATTTGAGCATGTGGGCATAAGAGGATCTCTGAGCTACGAGGTAACGGACAGGTATGGAGAGGAAAGGACAGAAGAGGCTTTGAGAGAGAACGAACGATCCGTAAAGCATTATGGGGGGCTTGTGGGCCTGCATGCGTCCTTCACGCTGAGCGATGGGACCCTAGCGAAGTGCGCGGAGTTGGCTGAAAAATTAGACACGGGTTTCCATGTACATCTCGCCGAGGGCAAGATCGATAACAGGGATGCTGTAAAGAGAGGATACAGGAGCGCGGCGGACAGGCTGAGCAGGTTCGGGATCCTGAACGAGAAGAGCATAGTGGCACACTGCGTAAATGTCAGCGCAGAGGACATAGGGCTTCTGAAGAGGACAAACGTGGTCACATGTCCCGGATCAAACGCGAACAATGGAGTAGGCATAATGAACCTGAAGGCAATGCTGCAGGAAAGGATAAACATGGTTCTTGGCAACGATTCCTTCGGCTATGACATGCTAGAGGAGGCAAAAAGACTATCTTTTCTCCAGAATCTTAGAGCTAAAGAACAGTACATGATCCCAACAGATGTGCTTTTCAACAGCGATCCTGCTTCTAAGCTCATAGGCCGCAGGATAGGGAGGATAAAGACGGGCTACAGCGCAGATCTTGTTGTGCTAAAGGACTGGCCCAGCATGGAGAGCATGGACACAGAGCACGTGATGGTTGATGGACAATGGATCATAAAGAATAGA
Source organism: Euryarchaeota archaeon UBA287 (assembly GCA_002495235.1). Classification (GTDB taxonomy): domain Archaea; phylum Thermoplasmatota; class UBA186; order UBA287; family UBA287; genus UBA287. Next base: position 20,289 of record DAEG01000048.1, on the reverse strand, counting down.
GAGTTCGTTAAGGATCTCACAGAGGATCTCAGAAGGATAAGAAAAGCGGCAGAAAGGGTGGGGGAAAAGAGCAGTGATACGGAGGTTATTTAGTCACCTCCACGCTCCTACCTGTTATCCTCCCCAGCAGGGTTGAGAGCTCGCTGAGATTTTCAGAGAGCTCTTTATCTATCGAAGTCTTGTGCCTCTCTGATCTGCTATCCGCTTCATGGGCTCTCTCTAGCTCTCTCTCGAGATCCTCCACTCTCCTCTCGCTCTTTCGCACCTCTTCGCCTATGCCAGCCCTGGAGAGTGCTATCTCGAGCGCGTCGATCTCTTCTCTGACGCGCTTTATTTCGTCAGCCTTTGAAGAGAGATCCTCTCTCGATATCCTCTCAATGTCTCTCAGTCCATTCTCTCTCTTCTCTCTGTTGATGACCGTATCCTCATCAAGGGCCTTTTTAACCAGAAGCAGGCACTCTCTTGACTCTCCATCGAGTATGGTCTCTAGGGGTGATGACAGGAGAGACTCCACCGCTCTCCTCTCTTCCGGCAGAAGCGCTCGCTTACCAGTCTCGTCCTCCTTTTTTAACAGGCTCAGCACCTTCCTTATAGACGAGATCGCGCCTTCTGCCTCGCTCTCCGCTATTCGGAGTTCCTCTCTCTTTACGGAGAGCCTCCTGCTCAGGTCCTCGTAAGTCCTCCATTGTTCGGATCCTCTGACATCCTCGATCCTCTTTTTTTCCTCTTCAAGTCTTCTTTCTACATCGCCAGCGCCACTTCCCACTCCTTTGCTCTCCATGACACCGAGAGATCCTAATTCATCAAGGATCTCTAAGCTCTCATCTATAGCCCGGATAGTGTCTTCCTTCTTTAACAGAGGTGCTGCCATACGCTCCAGCATAGACCGGAGTCTCTTTACATCTGAGACGACCGCGCTGAACTCCTCGGGGAAAACCGCTCTCACGAACCTTATGTTGTACGAGAGCTTTCCGAATGGGACTTCAAGAGCTGATGAGGCTTCTCTGTAGAATGACATAACGGCCCTGTAATCCTTTTCCCTTGGTACGGATATCTTCTGCACAGCATTCAGATTTGAGACCATGACATCCCTGTTGGGTACTCCTCTGATCCTCAGTGCATCGGATATTCCTTCTTTTGGCTCTGCGTTCCTGAGTCGCTCAGTATCCTGCCCGAGTCTTTTCAGCGTGCCTTCTATCTCACCATAGAACCGCTCAGTCTTAACACTGGCGGATAGGGACTGCTCTGCCACTCGCACTAGAGCCAGTGCGCCTTCGAGATCAACGGATCTCTTTCCTCTGAAGAAGCTCATACCTGTCATCGATCACTGTTTTTTATATCTTTACTTTTTAGGAGCATAACCGCGTCCCAATCTCCGTGTACATGACCGCATTCAAGAATCCTCCCCCGCAGTTTACGCAGTTTGCTGCTATGCTGAGCGGCAGAGTCAGCAGAGATCCCAGAGCACCCAGGGACTGCGTGGTGTTCTGCATCATACCAGAAAGACCTGTCAATGGCTCGACCAGATCCATGTAATACTCTATCTCCGGCCATATCGCCATGAAGGTGGGCCATGGGTCACTGAAGCCTTCCATGAAGTTAAACACGAAGTCGTGCACGTATGCTGATAGAACCTCTGGCGTAAATGAAGAGACGCTCACAAGGAACACGGACGTGAGGTATATCCCGTTTGAGAGCAGGAAATTTGTCACTGCCATGAGCCCTATAGGGCATGAGAGACATAACCCAGTGATAGCACCGAGGCCCCTCACCACCACACCAAGGACAACAAAGAGATCCTCTGTGAGCACCGATACAACCTTTGCTATTGCGTAGATCAGAGTGAAACCAAAAAGCCTCACTGAAAGAGCCCTCGGCAAGAGGATCATCCTCATGGCGTATCCCAATGATCTCAAGAAAAGGCCATACCCTCTGTGGAAAACGGAGACAGTCTTTCCGTAGCATCCAACAACTGCATCCGTAACCCTCTCTGCCGGCTGCGCGTTTGCTGGCACGAAAATAGCCAGAGCCAAAAAGATAACCCAAACGGTTCCTGCCTTACTCATACCGCAGCGCCTCCATCGGGGCCATCCTTGCGGCTCTGTACGCAGGATATATACCGCTAACAAAGGTGACAGCCGTACCTATAAGAAATCCCTCAACTATGCTGAGAATGGCCTGCTGGCCGAACAGAAGAGAAGACATCGTCAATCCCGTCTGCGCGATCATCCTTGGAGGAAAGAACATCGTAAGCACGACCGTGTTCACGAGGTATCCACCCAGAATGCTTAACGCCATCCCGACGAAGCTCGCTATCCCGCCCAGCATCACAGTTTCGTATATAAACATCCTAGTCACCTCTCCTCTATAGCTTCCTATAGCTCTCATAACACCTATCTCCTTTGTTCTCTCCAGAACAGACATCAGCATGACATTTAAAATGCTTATCCCTGCGACCACCAGAGATATGGCTCCTATGGCGCTCAACACCAGTGCCAGTGTGCCAAAGACGTTCTCTATGCTCTGCGTTATATCGCTCATGACTAGGACACTCACCGTGTCCTCTCTTCCGTTCAGCCTCGTCTCGATGTAGTTCTTTGCGTTCTCGATATCCGATATGTTCTTGATGCTAAGAATGACATAGGCGTAACCCTCTGACGTAATGAGTCTGTCAAATTTATCTCTGGATACTACGATGGCATTGTTAGGGTTCAACATTGCGCTTGATGTACCCTGCTGCTCTTCGATTATCCCCACGATCCTGTAGGTCGCACCATTTATGTACAGGTTGCTTCCAACGCGCACATTTTTGTCATTCGCAAACCTGTGCCCGACTACTATCTCATCCCTGGTGCCTGCGGGCCATCTCCCCGATTCGAGATACCAGAGCGCGCGTGCTCTATCAAGGTCCACCCCTATAATGCTAGATCTGAAGGACTCTGAATGAAGGCCCTTGCTCACATTTTCCGCCACGTCCTGTTTAACCGAGGTCACGTCTCCGCTGACTGGAACCTTCTCTATGATGCGCAGCTGTTTTTCGCTTATGTACTCGCTGTAGCTCATCATCGGAGTTATCACAACGTCTGATGCAAGACCACTGAGCTGTGCACTCACGGTCATCTGGACCGTGGAACCGAGGATGCCTATGGTAGTCACTGCTACCACGCCGATGATTATGCCTATGCCAGCGAGAACACTCCTTGAGAAGTGCCTCCTTAGGTTTCTGTAAGCCATCCTGAAGAGTATTGTTTCAGCCATTTTCGTACAGCCTTCCATCCCTTATCGTTACGACCCTCTTCATGTACTCAGCTATGTGCATATCATGCGTTACTACCAGCATGGTCAAACCCATGGTAGCGTTTAGCTCCTGAAGGAGCTCCATCGTCTGTTCACTCGTCTTTGAATCAAGGTTTCCTGTTGGCTCATCACCGAGCACTATCGCAGGTCCTCCAACAAGAGCCCTGGCTATCGCAACCCTCTGCTGCTGCCCACCGCTCAGCTGCTGTGGGAAGTGCTCCAGAAACCTCTCATCCAGAGCCAGTCTCTCGGTTATAGAGCTTATCTTCTTGTTTATCTCATCGAGGCTCATACCCTGAAGGTAGAGAGGCAACTGTATGTTCTCTCTGGCTGTGAGCGTGCTTATGAGATTGTACTGCTGGAATATGAATCCTATTCTTTTTCTCCGCATCTCTGTCAGCCCTCTGTCTCTCAGCTTTGAGGTGCGGACATCATCTATGATGACCTCCCCCCCGGTAGGCCTGTCAAGAAGGCCTATCATGCTGAGAAATGTGGATTTTCCAGAGCCGCTCGGCCCTATAACGGCTACCTGTTCTCCCTTCTTTACCTTTAGATCAGCGTCCACCAGAGCGCTAACATCACCGCCTGCGGTCGTATAGATCTTTGTCAGACCTATGGTCTCTAGGGCAAAGTCACTCATTTCTCTTCCTTCTCCTCACTATAACGATCGCCACTATCACTATGATCGCTATGACTGATATCAGCACTGCTATGAGCAGCACTGAAGGCTCCGTTCTGGGCTCCGTTTCTGGCGGCATGGGAGGCATTGTGACCGCAAAGAGTCCCGTGTGCTCCTCATTTCTTGAGTCAAGATATCTTATGCTTATGTTGTAATTGTAAGTCCCCGTGTTTGGCTTTTTGCTTATCACGCCGAGCTCAAAGGGTATGAAATCATCAGGCTCCATCGTTCCCACATAATACGTTGAACCTGAATAGGCAGGAGCAAAGAACTCATCCTCGGTCGCCTCCAGGATCACGGACTTGACCTGCTCAGAACCTACGTTATTTGCATCTCCGCTTATCGTCACACCGCTGGCTGATCTTGCTATCTCTATCGAAGAGAGGTATACGCTCGGTTTTCCCACAAAGAGTATGCCAAAGGGGTATGACTGGTTTACAGACTGATTTGCGCTCTGAGGGCTGTAGGAGATCTGCATCTCATAAGAGTACGTACCGGGAGCTAGGTCTGCGTCTGGGACTATGGTATAGCTAATACTCTCCTGTTCCTCGGGAGCGATGTCTCCGATAAAGACCGTAGCGCTTCCGATCACCATTGCGCTCTCGGTATCCCCGCTGGTCCCCGAAGAGGCGCTCCCGCCCAACAGCTGTGTAACGTTTGTTCCTGTTGCGTTCCCCTGCGCTGCTGGTTGAGGTCTCTTTATCATTGCATAGGCGTTATGCACAGGGTAGTCTCCCACGTTCTTTACCTTTATGGTCACATTGCCTCCTACCCCAACCTCGATAGGACTGTCAAGGACGTCTATATAGAACACAGGTTGAGAGGAGAGAACACTCACGCCCAAGCCGGTGGTGTAAGAGAAGGGCCTGTTATGCCTCAGATAGCTCACGTTTACGGGGATGTAATACGTTCCGGGAGGTGTTTCGTAGGATGAATATAGGGTGTATCTCGTCTCTCGTTCCTCGCCTGACACCAGAGAGCCGAGGCTCCTCTGCGTAGGGCCATCTACCATGACGCTGTTGTTAGCAGACCCCACGTCTATAACAACATTTTCCACAGGATCTCTGCCATTGTTCACCGCTTTTAATGAGACGTTAGAACTGAATCCCGCAGGAACGTAGAATGGTGAGGTGGTGGATAGAATAACATCTGGAACGAAGTTGCCAACAGTCTGCTGCGCTGGCTGCTGAATCAGCTGCTGAGTTAGCTGCTGCGGGATCTGCTGCGCTGCGGCCATCGATAGAAAAACGAGGATAACAAGAATCGCGGACTTCATAGCAATACCAGTGGCTTTTCTATTTATTAAACTTGCTAATAAGGATATATTCGAACCAGATTTAACAGGATAAACGCGGTCTACATCGCCATATAGGTTAGGATATGTTTATATACCAGAGATGACAATACACGAGAGAGGCGAAAAAAATGGTGAACAGAATTGTGGGTGCGTTGTGGGTCGTGGGTGTGGCGCTGATATCGTCCCTGGTGTCCATACTCATGGGTATCATATACTTTGGGGTAACCCTCTGGATCATAAAGATGGCCAGTGAATACTTCTTTGGAGGCGCAGTGGAGGCGAACTGGGCCGTTCTGTCAGCCGCCATAGTGGCAACCGGAGCTGTTCTTGCGGGAGCGCTCGAGAGAAAGTCAGAATAGACGTTCGGATGTAACGGCGCAGGTGCTCTTAGCGCCTCCCTCATTTAATACCATTGAACGCAAACAATCGTTGTAGACCTGTGCTGATCCCAGCCAGCCGGGTTCGCGCATATTCTTAAAAAATTATTTAATGATAAATTACAGATATGCCTGCAGAGGTGGAAAAAATGAATACAAAAAAGATGCTCGCGGCAATATTCGTCTGCTTATTTGCCATGGGCTTTCTGGCTGGAGAGAACGCAATCGCTGCGCCGCAGGAGAGCGGCAGAAAGACAATAACGGTTCGCCTGAATTTTGGCCAACCGCAGAAGACTGTCGAGATAGCGGAACTGCCTAGAGGAAGGCATGACTTTCTGGTCACAATACAGGACATAAACGACGCGGGCACTCCCGGATTAGACACGATACGCTTAGTCAACATGGACAGGAAGTTGAACGAGAACTACATAAGCTGGGAGAGACCAAAGGAGGGGAATGCGCGCAGAGAATCCATAAACATCGCAAGAAGTTCTGCGAGCATAGGAATGGAGTTTGAGGCGAAACCGCTCGGGAAATGGCAGGGAGGCAGTGATCTCTACGTCAGGTTCTGGTTGAATGGGGACCCTTTGGAAGAAGGCTCTTCTGAACCGTGATCTTAGGTGTAGACCCAATATCCTCTATCTCTTTCTGCTTGATCCTGATGTGCGGACTGGCTGAGAAACAGCAGGCATCTGTTTTCGGGATAAAAAGAATATACGATGAGTTCCAATCATGGCCATGACGAAAAATCTCTCTACCGTGATGGCTCTGCTGGTCGTTCTTGCGTCTTTGTCAGCTCTGCATCACTCTGGCGCGCAGGTGCCTGACGACGTTGAGAGCGGATGGATGGGACTTATTGATGTGAACACCAATCTAAGAAATCTTGTTTATCTTGATAGAACTGCTCTGTCCGGCCTTTCGCGCCTTGACTTGAGTGGTATCATGGAAACGATGCGAGGATTCCCTGAAAATGCAGGTCAGATTGCTGGTCTATATCTATCTTGGATAGACCTCTTTTTAGGCTTTGTCTTTGCTCTCATTCCTCTTGTAAACATAGTCTGGATCCTGCCGTCCATCCTGCTTTGCATCAGCAGTGGATATCTCATCTACTCCAACAGTGGAGGTTTTCTGCGTTTTACGGGCATCGTGCAGATGCTTGGAGCCATACCCATCCTAAATCTGCTTCTGTTCCCGCTTCTTCCAATAAATCTAGTATTACAATCAGTCATCATAGTTCTTGGCAGGGGCGGCTCAGCACCGGGTGAGCAGATAGTAGACCGCGCCATAATTCTCACAGCACCTGTCGAGATCCGAGAGGGAGAAGATTTTCAGGTTTCAGCCACGTTTAACGGGAAACCACTTCCTGGCGCTTTGATAACGCTTGCTAATGAAACAGTCGTCACCGATTCCAACGGCACGGCAACTCTGATAGCTCCCGATGTGAGAGAAGACACCAGATATAGGATAGAGGCTGGAGGGACGGAGGGTAAGGGCAGCACCACGATCCTTGTAAAGAACGAATCGGTTTGATGGCACAGAGAGACTTTATAGCAGATCACATCCTGTTTTCTACTAGCATACGAGAACCGTAGGATCGTTTAATCTATCTGGTTCTCGACCATAAGCTCAATATACAAACCACATCGATAAGAGCAAATGCAAAGTATAAATAAAACATAGTTGATGACGTGTGATGGATGATGAGAAGTGTTGATCTAAACAGTGACGTGGGCGAGAGCTTCGGTGCATATCGTGTGGGAAACGATGAAGAGGTTTTGAAGTACGTCACATCCGCGAACATAGCGTGCGGCTTTCATGCAGGTGACCCTCAGATCATAGAAAAAACCGTAGAGCTTGCTGTGAAGAATGGGGTTGCCGTGGGCGCTCATCCGGGCTACCCTGACCTGATGGGATTCGGAAGGAGGGATATTAAAGTCACTCCAAAAGAAACAAAAGCATATGTGAAATATCAGCTCGGAGCGCTTATGGCCTTCGCCATGGCAAAGGGCGTAAGGGTACAGCATGTTAAAGCACACGGAGCGATGTACAACGCGGCTGCCGTGAATTACGACCTAGCAAGAGCCCTGGCAGAGGCCGTCTGTGAGGTTGACAACGGGATCATACTCCTTGCTCTGGCGAGAAGCCAGATGGTAGAGGCAGGAGAGGACGCAGGCTTGAGGGTGGCGGAGGAGGTGTTCGCTGACAGAGCTTACAACGACGACGGGACCCTTGTGCAGAGAGGCAGACCTGGGGCTGTGATAGAGAGTGAGGATGAAGCAATAAGAAGGGTCATAGAGATGGTAGATGGAGGAACTGTGAGATCAATAACCGGAAAGATGGTCGAGATAAAGGCGGATTCCATATGCGTTCACGGCGATAACCCGAAAGCCGTTGCTTTTGTGAAAAGGATAAGAAAAGAGCTTGAAACTGATGGGATAGAAGTCAGGCATCTGTGATCAAAAGTCCATCATGCGCTTTGCTCTCTGAACACTGCTGGGTCCACACATTTTCATTCCGTCTCAACAGATGGCAAGAGCTAGGTATCCCTGAGAACATATAGACCGGGGTAAGGCACTCGTTGGTTCTTATGGAGACCTTCGGCATCATTGTCGTGTCGCACCATCCACGGATCCAAACTCATGAAAGGGCTGTGATGGGGAGGATCTGGAAGACCCCCGGGAGCTGGGCGCTGTCCATCCCTCTATCGCGCGCCATTCGATAGCTATGCCGAGAAAGGCCCCCTGCGAAACAAGCGATGGCTGAAATCGCAGATTTCCCTACCTCGCTGATCGGTGTTAACGCCACGTTGCCAACGAGATTTTTTGTTGATGTTGTGACCATACTCTGATACTGCTCTCATCCACCCTGCTCACATCCACAGGGACCTCTCTCCGTCACAGGATGTTGTCTACTCCCTCCTATTTTTCTTTGAGATCCTCTGGTGGATAACCCTCTTCTTTTGCCGTATCCCTCGCTATCCTCCCGGCAACAGGACCTATGAGCTCCTCGTACCTTTGCACGAGCTTCTGCAGAAATCTCTTCTTCTTTTCCTCCATAACAACGCCGTTAAGCACCGACATAAAGACCGTCATGGCAAAAAGGTTCGCTACCATTATGGGCACCAGTATGGTGCGGCTGGTGAAGTAAAAGGCCTCCGCTGCATCCATCTCCGAGAACAGGGGTGCTGTGATGGGGTCTATCAGCTCAATGCCAACAAGGATCCATAAGATAGTTGATAGCATTGTGATCGCCAGGCCTCTCTTGTTCAGGTCCGATATGGTTATCCCCTTCCTGTTCAGAAGGGCTCCGACCATACCGGCCCCTATCGCGTTTATGCCTCCGCCTACAGCAAGTGTGTAACCTAGTGTTCCATTAAAACCCGACCAGAAAAGACCCCCCATCCTGTACGCTCCGCCTATCAGACCAACCGGGATGCTCACGGCAGGACCGCCGATTATGCCGAAAAGGATCGCAAGAGATATCCTTATATCAGCCATGGCGCCACCCGGGAAAGGTATGCTGAACTCGAGAGATAATATCTGAAGTATTCCACCTGCCACTATCAGGATCGCTATAGACCTGGGAGATCTATCTTTTGACAGCAGGATCCTGACAAACCACCTGGATCTTGTGGAGAGGTACAGGATTGTTATGGCGAGGGATACGAGAAACAGCAGGTCAAACGCCGTGTCTGCGGGTGATGGATCCATGATACAAAGATGCCGATACGTATATAAGGCTTGTTTTGCCTGTTATCCTGATGAAAGAGAGGGGGAACACGCTCTCGGGAGCGGCCTTCCTGATGGCCGCTTCAGCAACAGGACCGGGATTTCTGACCCAGAGCGCATATTTCACAGAGAGGTACGGCCCGGATTTTAGTGCTATGATCATTCTGTCAGTTCTGTTGAGTCTTGTTGCGCAGTTAAACATATGGAGCGTGATAGTCGTCTCGAATAAGAGAGGACAGGATATTGCTGATGAGGTCCTGCACGGCTTCGGTCATTTCATAGCGCTGCTCATCTTTTTGGGCGGCATCGCATTTAACATAGGTAACATAGCCGGGACAGGCATGGGACTGAACGTTCTGTTCGGCATAGATGTGAGGGCGGGGGCGATGATATCTGCTCTTCTATGCATTCTCGTCTTTGCCGTAAAGGAGTTTGGAAAAACGATGGACATTCTGGCAAAGCTTCTCGGATGCCTTATGATATGCCTGTGCCTGATCGTGGCCATACTTGCCAGGCCGCCTCTCAAGGAGGTCATGATCAGAACTTTTATGCCGGAGAGATTTGAATTCATGCCATTAACGACCCTCGTAGGCGGGACTGTCGGTGGTTATGTAACCTTCTCCGGGGCACACAGGCTCCTTGACGGAGGCATAAAGGACATGGATGGCCTCAAGGACGCACGAAAAACATCGATCGTGGGGATAGCGATCACAATGGTGGTGAGATACCTCGTATTCTTTGTATGTCTTGGTACTGTTGCAAAAGGAATCGCGCTCGATCCTGAGAATCCCGCCGCAACACCCTTTTTTGAGTTCGGGGGGTACGCGCTCTTTGGTGTAGTGCTCTGGGTGGCTTCTATCACTCCGGTGGTAGGATGTTCATACACCTCTGTTTCTTTCATCAGATCTTACTTCAGATCCGTGGACAGGAGATTCCCGGTCTTTGTGATGCTTTTCATATCTCTCTGTGCTGCCCTCTTTGTTCTTTTCGGACGGCCTGTGGAGCTTCTCGTGCTAGCAGGCGCCATAAATGGTCTGATCCTGCCATTCACCCTCCTTGCAGCCCTTCTCGCGTGCAGAAACAGAAGAATTGTCGGGGAATACAATCATCCGGCATGGCTTTTTGCCCTTGGGTTGATCGTTCTTGCGTTTTCTGTGTACGCAGGTATCCGTTCATTTGGCGGGATCATGGATGTGTGGAGGTGAAAAATGTACGATAAACCAAGATTCCTGACGGCCGGAGAGAGCGCTCTTATCATAGAGCTTGGAGATGAGATAGACGTGGAGTGCAACGAGAGGGTGATAGCTCTATCGGAAGAAATGAGGAGCATCGACGGCGTGTCAGAGATCCTTCCTACATACAGATCACTTCTCGTACATTACGATCCTCTCATCACGAGCTTTGATGAGCTGGTGGAAAATGGCAAGGAAAAGATGAGGACTCTGAAAATGCGCAGGATGAGGGGGAAGACCTTTGAGGTGCCTGTGTGCTATGGTGGTGATCTCGGCCCCGATCTTGGTTTCGTTGCCCGGCACAACAGCATGAGTGAGGAGGAGGTGATGAGGGCACACGGCTCAAGGGATTACAGGATATACATGATGGGCTTTCTGCCCGGTTTTCCTTATCTTGGAGGCATGGATGAGAGGATAGCGGCACCGCGACTTGAAAAGCCAAGGACAAAGATACCGGCGGGCTCTGTCGGGATAGCGGGAAAGCAGACCGGCATCTATCCTCTAGAGAGCCCGGGTGGGTGGAGGATCATAGGTAGGACACCGATGAGGCTGTACGATCCTGATGCAGAGGATCCCGTGCCCATGAGAGCTGGCGATACGATTAGGTTCGTAAGGATAGAGAGAGAAGAGTACGAGGAGGTGAGGGAGAGATGAGGATCTCTAACCCCGGACTTTACACAACGGTTCAGGATCTGGGACGCTATGGTTACCAGTCCATAGGCATACCCCAATCAGGTGCCATGGACGAGCTCTCTTTTCGCACAGCCAACATGCTGGTGTCGAATGAGGAGAACTGCGCGTGTCTGGAGTTCGCTGTCCTTGGACCAACGATAGTTTTTGATGAGGAGACGACATTTGCTCTGGCATGCGATTCGGATGCTTTTCTGAACGAGGAACGGATTGATGGCTGGAGGAGCCACATCGCAGAGCCGGGAGATGTTCTGAAAGTAGGAAGGATGAGGAGAGGCTGCAGAGGCTACGTCTCTCTCGCAGGGGGGGTAAATAGTCCAGTTATCCTCGGCAGCAGGTCATGCTGCGCTGCGGCTGGGATCGGAAGACCTCTGAGAGCGGGCGATAAATTTGAGATAGCCCATGTCAAACGGACAGAGAGAAGGCTAGGACCAGGTCTCATTCCAGAGCACAAGAACAGCGTCAGAGTTGTACTCGGACCACAGGACGACCACTTTACAGAAAATGGCCTAGATACCTTCCTGGGCTCGGAGTACAAGGTCACGGACAACGCAGACAGGATGGGCTACAGGCTGGATGGAGATGTTATAGAGCACAGAGAGGGTAGAAAGGACATCATATCGGATGGCAACCCCCTGGGAGCCGTGCAGGTCCCTGGAGACGGGAAGCCAATAGTGCTGATGAAGGATAGACAGACCACCGGCGGATATCCAAAGATAGCCACCGTTATAACGCCGGACATAACGGACATAGCACAGATGAAACCGGGTGATACCGTCAGATTTGAGGCTGTGACCCTCGAGAGAGCGCGCTCGATCCTGGCTGACTATAGGAAGAGGCTTGATGAAGTGAGAGCTTCTCTCGCCCTTGGCGTCTCAGGGACTATCAGGAGATACAAAATGATAATAAACGGGAAAGAGCATCAGATAGAGGTCGAAGANNAGAGTTGTACTTCTTCACGATTTCTACGTGGATCATTGCGTTAGGCTGCCAGGCTTTGATGAGAGCATCGAGAAGATGAGGGAGGTTCATATGCGCGGGGGCGGTAACTATCTGGGCGTAGAGCAATCATTGTCGCAGGGAGGCTCGGCGACCAACACATGCAGGGCTCTCCGCTCTCTGGGTGCAGACTGCTCTCTGGTAACAAAGACATCAGAGCTTGGTTATGCGCTGCTAAAACACTTTCTGAAGAGCGCAGACCTGTCTCATGTGAAACTAGGCGGAGATCTGGGGCTCACCACCGCCCTGGAGTTTGGCGGGCAGTCAAACGTCATGATCAGCCATGAAGGCTCTAACGCTGATTTTGGCTTTGATGATCTTGATGAGGAGGATCTCAGGCTAGTGGAGCGCTCAGACTTGCTTGCTATGCTCAACTGGTCGCACAACAGGAAAGGGACAGCGCTTATAAAGGGACTGCTGGACTTTGCCTTAGAGCATAAAATAAAGACATTCTTCGACACCAATGATCCAAGTTCAAGAAAGGACATGGATGATCTCCGGGCACTGGTGAGGCACCCCGGGCTGAAGATCCTCGGGCTCAATGAGAACGAGCTGAAGCTCATATCCGGCAAGGACGACATCGAGGAAGGTATAGTGGCTCTGGAACGCCACTGCAGGATAGACCTGCACACAAAGGACTTCTCATACTCCTTGGGTAAAAGGGTGGGCTCCTATCCGGTCAGCGTGAAAAAGCTGACCGGAGCCGGAGACCACTGGAGCGCCGCTGACATATACGCGGATCTCATGGGCTATCCCACCGAAGAGCGGCTGAGTTTCGCGAACGCTTTTGCGGCCCTGTATGTTAGCACGGGCGAGACCCCCACGTTGAGGGATGTCACCAATTTTTTGGAGATTACGAAAACGGGAATATGAACGCAGGGTGATGTCTGCTGTAACACAGATCCATAGAAACCCATAAATATCAAAAACAACAAAGACATATATGTGAAAAACTCAGCTCTGTGTGTGCTATCCCTCGTCTTTTTGTTGCTGATCTCTATTCCAGCTGCCGTGATCGCCGCACCCTCATGCAGCTATGATGCGTACTATGATTACGGTTTTGCGACGGGGATGGAGAATACCGTGATCTATGATGCGATCATGCAGATGCTCAACCTATCTGAAAAAAGAGATGCCTTTGTGGCGCGTGCAAGAGCGCACGCGGAATACCTCGAGAAAGACCATCCGGAGATCTATCGCAGATACTATGGACTGGCGCAATCCCTGTCGACAGACGTATCGGAAGTCGTGGCATTGAGCCTTTTTCTGCCCGTGATCCTCTTCAGGGGCTGCACAACCAGCGCATCCGCTCCCCCTGCCACAGACGACGGCGTTTATCTCTCCTGGAACCTCGACCTATGGCCCTTGTGGGGACTGAAACAGGTCATCACATTCCCGCCATTCTCCGTGGTCTCAATCCCTGGGAAAAACCGTTACATGGTCTTTGGGATACCCCTTGTGGCCGGCATAGGACTCCTGAACGATAAGGGCCTTGCTCTCGTTGGCAATGCCTGCGGAACCACGGACGACGGAGAAGGACTCACAGTTCTTGAGATCTCCACGCTGGTGATGGAGGAATGCTCCAACGTGGAAGAGGCGGCAGGGTTGATAGAGGGCCTTGACCGTTTCTCATCCAGCGGCTTCTCGCTCTTCAACATGAATTACCTGTTGGCGGACGCCGAAGGTGGTATATGCTCGATAGAGGCCACGCACAACTATTTTCATGCAGCTTTTGGCGGTCAGAACGAGTCGCATCTTGAATGGGCCAACAAAGAGCTCCTTGAAGTTGAGGGGCGGGAAGGAGTCCTCTCGCAGGGAAACCACCATCAGTATCTGGACTTCAACAAGACCGGCGCGCCTTCCCCGGGGCCTGAAGGCTATGAATCAAGCTGGATAAGGACTAATCGCATGTGGGACCTGCTCAGGGAGAATTACGGAGACATAGACCTCGAAAAGGCAATGTCGTTCACAAAAGACAGGGCGAATGGCGTTTCTGTTGGCCCATTCGAGCAGGGAGGTTTCAATTCGATATGCAGGACGGAATTTCCCCTGGGTTACATAGACTACTATCTTGGGTCCCTCTCGGGAAAATACATCGCTGGTGGGACCTCCGCCTGGGCGCATGACATGTACGTGCTTGGGCCTGATCAGACGGACTGGGCCTTTGTGATAGAACCTCAGGAGAGGGTTATCTGGTGGGCGGCTGGCTGGCCCACCCTGTTCGATTATCGCCCCATACACTGCGGCGAGCTTCTCGGGGAAGGGGCACCCGTGTCGTCTGGTCTCGGTCCTGTCGACAGCCTCTGCAACCGGTGGGTGAGATGCTACAGCGGATCTCTGAATGGTGCTATCAGGATCCTCTCTGGATCAACCACCGAGTCTCTGTCGTCCATGATGAACTCGGTGTTGAAACGTGTCGCTAACGCAATGGAGTGATCTGGATCCTGCACGCGTTCACGTGCCATTCAGAAGAGGTTATCCTGACGATCTGCTTCAGATATGCCTCTCTCTATGATCGCAAGGATATCATCAAATCTCTCTGCAGAGTATCTGAACAGCGTCCCCTCTGTGGGCTCCGCATCGCCGAAGACGAACTTTTTTATTCGCGCATCCCTGAAACCCTCAACGAGAACGACATCACAGATAGGCTCCAGGATCCTCAGAAGATCTTCAACACCCAGCGATCTCTCAAAGACTATGAAGCTCTGGTCCTTGGCAGACAGAGCCGAGCACAGAGCCCCTGAACTCCTGAAGCGCTCCGTGTCCTTGCCCTCATCGATCCTGACGTCTAGATGCGTGTGTTTTACCGCTATGACGTCGTAGTCTCTCTCCTTCAGGGCTCCGATCAGTCGTTCTATGGTCTGGGTCTTTCCGCTGTTGCTGCTGCCATAAAAGCCGAAGGCTACCATGAGAACAGCTCCACATCCACCTCTTCGCCCTTTTCGACGGTGTCCCTGTCAGCATCCACTGTTATGAAACCGACAGCCCTTGCAAGGCTGGTTATCGTGCTGGACTCCTTATACACGGAATAGGCATAGCCATTCTCAAGCCTCACAGTCACATTTTTGACCCGCCCTTTGCTGAGTTTTACGCCCTGGCCCATCTTCGCCTTTACGATCTTCCTTTCCCTCTCTGGTGCGCTCGCCATCTTTCTGAGCGCCGGCGCAAGAAAGAGATAGCCGTTCATGAGGCAGCTCGTCGGAAAGCCCGGTAGACAGAGAACGGGTTTGCCTCTGTAGACCGCAAAAAGCGTTGGCTTGCCCGGTTTGATCCTGATGCCGTGGAAGAGCACGTCCTTGCCCAGTATGTCCGCGAGCATGTCCCTCTCTCCAGCGGAGCTGCCACCAGACAAAACAACAAGGTCATTATCCAGTGCTTTCTCCAGTACAGCTCTCAGCGCGGCCTCATCGTCCTCGACTATACCATAGGTCACGGGCTCACAGAGATTGCGCTTCACCAGCGCGCTCAGCGTGTAGCTGTTTATGTCGTATATCCTGCTCTCCTCAAGCTCTCTACCCAGAGGCACGACCTCGTTGCCTGTTGATACTATGCCTATCTTCGGCTTTTTCAGAACCGATACGCTATGAACACCCAGAGCCGCAATAGCCCCCATCCTGGGTGGATCCAGCAGGGTGCCCCTTTTCAGGACGGTCTCGCCCTTTTTTATGTCCTCCCCGGCCAGGGACACGTTCTCAAAAGATCCCACCGATCTCAGTATCATCACCGTTCCCTTTTCTCCCTCCACCGGCCCTGTGTCCTCGACCATGACGACGGCATCGCAACCCTCGGGCACGGGCGCACCCGTGGCGATCTCCGCGCATTCATTCTCATTGACCTCGATGCTACCCTTCTCCCCAGCAAAGACCTTTCCAGTGATCCTGAACTTTTTGGGCCGGTCCGCATGAGCTCCCGAGGTATCTGAAGACCTCACGGCATAGCCGTCCATGGCGCTTCTGTTGAATGGAGGCACGTTGTAGGATGCTCTCACGTCCATTGCCAGGATCCTTCCATCGGCGCTCTCTGTGGCGACGCTCTCGCTCTCCTCAATCGTTCTTACATTGCTCATTATGATGTCGAGAGCCTCATCAGCGCTAATCATGCTCTTCAACGGCCTCATTTTCTCATCTCTCTCAGGATGTGCTCGCACTCTCTCACAATGATGCCTGCACCCATAACGCATGCACTGGTCGAGCCCGGAAGACAGAACAAGGCCCTACCGCCCGTGGTCCCGCCAAATGCCCTGCTCATCATCGCGCTTGTGCCTATATCGTCATAGCTCAGCCTCCTGAACAGCTCTCCAAACCCCGGGAGCTCCCTGTTGAGCAGAGGCTTCAGAGCTTCGGGTGTGAGATCCTTTGAACTTATGCCTGTGCCTCCCATGGTTATGATTATGTCGCCATTCGCGTCCCGAACGCCGTTTCTTATCTCTTCTATGTCATTTCTGACAATTCTCCTCTCAACAACAGAGTGACCGGCCTTTTTTATCAGATCCTCGACAGCGTCGCCGGAGAGATCCTCCCTTCTGCTGTCCGTTATCGCTATGAGCGTGAAGTTTAACATGCCCTACTCACCGATGAGGGAGAACTTCGCCAAGGCGCTCTCGAGCTGTATCCTCTCGTTGCTGCCCTCTGTGAGCCTGAAATCCGCCTCTCCGAGGGCGTCTATCAGTTTCACCTTCTTTTCAGGCTCAACATTGAGATCAAGCACGACTCGGTATACAAGATATATTACATCCTCACCAGACATTCCGTACTCTATCAACAGCGAATCAAGCATGTTACGGCTCTTAAGGAAGTCACCCTTCAGTGCCAAGTCTACCATCGTCTTCACCTCCTCTGGTCTGGCCGTTGAAGAACCCACATAGACGGTATTGCTGTCTATCTCGTTGGTCAGCGTTGCCGCCACCTGAAGGACATTGAGGGCCTTTCTGAGATCTCCCTGTGCTATGTAGCATATAGCGTCCAGAGCGTCCTCCGTTATGCTGAGCTTCTCTCTCTCGGCCACGCGTTTCAACAGTTCTTTCACTTCGTTCTCGCTCTGAGGACTGAAGCGGAAGACGACGCAGCGAGATTGTATGGGCTCAATTATGCGGGAGGAGTAGTTACACGACAGGATGAATCTGCAGTTGTTAGCATACATCTCCATCGTTCTTCTCAAAGCGCTCTGCGCATCATTGGTCAGAGCGTCCGCTTCGTCAAGGAATATTATCTTGAAAGTGAACCCGCCAAGGGGCATCGTTCTGGCAAAGTTCTTTATCTTGCCTCTTATCACATCTATGCCTCTCTCGTCACTGGCGTTGAGCTCTATGAAATTGTTGGCAAAATTCTCCCCGAAGAGCTCCCTTGCCAGGGCTATGGCGCAGGATGTCTTTCCCGTGCCTGCAGGACCGGCGAATAGCATGTGCGGAACATTGGCATTCTTTACATAAGCCTTGAGCCTCTCTATGATCTTGGTCTGACCTATAACCTCATTAAGTGATCTTGGTCTATACTTTTCTATCCATATGTCGTGCATGTTCCAATAGTTCTCTCAGGGATAAAATACTTTTGCACGAGGAAATGTTAAATACGAACAGAGAGATTAGGAATGTGTGCTGCATGGGGCTCAATGAAAACGCATACATTGGCGGATATATCTGCCGTAATGCATCAATGAGGACAGAGGAGAGGATATGAGAGAACTTTTTGATCCTGAAACCATAGTGGTCATAGGCGCTTCCGGTAAAGAGGGAAAGGTCGGCAACCTCATCTTCCGATACCTTTCAGAGTCCAAGGCGGAAGTCTATCCTGTTAACCCGAACGAGGCAGAGATATCGGGCAAAAAATGCTACCGGAGCGTGAAGGACATAGATGCAGACATGGACCTCGCGGTGATATGCACCCCTGCGAAGGTCTGTGTTGAGAATGTGAGAGAGTGCGCGGAGAAGGGAGTAAGATTCGCCATACCCATCGCGGGAGGCTTCGGAGAGGTCGGTGAGGAGGGCAAAAAACTCGAGGGAGCCATGAGAAGGTGTGCCGGAGAGATGAGGATACTGGGACCGAACACACTCGGTGTGCTGGTGCCGGGAGTGATAGACACCATGTTCCTCGAGAGAGAGAGGAGTCCCCGTCCCAAGAAGGGAAGGATAGCTCTCATAAGCCAGAGCGGGGCAACGGCAGCAACGATCATGAACGGCGCCAATCTCTATTCCATAGGCTTCTCTGCGTTTGTCGGTCTCGGCAACAGGGTAGACCTCAACGAGAACGACTTCATAGAGTATTTTTCCGACAGGGAGGACACGGACGCCATAGCGCTGTACCTGGAGTCATTTGCGGATGGGATGAAGTTCCGCGAGATCGTCGAAAAGTGCGAAAAGCCTATCATAATGCTCAAGGCGGGCAGGAGCACGGCGGGAGCAAAGGCCGCGGCGAGCCACACCGGGGCTCTGGCGGGTAGCGACAGGATCGTGTCCGCCCTCTGCGACCAGTACAGTATAACGAGGGTCTATGACGAAGAAGAGCTCATAGACACCTCCAGGGCTCTCGCGTATTCGGAGCCCATGCGCGGCGGCCGAATAGCCGTTCTCACCACGGCGGGCGGGCATGGGGTCATAGCCACCGATTACATAACCAGTGAGGAACGGGGTGTGGGGCTCTCGCTATCGCAGCTGACACCGAGAACAAGAGAAGAGCTGAAGAAACTGGCACTTCCTTTCGCGTCACTCGCTAACCCTGTCGATCTCACAGCCTCCGCGACTGATGAGATGTATCTGAAGGCGCTGAAAGCTCTCATGGAGGATGATAACACGGACGGTGTTCTGGTGTCCGTGCTTTTTGACCCTCCCGGCATGACCGAGAGGCTGATCGATGGGATAATATCCATGAAGGGCGGGAAGCCTATGGTCATATACACCGTCGGTGCAGAGATGAGTGTGAATGCCATAAGAAGGTTCGAGGAAGCGGGCATACCTGCGTATCCATCAATATGGAGGGGCGTGAGAGCGCTCTACGCACTGTACAGGAGGGGTGTCAATGAATGAATTCGAGGCGAAGAGGCTTTTGCAGGAGCATGGCATAGAGGTCCCGAACGGAAGGCTCATAAGAAACAGAGATGAGGCGAGAGGGCTGGGCTATCCTGCGGTGCTCAAGGTCTGCTCAGAAAAGATCCTGCACAAGAGCGACGTCGGAGGCGTGCACTTCGTGAGGAATGAGGGCGAGCTTACGAAGGCGCTGGATGACCTCTTGTCAAGGTTTCCAAACGAGCAGTTTCTGCTCGAAGAGATGATAGAGGAAAAGGGCATAGAGACCATAGTCGGCGTAGGCTGGGACAGAGACTTTGGAAGGTTCATAATGGCCGGCATCGGCGGGGTGATGGCGGAGCTCTATGGCGATGTGGCCTTCAGGCTTCTGCCCATAGATCGGACAAACGCGATAGCTCTGGTCGACTCATTGAGAGGCAAGAGACTTTTCCACGGTTTCAGGGGTATGAGGGTGGACAGCGAGGCGTTTTATGATCTGCTGTTGAAGGTCGCACAGATAGCGGAGGAAAACGACATAAGGGACATGGATCTCAACCCCGTGCTTCTGACCGAGAAGAGGGCGATAGTTCTCGACGCAAAGATCGTGGAGGGAAGAAAATGAGACTCATCGAGGAAAAGAACAGGAAGATGATACTGCTGGGAAATGAGGCCGTAGTGCGTGGGGCTCTGGAGGCAGGCATAGACTTCGGAGCGGCCTATCCCGGGACACCCTCGAGCGAGATAGCCGATACGCTGTCCGCGGTGGCAAAGGATTATGGGATGTATTTTGAGTACACGGTCAATGAGAAGATAGCCATGGAGATGGTCGCTGCGGCGAGCGCTTCAGGTATGAGGGCACTCACGTGCATGAAGCACGTGGGTCTGAACGTGGCCAGCGACCCTTTCATGAGCATAGCGTACACCGGCGTCAGAGGCGGCCTTGTCATAGTCAGCGCCGACGACCCCTCGATGCACAGCTCGCAGAACGAGCAG
>DAEG01000092.1 GCA_002495235.1 Euryarchaeota archaeon UBA287 | reverse complement strand
GGGATAGAGCGGTATCTGAATCCAAACTTCTCGCAGCTCGCGAACCCTGAACTGTGGTTCGGGGCTCTGAGCCAGGTTGCCTTTTCCCTGTCGCTGGGCATGGGGACGATGATAGCCTATGCGAGCTATCTTCCAAAGCACTCTGATATAAACACCAATGCGGTAATAGCCTCTCTCGCTGATACCGGGACTGCGTTCCTAGCCGGTTTCTCCGTGTTCAGCTCGGCCGGGTTCCTTGCGTATTCGCTCGGGGTCCCGTTCGAGGAGATCACGGTCAGCTCCATACCACTGACATTCATAACGATACCGACAGCCATCTCGATGATGCCCGCGCTCCCGCAGTTCTTCGGTGTTCTCTTCTTCTTCTCTCTATGGCTTCTGGCCCTGACCTCCGCCTATTCGCTGACGCAGACATTCGTCACAGGGGTTGAGGACAAATACGGGATCTCAAAGAAGAAAGCGACGGCGATAGCCTGCGCGATATCTCTGGTCATAGGTCTCCTTGTCTTTGCCAGAGGTTTCGGGCTCTACTGGATAGACACAGTCGACAGAGGAATATCCTACTACAGCATGCTCATATCCGGTTTCATGACCTGCATAGCTGTTGGCTGGATATTCGGTGCGAAAAAGCTCAGGGAGCACCTGAACAGCGCGTCTGACATGAAGATAGGGAGATGGTTCGACTGGTGCGCGAGGATAGTCGCTCCGGCTGGAATGATCTATGTCATAGGGTGGGGCATCTTCGGCGACGCCAAGGGCTACGGAGGATACGAACCGTGGGTCAACCTGCTCGGAATAGCTGGATCGATAATGATATCCATGGTGGCGGCGGTGTTTTTCACTAGGAGCAAGGAAAGGAGGAAAGGATCATGAGCGCAGGGGCTACGATCATGCTTGTTGTCTGCTGCATTGCGATATACGGGACGCTCGCGTATGTTGTTTTGAGATCCTTCAGAAAAGAGAGATAAGAACGTAAGAAGATGATCCATAATGGATCAGAAGGCGGTGCTGAAGAAGCAGCATTACTTCATGCTGGGGCAGCACAGCGCCACAAAGCTCTGCCACTGGGTCGGAAAGAAGCTGCTCGAGGGCAATCCGTGCTACAAGGAGAAGTTCTATGGCATAGAGTGCCACAGGTGCATACAGTTGGCTCCCTGCGTATCGAACTGCACCCAGAGCTGTCTGTTCTGCTGGAGGTACAGGGGTGGTACTGAAAGTGGAACCATAGGGATAGACGATCCGGAGATTATGATCGAGAGGGCTCTGGAGGCGCAGAGGAAGCTGATCTCCGGTTTCAAGGGTGACGAGAGGTGCGACGAGGATCTCTGGAGAGAAGCCAGAGAGCCCAGGCACGTGGCCATATCCCTCTCCGGTGAGCCGACCCTCTATGAGCACCTGTCAGGGCTCCTTGAAGCGTGCAAAAGAAGAGGGCTGACGACCTTTCTGGTCACAAACGGCACAAGACCGAAGGTCCTTGAGAGCCTCGATCCTCTGCCGGACCAGCTTTACGTGACGGTAGCTGCGCCGGACGAAGAGACGTACGGGAGGCTGTGCATCCCGCTCAGAGGCGATTGCTGGGAGAACCTTCAGAGCACCCTTGAGCTCTTGCCCTCCCTTGACACCCGCAAGGTCGTGAGGCACACGCTGGTGAATGGCTACAACCTTGGCAGTGCGGAGGCCTATTCAAGGCTGGACTCCATGGCAGAGCCGGATTTCATAGAGTGCAAGGCCTACATGCTGGTCGGCTATTCACGCAATTTCATGACGCTGGCGAACATGCCCTCCTATGAGGAGATAGAGGCGTTCTCCGGGAGCATCGCGGAGCTGACGGGTTATCGCTTAGCGAACAGCAAGGAGGACAGCAGGGTGACGCTCCTCTCAACCGGCAGGAAGAGGGAAAAATTGGGTTGAGAGAAGCTGTCAGGAGGGGATGGGACAAAAAAGATGGCCTCTCTCAACTGAAATACTATTGTTCTTTTTGGCTTATATCCTTTTTGCCTGTCACCTACGAACCAGTGAGGTGGTGTCGCTCCCGCATCGCGTGTCAGCAAAAAGTTTATATAAGGTTCCCACGATTAGGGATAGGTGATGTGATATGCAACCCAAGATAAACAGAGATGTGTGTGATGGTGAAGGAACCTGTGTTGACGTTTGCCCCACGGATCCGAATGTCTTCGAGATGCAGGATGGGAAGGCCGTAGCAGTGCATGCTGAGGCCTGCATCGAGTGCGGCGTCTGCGAGGCGGAGTGTCCTACGGGTGCGATAACTCTGGAGTGATCTTTTCCACGGCCCCTCCGGGGCTCTTTTCAGAGAAGATCTCCCCCCTGAATCTGTAGAAGGAGACCTTTCCCTTTCTCCATTCATCTTTTTGCAGTCCCGCCTTCCAGCACGTCTGCGATAAAAATTCTTCCTCATCCCATCCCCACTCCATCGGCACCTGCGGTAGTAGGAGCCCTCTGTGATAGCCTCTCTCGGCTATGAGCCCGTCTCTTCCCACTTCTATGAGCGAAGGCAGCTCTTCGGGTGTTTTGTAATCTATCTTCTCTGGTTTTGTCAGGACCGTGACCTCAAAAACAACCTGCTCGAGTTCTTCTGCGATCATCGGCGGGAACCTCGGATCCTCAGTGGCGGCAGCCATGGCCGAGAGAGCCAGGGCTTCGTTCAGCGGATAGACGGGCTCTGGATAACCGATGCACCCCCTCAGCTCTTTCTCCGGGAAGGTGCTTATGGTCACAAAGACCCCGCGCTCCTCCTGAAATTCGCCGAGCTCAGGCCGTGCCATCTCTATAATAAATGTCCTGTTTTTGCCATCAAGATGATCTTCAATAGACGTCCTGGCGAATCTCACGAGTTTTTCTCCCTCTTTGAGGTCCATAAAAAAAATGAGAGTTCTGTGCTTTAACTCTTTCGGCATCGGCTCAGATGTGTGGCATAAAAAGGATAAGGAGGGACGATCATGGATCATCATGAGAGCAAAAACGGTGATCATAGTTGCGTGCCTGCTGACGGCGGCGTTTGCGGGGTGCCTGCTGGTCGCGACAGCACCTAGGGGCGAAGCGCTGATGGCAACGACACCCACGGACCTGTCAAAGGTTCCGCAGGCGGATCTCGAGAGAGAGATAGCGAGAAACGGGATAGAGGCGGAGCTTGACGCCATAAACCTGTACGAGCAGATGGCTTCGATGACAAAGAACACCACGGCCAGAAAGGTCCTTCTGGACATAGCGAGGGAGGAGAAGACACACGTGGGTGAGTTCCAGACCCTGCTGGTCGGCATGGATGCGGAGCAGAGGACAGAGCTTGAGAACGGAAGAAAAGAGGTAGACGCGCTGGCAAAGAACTGACGAGCTCTTGCAGTTCTACTGAGGTGATGAGGCTCTCCACACGCTGTCGCCGACCCAGTGGAGGCTTTTTATCACCTTTCCTTTCCTCTCATCCTTCCTGCCCTCAAGCATCTTCTCCGCGTCTACCAGAGCCCTTCCGACAGCTATGATCCTCCTGTTCTTCTCGTCCGCGATGTAGACCACGTCACCAGCTCTTATGCTCTCGTCAGCCTCAACTATGCCCGGGGCCATCACGTCCGCCCCGCCGGACACGAATCTCACAGCTCCCTCATCGACGACCACGAGCTTCCTTGTGGGCCTGTGCCGGATAGTCCCTCTTATCGTCAGATACGGTTTTCCGTCAACTAAGAACGCGAATATCTCGCCGTTGGCCAGAAAGCTGTCGTCCACGATGTCCACTCTCTCTTCATCGATCTCGGTGCCGGAGTAAGAACCAAGGTACCCGAGAAGATCCGCTCTCTCCTTTTTTCTGAGGGCATGTCTGCTCATACGGCAGGGAAACAGAAGCAGGATATAAAATGTTTGCTGAGAGATATCGTCAGCGATCTGCTGCACAGCACTCGTGTCAGATCTGCGCCTGCGCTCGATATCCTGTGATGAGCAGTCCGTTAGGTTTTGGTGAGCACAACAAATTAGATATATGAGCAGCGGTATAATACCACTATGTCATCTGACAGGCAGGTGTGGGTCAATATAGTTCTCGTCATCGTGCTGGTGTTAGTCGTCGTAGGCGGAGTGTTCGTGTACAATGATCTTCTAGGCCTTGAGAGGAGGGTTGATGGTGTAGAGACGAAGAGCAGAGCGCTCGATACCCGGCTCCAGTCTCTGGAGCTCGAGGTGGAAGAGATGAAGGAGCAGAATTCCGGCGGTCTGATCGCCACGGTGAAGGACTTCTTTTACGGCATCTTCCGATTCGTGGTGGGTCTTTTCAGGGGGATCATCAACGCGATTCTTGGCATATGCGGCATGAGCATCTGAGCACATGCGCCGCAGGATCGGTCAGAGAAATGCAGGCACGATCATCGCTGTTCTCGTGATTCTCATAGCCCTGATGGGTGGGGCCTTTTATTACGCGTCCAGGGCCTCTCCGGCGTATGTGCCAGATGAGGCGCTGCCCTCCGGGTGGTACCTTGACAACACCGAACAGGAATCCGCACGATTCGGTTTCGACCAGCAGTTCCGCTACACCTACGTGAAGAGCTCGGGGTTTCCTGCGGCACTGTCTGTTTTTACATTTCACAACGTGATGCCGCAGTCAAGTGAGGACGTCGTGAGGACTACCATGAGGGCTCTGATGCTCTCGCTGGCGGAGGATCAGAACGTGTCGATCACGGAGAACAACTCCGGCTCTGCGCAAAGGCGCGACTCCTTCTATGTTGAGCTTGAGGGTGATAGGTCTCTCGGCAGGTTCAATAAGGAGTACCTGAGCGTCTATGGGGAGTTCTGGAAGGACGGATACGGCACCTATATCATGTGCATAGGCTTCGCCAAGACGGGAGAGCGATCTCTCATGTCATCCAGCACGGACACGGAGAGCTATAAAGAGATCAGGGACGTGCTGATACCGGCGATCAGGCAGTGATCAGCCCTGCAGGAGCATCGGTATGAAGAGGACCGCAAGGAGTATCACCATTACTATGATCATGATATAGTTGCTCCTCTTTCTCTTCTTCATTATGCCGTTGTACTGCTCCTGGCAATCCTCCGAGCAGAATTCTCTCTCTACGGATATTGACTTTCCACAGATCATGCAATGCTTGTGTTCGGGTATCTCTTTTGGTATGTCAACCATAGGGGTTATCGGAAAGCTCTTATTTAAAGATTGGGTTTGGGGCGACCAGAGGCAAAAAGCTATTTATATAAAAACCAGAATATAGGGATATGAAATGGGGCTCTTTTGTTCTGGCTCTCTTGCTGCTCACATCGCTCTGCGGATATGTCGATGCCCAGAAAAAATACAAGGTCGGGCTTGTATTCGATGTCGGTGGCAGGGGGGATAAGAGCTTCAACGACGCTGCCTACAGGGGTCTTGAATGGGCGTCGCAGAGGCTTGATGTCGAGGTGAGTTACGCCGAGCCCGGACCCGGGGGTGCCGATAGAGAGATACTGGTGCGCAGGATGGCCAGCAGCGGAAAGGACCTAGTCATAGGGGTCGGGTTCCTCTTCACCCAGCCGATTGTCTCCACGGCCCGTGCGTATCCAAACGTGAAGTTCGCGTGCGTCGACATGGACGTGGGCAGCGCCGGGCAGCTTCCGTCAAACGTGGTGGCGCTGACCTTCAGGGAGCAGGAAGGCTCCTTCGTGGTGGGCGCTATAGCCGGCATGAAGACCAGGAGCAACAGCGTGGGTTTTGTCGGCGGGATGGTTGGTCCGCTGATAGACAGATTCGAGGCGGGCTACACCGCGGGTGTGAAGTACGCCAATCCGAAGTGCAGGGTCATGAGCGTTTATGCGGGGGACAGCCCCATGGCCTTTCAGGATCCTGCGAGAGGCTACGAGCTGGCCGTTCAGTTGAACTCACAGGGCTGTGACGTGATATATCACGCCTCCGGCAACACGGGCAACGGCGTCTTCAAGGCGGCCAAGGAGAGGAGCTTTTACGCGATAGGCGTGGACAGCAACCAGAACTACCTCGGCTACGACGAGAGTTCCGGCAGGAACTGGGCGCTGACCAGCATGGTGAAGCGCGTGGACGTGGCCGTGTACCTTGTGATAGAGGACCTGGTGAACGGGAGGTTCACCGGCGGGGTCAGGGAGTACGGTCTCAAGGACTTCGTGAAGATGGGGAACGAGACGTACAGGGCCCTTGACTTCGCGGTCGATGACTATAATAAGAGCAATCTGGACGCCGAGACGATAAAGAAGGCGAACGGGATCATCGAGAAGATAGTCGGAGGCGAGATCAGGGTTCCGAGAAGCACGAAGGACCTATGATAGAGTTCCGGAATATATGCAAGAGGTTCGGCAGCACCCCTGCGAACGATGGGGTGTCTTTTTCTATAAAGGACGGAGAGATACACGCGGTAGTGGGTGAGAACGGCGCAGGAAAGACCACGCTCATGTCGATACTCTACGGTCTTTGCAGGCAGGACAGCGGCGCCATACTCATAGACGGCAGAGAGGCGAGGATACACAGCCCGCGGGATGCTATAGCCATGGGCATAGGGATGGTCCAGCAGCACTTCGCTCTGGTGAAGAGGTTCACGGTCGCGGAGAACATAATCCTCGGGCAGGAGGGCGTGAGGTTCTGCATAAACAGGAGGAGGGCAAACGAGAGGATAGCCGGGCTGTCGCGCTCGTTCGGTCTGTCTGTCAGTCCTGAGGCGAGGATAGAGGATCTGTCGGTGGGCGAGCAGCAGAGGGTTGAGCTGCTCAAGGTCCTGTACAGGGGAGCGGACATGATAATACTTGACGAGCCCACGGCGGTGCTGACGCCTCAGGAGATAGAGGCCCTCTATGCGACCATGGAGCGCATGAGGGAGAGCGGTAAGACGATAATATTCATAACCCACAAGCTCAGGGAGGTCTTCAGGGTGGCGGACACGATAACGGTCATGAGGAACGGAAGGAGTGTGGCCACCGTGGCGGCGGAGGATCTCACGCCCCAGAGGCTCGGTGAGCTGATAATAGGGAGGGAGCTTCCGGCCAGCGCGGAGCGCGGCTGTGAGCCGGGGTGCGGAGATGCACTAGTCCTTGAGAATCTGGTGGTATCCGGGCACAGGGGTGACAGGGCCCTGAGGGGGTTGAGCCTCTCGCTGAGAGAGAACGAGGTGCTGGGCATAGCCGGCGTGGAGGGAAACGGACAGAGGGAGCTCGTCGAGGTCCTGTGCGGTCTCAGGAAGCCGGAGAGCGGCACTGTCCTTCTCTTCGGCAGGGATGTGACCAGAGAGCCTCCGTGGCTCCTGCGCTCCGAAGGCATGGCCCACATACCGGAGGAGAGGAGGAACGGCATGGTCACGGAGTTCACGGTCTGTGAGAACCTCGTTCTGGGGTATCAGACCGATTTCTCGCGGGCCGGTGTTCTCCGGCTCAACAGCATAAGAGAGCGGGCTCTCGAGCTGGTCAAGGAATATGACATAAGGCCGGAGGACATAAACGCGGGGATGGGCGACCTCTCGGGCGGCAACCAGCAGAAGGTCGTCGTCGCAAGGGAGCTCATGAAGGATCCGAGGATCCTGATAGCGAACCAGCCGACCAGGGGTCTGGACATAGGCGCTACTGCTTTCGTCCATCAGAAGCTGCTGGAGAGGAAAAGAAGCGTGCTCCTGATATCCAGCGATCTTGACGAGATCCTTGAGCTGAGCGACAGGATAGCAGTGATATTCGAGGGCAGGATCGTCAGGGAATTCAGGAGAGATGAGGTCACCCTGGAGGCCCTGGGGCTGGCCATGATGGGAGGCGATGACCACGCGGTCGAATAGGAAGATACTGGCCCCGTTCGTGTCACTCCTGATAGCCTTCATCATCGGTGGTGTCGTCATCGCACTGATAGGAAAGAACCCGGTGGAAGCGTACGTGGCCATATTCCGGGGCGCGTTCACAGACTGGGGCTTCACCCTGTTTCAGGCGACGTCGCTGATATTCTCAGCCCTCGCTGTTGCGATAGCCTTTCACTGTGGCCTGTTCAACATAGGTGCGAACGGGCAGCTGATGATGGGAGCGCTTGCCGCGGCGTACGTCTCGCTGCGCTTTGCCGGTCTGCCCGGCGTGATCCTGCTGCCCACGGTGGTCTTCGCGGCCATCTGTGTCGGAGCCCTGTGGGGTTTTGTCCCGGGAGCGCTAAAGGCAACGAGAGGAACGAATGAGGTAGTGGTGACCATAATGATGAATTACATAGCCATAAGCGTTGTCAGCTACGCCCTGACCTATTCCATGAAGGATCCTGCCAGCTGGATAGCGCAGAGCGCGATGCTCCCGGAGAGCCTGTGGCTGCCCAGCATCACACTCGGGGCCGATCCCATGATCGTTGTTGCCGTGATAATGTCTGTGCTGTCCTACGTGTTTCTCTGGAGGACCCGGATGGGTTACGAGCTCAGGGCTGTCGGTTTCAACCAGATGGCCTCATCCTACGCGGGCATAAAGGTCAGGCGTGCCATAGCGCTGACGATGTGCATAAGCGGGGCCATCGCGGCGCTCTCCTACTACAACTACCTCTTCGCCTACCAGTACAGGGCTGTCAGCGACGTCATAGTGGGCACTAACGTCGGCTTTGATGCCATCACGGCGGCGCTCCTGGCCAGGAACAACCCTCTGCTGGTCATAGTGTCATCCCTGTTCCTTGCGGCGCTCTATTCCGGCGGCCTCACGGCGCAGTTCGAGCTCGGTGTGCCCAGCTCTTTCTACCTGTTTCTCGAAGGCGTGATAATATTCTCGGTGGTGATGTTCTCGACAGTTCTCGGAGGTAAGGATGATTGAGGTGATAATAGCATCCGCGCTGAGGCGTTCCACACCACTGGTGCTGGCTTCTCTGGGTGCTGTTTATTCCGAGCGCTCCGGCGTGGTCAACATAGGTCTTGAGGGCATAATGCTGATGGGGGCCTTCGTCTCCGTTGTCGCCTCAAATGCCTTCGGTCCGCTCACGGGGGTCATGCTGGCGGTCATGGCGGGTATGGCGCTGGCCGCTCTTCATGCGCTGGCTACGGTGACATTCAAGGCAGAC
>DAEG01000055.1 GCA_002495235.1 Euryarchaeota archaeon UBA287 | reverse complement strand
GTTCATGTCCACTATAGCATGGTACATAGCCAGGTTCTCGATCTACATGAGGCGTGGGAGAGATAGGGATAATGGCTCCGGAGTGATAATATGGCTGGTTTCGGTCGCTGTCTGGTTTCTGAGCTTTCTGCTGATAAGGGCGCTATCCCGCTACAGAGAGTTCGCCGCTGACAGAGGATCTGCGATACTGACGGGCAACCCATCGGCACTGATATCGGCACTAATGAAGATAAGCGGGGACATCAGACGCGTGCCTGATAAGGATCTCAGAGAGGTTGAGGGCATAAACGCTTTCTTTATCATTCCTACTGCTGTGAAGGGCATATTCTCGACACACCCGCCCACAGAGAAGAGGATAGAGAAGCTGAGAGAGATGGAGAGGAGCATGGAGGGAATGAAGTGAAAAGGAGAGAGGAAAAGAACTTCTTCTCGATAGCCACAGCCAGAATAACGATGGAGGAAATCGGCCTATCCCCTTCCGGCTACGGCGCCGTCTGCTTCAAGGACATCCAGACATCGGAGTTCGAGGGGATAAAAAAAGACATAAACGGACTGCTTGAGATCGGTAGGAAGGACAGCGGAACGGAGTTCGAGATGAAGAGGGACGAGTTCGGTTATCTCTGGCTCACCGTGAAGGATGAAGATTTCGAGGACCTCGCGGCCACGATCAGCATGATCGAAGAAACTCTCAGGGAGGAGGGCTACGAAAAGGCTCTTTTGTGCTCGCTGATAAAATTCCGGAAGGACGACATGAGAGTGTACATGGTATACAGAAAAAGCCTCTTCTATCCGTTTGTCCCCATTAAGGACAGAAAGAGGGACACCACCTACGAGATGAAGTTAGCCAACCTTCTAGAAAAAGAGCTGCCCATAGAAAAGAGAATCGAGGAGTGGTACCCCGTGTGGGGCATACCCCTCTAGTCGGGTATCAGACCAGAGCCGGCGAAGATGTTAACCGCTTCATCCATCGTAAGGTCGTCTGGCGGAAGGATGACATCCGATGGGACTATCTCTCTAGCGTCAATTGGTTTACCATTCCGCTTCACCACGGCTAGCATCTCTCCGAGCAGCTCCTTCATACGCTTTTCGTCGTTTTTGGCCACGGCCTCAACGATCCTGTTGTCTATCTCGTTTAGCCTGTCAAAAAGCGCGGCGTCTACCCTGTACTGACCCCCGTTGAGTATCCTCACTATCATTTTTTCACCTCCTCCTTGAGCCTCTGAAGATCCTCCTCGACCTTGCTCTGGCTCCTGACCTTGGCCAGCTCTCTGTCTATAGCGTCCNNCTCACTATCATTTTTTCATCTCCTCTCTCAACTTTTGAAGGTCATCTTCGACCTTCCCCTGCTTCCTCACCTTTTCCAGCTCCTTGTCTATCGAGTCGCTCTTGCCAGTGAAATCTTCAAGAACCCCGCTGTCTATGAGCTCATCCATCGCTGAGGCCCTGGCCTTCATGTCCTCGGTCTTCTCCTCTGCACGCTGAATGGCGAGGCCTACATCGCTCAGCTCCTCGGATATACCGCTGACGGACTCGTTTATGCGCACCTGAGCCTCCGCCGCGGAGTACTGGGCCTTTATGGTCTCCTTCTGGGTCCTGAAGCTCTCTACCTTGAGAGAGAGGCTCTTCTCCGCCTCCGTGAGTTTCTCCTGCTGCTTCTTCAGGTCTTCAATCTGAGAGCCTAGAGCCGTGATCTGAGAGTCAGCCACCGTCTTTCTCTCCAGAGCAGCCCTTGCGAGGTCCTCCCTGTTCATCTTCAGAGCCTCCCTTGCCTGATCCTCCAGCTTCGCGCTGTCCTGCTCCAGTTTTGCCCTCTGCAGCTCTACGCGCTTCCTTGCTGTCGCCACGTCCGCGATGCCTTTCTTGACCTTCTGCAGCTCCTCGACAAGCTTCTCGTAAGAGTAGTCAAGGGTCTCCTTAGGATCCTCAAACCTGTCAAGGAGGTGACTCACCTTCGACTTCACTATCGTCCCCAACCTGTTCATCATACCCATGTCTATCAGTGATGCTATGATACTTCCTGTATATATCGCTTGCTATATTCTCACTATAAGCCCATCTCTGGGATTAAACGACGCGACAACACTGGTCAGAGCCCCAGGTCCTCCAGGGCTTCCCTGAGCGCTCTGATTGCACTGCCAAACGAGGAAAACGAGCTCTCCAGTGTTTTCCTGTCCATCATGTCCACGCCGCCCTTATCTATTATCTCGAGCGGGTCATCGGAACCGCCGGCACGGAGCATCTCCAGGTATTCCTCATTATCTCCGTCCAGAACCTTTCCGGCGAACAATCGCGAAGCACAGAAGCTTGTGGCGTACTTATAGACGTAGAAATTGTAGTAGAAATGGGGTATTCTCGCCCATTCCATCGCAATCAGCCTGTCAGCGCGGATACCGGGGTAATACGTGGCGTTCAGCCCATAGTACGTGTCTGAAAGCCCCTCAGGAGTCAGCGGATCTCCACTCGCATCCTTCTCGTGCAGGATCCTCTCGAACTCGGCGAACATCACCTGCCTGTAGACCGTCGTCCTGAAGGACTCACAGAGGTTGTTGAGGAGATACGCCTTGAGTGATGGATCCTCTGTTGTCCTCAAAAGGTGCTCCTGCAGTAGAGCCTCGTTCAGAGTTGATGGTATCTCCGCTACGAATATCGGATACCTGGAATATATGTATGGCTGAGAGCCCTTTGCCAGGAACGTGTGCATCGAATGACCCAGCTCATGAGCCAGAGTGAAAGCGCTGTCTATGTCATTTCGGTAGTTGAGCAGGATGTAAGGATAGCTGTCATAGCATCCCCCCGAATACGCCCCTGTCATCTTGCCTCTGTTCTCATACACATCGATCCACCTCTGCTCAAAGGCAGACTTGAGGGTGTTGCAGTATTCCTCGCCCAGCGGACTGCAAGCCTCCAGCACCAGCGCCCTGGCTCTCTCGAAAGGAATCTCCGTCTCCGGCCCCTTGACGATCGGGACATAAAGGTCGTACATGTCCAGGTCATCTAGAGCAAGAACGTCTCTGCGGAGCTCGATGTACTCTCCAAGGACACCGGTCATCTCGTGCGTTGTGTCTATAAGCCTGTCGTAAAGCTCAACAGGCACGTTATCCTCGTGAAGCGCAGCCTCCAGCGCTGAGGGGAATCTGCGCGAACTGGCGATGTAGTTATTCGCCTTCACGGCATACGCCAGAGTGCACGCCAGAGTGTTCCTGAAAGAACTGTACGTCCCTAGCATGGCTGCAAAGGCGTCCTTCCTAACCCTCCGGTCACTACTCTGGAGGAACGACATATAACGCCCCTCTGAGAGCTCCACCGCTCTGCCGGATTCGTCTGTTATGCTGGGAAACCTAATGTCCGCATGGGCGAGAAAGTTGAACGTCTGGTAAGGCGAACCGAGTATATCGCTCGCCCTTGCTATGAGAGTCTCTTCTGCCGCTGACAGGACATGACCCCTCATCCTGAGTATCTTTTTCACGTGGTAGCTCATCATTCCAAGAGACCCTGCGTCGATGGACGGGATGGACAGTATCTCAGGCTCTATCCACGCTATCCTGCCACCAATCTCCGCGGATCTGCTCATTATCCGCGCTTTTCTTGCCTGGGCCTTCGCATTCCGTGCATCCTCATCGGCCTTAAGGCTGGTATAGGTGTAGAGCCTGTCGATGAACCTCATGAGATCTGCCCTCAAAGACAGAATCCTGACCATATCCTCTGACGAATCTATTCTCCCGCGCATCTCCTCTATCGGTCTTGTCTTTGCATCCAGACTCTCGAAATCCCTGCTCCACGAATCCTCATCGTACAATACGGAGAGATCCCAGTGATATCTCTCTTCGATCTCGCCCCTCTCAGGAACCCTGTCAACCTGCATAACCTGAAAAGACCCGTGTGCTTAAAAGAATGTCGTCCGCCCCGGATTTACGCGCCTCTCAACATCTCCGCTGCGATCTCAGGAGGTGTCGGATTTATGTTAAAGCCGGAGCCCAGCTCAAAACCGGCGAGCTTTGTCATCCTTGGTGTTATCTCGAGGTGCCAGTGGTATTCCTCCCTAGTCTCACAGCAATCTGCCTTAGGTCTTCTGAAAGGCGCGATGTGGAGCACATAGTTGAACGGAGGGTCGTTGAGCACCACTCGTATCCTGTTCAGGACATCCTTTAGCATCACGGCAAAGCCTTCCATCTCCTCATCGCTCATGGAAACGAAGTAAGGGCTGTGTCTCTTTGGCAAGATCCACACCTCAAAAGGGAATGAGGAGGCGAATGGCGCCAGTGCAACGAAATTCTCGTCCTCCCTTATCAACCGGTCTCCGAAGAGCCTTGTCTCCTGCTCTATGTAGTCGCAGAAGACGCACCTTCCCCTGGACTCGTGATACTCTCTCGCTACCTGCAGCTCCTCCTTCACCCTCTTGGGCGTTATGGGCGTTGCTATCAGCTGTGAGTGAGAGTGCTGCAGTGATGCCCCTGCGTCCTTACCATGATTCTTGAATACGAGCACGTACTTAAACCGGACATCCCTCCCGAGGTCGTTTATCCTCTCCCTGTAGGCAACAAGGACCTTTTTTATATCGACAACGTCAAGGTCGACCAGCTCCTTGCTGTGATCTGGCGTCTCGACTATGACTTCGTGCGCTCCTATGCCGTTCATCATGTCACACATGCCTACGTTCCCTCCGTCAATGTCGCCTTCTGTGCGTAATGCGGGGTACATGTTTGGAAAAACCCTCACATCCCACCCAGGGGCGTTCGGTTCTCCCGCTGTTCGTATGGCAAACACCTCCGGTGGTGTTTCATTCTCGTGCCCGCCGCAAAAGACGCATTCCTCCTTGCCCTTCTCCGAGGCGCTGAAACGAAAATCGGATGGTCTCTTTGCCCTGTCCGTAGCTATTATGACCCACCTATCAGTGAAAGGATCCTTCCTCAGCTCTGGCATGGAGGCTATGGCTTTCTACTCTTTATAGGCTGCTGGTGCCAAGCGGGCTCACAAAGTTAATCCAATCCGAGGGCATTACTCTATCGTGCCAAGAATATGCGATGGTGATCTGCACGCTGAGAAATGAGGGAGACAGGATCAGAAGGGCGATCGTGTGCACGCCAGCATCGGAATACTTCCAGGTTTCGGACATTAGCGCGCACAACATCACCGAACGTGCTGATGAAGAGAGAGCGAGAGAACAGCACGACTGCCTGAAATCCACCCTAAAAAAATCGGGCTGCGAGATCATTGACATAGCAGAGCTGCCTAAACATCCTAACTCTGTCTTCACCAGGGATCCATCTCTGTGCACTCCCGGGGGTTACATACGGCTCAGAATGGGGCTGGACTCTAGGAGAGACGAGGAATCATGGATTGCTCGGGTGCTTGACTCCCTCGGTGAGCCTATGGCGGGTGGCATAGAGCCTCCCGGGACTGCGGAGGGCGGTGATGTCATACTGGCCGGTTCTGTAGCGTTCTTAGGGCGCTCTCAAAGAACCAATGAAAGCGGCGTGAGACAGGTCTCAAAACTGCTCAAAACCATGGGATACGAGATCAGATCCGCGATCGTCCCTGCGCCTTACCTGCACATGGGAGGCGCCATGAGCATGCTGGGGCCTGATCTTGTGCTCTGCTGCCAAGGCGTCTTTCCTACAGATTTTTTCGGCGGCTTCGACACGGTAGAGGTCTCGGCCAGAACGTTCGTCAGCGGAAATGTGATTTGCGTGAGACGAAAAGAGGCCATAGCAAATGCTTCGTGCACTGATGCCACAGACGCACTGAAGGAGGCGGGAGTCAGGGTCCACGAGATAGATCTGTCCGAATTTGTTAAGGGGACCGGAGGACCGAGCTGCCTGATTATGCCCGTTGAACGAACCGCGGGCAATACAGACTAAAGAGGGGCCGCATCTCAAACAACTTCATTTTCTTCCTCTCATGATGACGTTTGTCTCTGTTAAAAGCTCCGAAATATTTTATGCACAAAAAGGTCAAAGTGTTTATACCGCAGCTCTCATAAACCCAAAATGTTGCATTTGTAAACCACTTATCAGATAGCTACTCATCTGATAAAAAGCTGCATATATGTGTGGTAATATCAGTCTTGTGGACAACAGGATACTGATACTGGCGCTTGTGGCGGTCCTGGTATTTGTTCCCAGTATTGTCGGCCTGCAAGGAGAAGAGTATGTTGAGGTGGAACAGATTGTGGACCTGCCACTGGAGTTTGTTGACGGGATCGACGTCTCACACTGGCAGGGGGATATAGACTGGGGCCAAGTGTACGGATCTGGCAAGAGATTTGCGTTTGTGAAAGCATCTGAGGGTATCAGTTATATAGATCCATGTTTTGAACAGAATATGGTGAACGGCAGGGATGCGGGGATGCTGATGAGCGCATACCACTTCGCCAGGCCGCTCAACAACAGCGCGGTGGACGAAGCGAGATTCTTTGTGAGCGTTATCCAGAATTACCTGACGGAAGGCTATCTCAGACCTGCCCTTGACCTTGAGGTCGGCGAGGGGCAATGGGACTACCTGTCTCAGTGGGTTCATGACTTCATGAACACTGTGAGAGATGAGACAGGAATAATTCCTGTGATCTACGTGAATAGCCACTATGCAAACAACCTAGATCCTTCTCTGACCCAGTACAGCCTGTGGGTAGCACGCTGGACCTATGATACATCGATCCTCCCTGACCCTGGTGTGTGGCCTTCATGGGATTTCTGGCAATGGAGCGACGAAACCGAATGCCCGGGTATAGATGGTTATGTTGACGGAGACGTTTACAACGGCAACATAGATGGTCTCAGGGATAGCTTTGAGATAGGACGTGCGGTCTATGAAGTGGCCTATGACAGGGATGTCTCCTATAATTATGCCTCCAAGTACTGGGATGAGGTGTGCAGTGACTGCTACTTCTGGTACGACAGCTATGAGTACCTGCCTCCTGGAACGATCGTAAAAGGCAGAAGCGGGGTTGACTGCGCCCATTTTGTTTCATGCTGCATAGGGCAGCCCCCGGATTACGCTGGAGGAGGGCTCCCAGTGCCGTCAAGGGTACCTCCCACCTATGGTGAACCCGGAGCTGACAGGCTCTGCAGGTGGATCGTAAACAATGGATACGGCTCCTATAAGGGGTCTATCAACGAACTGGTAAAAGGGGACGTTGTGGGATACGACTGGGACGGCGGGGGATATATAGACCATGTGGCGTTATACCTCGGCAATGGCTATGTAGCCGCGCACACAAGCTGCGTATGGAATGCCAACTGGAACATGGGGGCGACAAAAACAACGTTCGTACACATAAACGCATGAGCATCCCGGAGCTCTTGGAGGGCATACAATACAGTCTTCAGAACCCGCCTTCTTAGTCGTGTCACAACATTGCGCCCTTCTAATGGATGCTTCTCACTCACGGCCAAACAGAACTACAACCGTCTATAGGCTGCGGATAGCTCACAAACGCCACACACTATTGACAGAGGAGAGCGCAAAGAATGACCCAAGAATTTAGACATTCACGGATCACTCTTTCTTACCGAGCCTTTTTGCCATGGACGAGAATAAGATGGCAAAACCAAGTAGAGAACACAAGAGCGCAGGGAAGGATAGGAACAGATACGGCTTCCCGGCGCTGGCCACTATTGTGCATTCGTAGAGCGCGGTATCGCTCACGGATATAGACTCAGGGATGTAGGAAAGCTCGAGATCGCTTGTGTGCACGCTAGCGCTCTGTTCCCCGTTTGTAACCGTCACATCCAGCATCTCATCACTTGTTATCCTTATCTTGCGCTCTACAGCGCTCCTGTTTTCCAGGAATGACCTCTCATCCCCGAGGTCAATCACACCAGAGACCTCACAGCTCCTATCAAACCGGTCGATCCTCTCTGTCGTCGCAAAGAGAGCAAGCAGGATGGCGGCAAACATCAGCGCTATACCGATGGCCAGGGACTTCAAAAAGATCCCTCTATTATCTTCTCAACCAGAACCCTGTCCACCTTTGCAGGAGTGCAGCGCAGCTGCCTATCAAAAAAAGGAGACAGGACCCTGTCTGCCATCTCTTTCTCATCGTCGCTTGAAAAGCCGTAATCCCCCAGGTGCATCTTGATGCCAAAGGATCCGAGCCAATCCTTCACCCCCTCCTTTGCCCTGACCGCCTCGTCCTTTCTGCCCTTCAGATGGACGATGGGGGAGAGTATGTCCGAAATCCGCTCAGGCATGATCGGATACAGCACCTCGACAACACTGGGCAGAAACACCGCAAGCCCCATGCCATGGGGTATCTCAGGCTTCATCGCACTGATCGCATGCTCAAGCACGTGTGTTATGTGTGTTCCGGTGATATCAAAGGAAATGCCAGCCATAGCAGAAGCGAAAAGAAGCTTCTCTCTTATGCCTACGTCCTCAGGCTCATCAAGAGCTCCGCGAATGTTGTCCGCTATCAGCCTTATGGAATCCCTAGCAAGCAGGATCGAGTAAGGGTTCGTGTCAGCGTTGGTAGCAGCCTCGAAGGCATGATTCAGCGCATCAACGCTGGTCGCTATCGTCTGGTCACGCGACAGGGTTCTTGTCAGCTCCGGATCATCTATGGCGTAATCCGGGTAGAACTCTTTCAGGCCTATGCCTATCTTGTACTCGCCGTCGCTCTGCGACACGGCGAACCTGTCCACCTCTGTGCCTGTGCCGTGCGTTAGGTTTATGGCGATCTTCGGGCAGGAGCCTCTCACATCAAAGCCGCTCTCCAGCAGATCCTTTGCTTTTTTACTGGGATTCTTTATGAGCACGGAGACTATCTTCGCCGTGTCTATGGCGCTTCCGCCTCCTATGCCCATGACCCAGTCAGCACCCAGACCTGCGGCCTCGTCACAGTTCTCGTATGTCGGGTTCGCGCGTACCTTGTCATACAGCTCGTACTCCACTCCACGGTCCTCAAGGGCCTCGTTCACGATTCTCCACGCTCCAGATCTCTTGTATGCGCCTTTTGTCGTGATTATCAGCAGCCTGCCACTCACCTGACCGACCACATCATTCACCTTGGCTATAGATCCCTTTCCAAAATACGCCAGCGGCTTTGAGTGCAAAAGCTCAAACATGGAATGAAATCTAAAAATCGGTATAAATCACTTTTGACGGATTGTTATGATAACCCTGGATGTTGATTTTCACCTAGCAGTCCCTCGCATCAGTTGAGTGCACACATCACACACACCCGATCCGCATCATCCTCCATCGATTCTGGCCACTGGTCCGACCATGACGACGGGATAATTTTCCGGGCCTATGAGGATGCGGCAGGAAAGATTTATCTACGACAAAAGACAAAGATAAGGGCATGAGATCTCTGCTGGTGCCACTCATTCTGCTTCTGGCTCCGTTGGCGTATGCTCAGATACCCGCGGTAAACACTGTGGGCGCCGCCCTTCACCCAGTCTACATACTGCTGGCTTACACGTGTGTACCGGCACTGAACGAACTATCAGGCTTTTGCTCCGTTCTGAGCTCCTGTCTGCTCTTCACCCCGCTATGGCCATTAGCCCTCATCCTGTTCTGTTCCTCAGGTTTTTTGACGTGCCTGACACTGCCGGTCGTGTACGGCTTTCCCGCCATCTACACAGTCCTGGGAGCTCTCGGGGGCAATCCTAACTTTTTCATCGGAGGGCTCGGAGATCTGTTCGGGCACTTCCTTGTTGGTCTGGGCTCGGTTATTTCCTCATGCGTTTTGTGTCTTCCTCTAGGCGCACTGCTGTTTTCCTCGGGCGACTTCATAACCCTGTGCGGTAACGGGCTGTCGGTTGCGGTAGTCAGTGACCTGTTGACCGCATCCCAGCAGTTCTTGGGCGCTGCTGTTCTTGGAGCGATGACGCTGTGCAATCTGGTGAATGTCTGCTGCTGCTTCACCTGTTATCCCTGCTCATTCATCATCGCCCTGGTCTCCATGTTGTGCACAAACTGCGTGGCGCTGGGCACGGACCTGCTCGGGCAAGCCATAACATACCTCGGACCAGCCTGT
This sequence comes from Euryarchaeota archaeon UBA287, assembly GCA_002495235.1. Lineage (GTDB taxonomy): Archaea > Thermoplasmatota > UBA186 > UBA287 > UBA287 > UBA287. The sequence continues at coordinate 13,856 of DAEG01000055.1, read as the reverse complement.
GCACGAGCTCACGACAGAGCCTGACACTACAGGGAAAATGTATTTAAAATCAACGAAACATATTATATTCGGAGATAAAATGTACAATGAGCTGTTCCAGAGGAACTACGGCGTCTTCAGCGAAGAAGAGCAGGAGAGGATAAGAGAAGCCAGGATCATTTTGACGGGATGTGGCGAGATCGGGGGTGCAACGGCGATATTACTCGCACGAAGCGGAGCCGAACACCTCACCCTGGTTGATGATGATTCCTTTGAGATCAGCAACACAAACAGGCAGGCAGGCAGTTACGTGGACACCGCGGGGAGAAAGAAGGTGGAAGTTCTTAGGGAAGAGATCGCCAGGATAAATCCCGAAGCTGACGTCACGACGATAGATTCAAGGATAGGGATAGAGAATCTGGAACGACATCTGAGGGGCGAGGACGTGCTCGTGGCCAGTGCTGACGACTTCGCCTACTCGATCGTGGCAGCAAGGACGGCAAAGAAGCTCGGAATCCCGAGCGTTATAGGCTTTCCTGTTGGCTCTCTGGCCAGAGTGTGGTCTAACAACGAAAACAGTCCGGATGTCGAGAGACATTTTGATCTGCCCTGTGGTCTGAGTTACGATGAACTCCACCGGATACTCTCCAGTGATAACCAGCGGGCTATGTGCGGCTCATGGTATGCCAAAAAGGCGGACTGGAGCGCGGAGTGGGCCTCCCGCTACGCTTCTTCGGAGATCCCTGCTGCCCAGATCGCTCCGATGACGTGGCTTGCCTCCTCTCTGGTGGCCCTGGAGGTCATAAAACTGATAACCCACAGATGGGAACCAGTGGTGTTCCCGAGGTACTGGAAGATAACTCCGAACAGCGCGGGCATAAAGATCTTAGTCAGCAATTCGGATAAAGATGAGGGAGATGAGGATGGCGGCGATTCGGGAGGCGGGGCAAGGAATGCAGCGAAAACCCTCCTATGACGAGCTGTTCCAGAGGAACTACGGAATCTTCAGCGAAGAAGAACAGGACCATATAAGAAGAGCGCACGTGATGGCGACAGGGTGCGGTGGCGTGGGCGGGACCGCGGTCATAGAGCTTTGCAGATGCGGCGTTGAAAACTTCACCCTGGTTGAGCCTGACGTTTACTCCACCACAAACATCAACAGGCAGATCTCGTGCTACATGGATACGCTGGGAAAGAACAAGGCGGAAGCTCTCAAGGAGGATATGATGAGAATAAATGACGAGTGCGACATCAGAGTGATCAATGAGGCCGTGCCCGTAGAGGATCTGGAACGACATCTGAGGGGCGAGGACGTGCTCGTGGCCAGTGCTGACGACTTCGCCTACTCGATCGTGGCAGCAAGGACGGCAAAGAAGCTCGGAATCCCGAGCGTTATAGGTCTCCCGGTGGGATCTTTTGTGAGGGTCTGGACTAACGTCCGGGATTCTCCGCCCATAGAGGATTACTTTGCTCTACCGAAAGATGAGCCGGATTACAGAACGCTCTATGACGCGCTATACTGCGAGTTTGGAAGAAAAAAATACGCCAGATGGGCTCAAAGACACTGCGATTGGGGCGCCAATTGGGCCGATGGTTATGCTGAAGGCAAAATATCTCTGTCACAGATAGCTCCGATGACGTGGCTTGCCTCCTCTCTGGTGGCCCTGGAGGTCATAAAACTGATAACCCACAGATGGGAACCAGTGGTGTTCCCGAGGTACTGGAAGATAACTCCGAACAGCGCGGACATAGATGAGCTGCACGAACACAGATGACATCTCTCTTCTTCACTACAACGATTATATCTGAAAGCCTGGCAACGGCACCCGGTTATAGAGATGACCGCTCGATGAGCAGCATATCTCTATATAGTGCCGCGGGTGCGGATCGAACGCACGACCTTGCGGTCTTCAGCCGCACGCTCTCCCAACTGAGCTACCGCGGCACAAGAAGATGAGAGGCATACAAATAGAAAAAGGTTGCGCATCGAAAAAGTATAAATAGCGAGTACCACAATAGATTTATGGAGTATCCCGTTTATCTGATAGCATTTCTTCTGGTGATGGCTCCGGCCTCTGCCATCTGCATAAGCCTGATCGACGACAGAGCTCTGGGACGCTATGAATCCATGATAACAGAATACGACCAGAGGGTCAGCTCTCTGGAACGCCAGATAGATGATTTCAAACCACAACAGACTACAGAGACCAGAGCACAGTCTCAGCTGCCCCTTGAAACGATAGCTCCCCTCCTAGAACCTCAGAGCATGGTTAATATTCTGGACATACTGACAAGGAATCTGCCTAAGAAGGATCCTGCACTGATGGCGCTTTCGGCCTCAGACAGCTGCACGGATATGCTGACCGCTTCATTCATATCGATAGCGTCCATAACCTTCAATCTCCTGAAGTTCGCGATATTCCATATGGATGTCGTGCTAGACTTCGTCATAAGGCTCGCATCCTACACCCTCTCAGCGATAGCTGGTTACGTGACCAGTGGGAGATTGCTCAGACAGATGCCGGCACTCATGGGTGCTGTAGTCGCTCTCATCCCTGCATTGATCACCATACTGCCAAACGTGTGCAGCATAGCCATTGAGCTTTTCACATATCTGCCCCAGATCCTGATGTATCTCTCCACCATCGTGAGGAACATGGACACATTCTTCATCGCGTTTTCATGAGAGGACATCTGTCATGCGTGAGGTCAGGTACTCCGTCATCGGGCTTATGAGTGAATCACACAAATTCGCACAAGCATCCATCATGGAATACGGCAGAGAGAGACACCTGTAGCACACGATGAATGGCAGAGCTAAGAACCTGCTCACTATTAGGCCGATGAGATCGATCAGCAGGTATATCGCGCTGCGCATCAGGCGACACAGCTCTTTCGGCAACGTCAGGAACAGGAATGCGGAACAAACCGAGAGGGCATAAGCCGGCACTCCGCATATCAGAGCGGACATGCACTTTGGTGGGAGAGCAAGACAGCACACGCACAGAACCTTGAAGAGCGCATTGATGGCCAGAGGTATGCTCATCAGCAATGAGCTCATAAGATTGACCAGAAAAGCGGGGGATGACGCGAAAAAGGCGGATAGACCTGAAATTAACGCCAGATTAGCGCCCACAATCAGGGCAGGCAAGGAGTCTATGGCCAGAGAGAGCGCTTCAAAGAGCGGATTGATGTATGAAAAGACCTCCGATAGGTAGGGCATAAGCTTTGCACCATTGGAGAGAAAGCCCACGCACGCCGTAAGTAAGGAAGGACACGTGAAAGTCAGGCAGTGCACGCACGAGAACAGAAGGTCGTAGACGCATCTCGGAAGCAGCATGACGCTATCAAAGAACACCCTGACGATGTATTCGGGCATCAATTCGATGAAGATGTTCGACCAATCAACACTGCTGGAGATGAGAGACAGGAACACTGGTATGAACTGGGGGAATATGGAGTTCAGAGCACCGACCGTTGGAGAAGCGTAGGACACGAGACTCTTCGGCAGTGATGATGTGAGATCGCTCATAGACACTATGAGGTAGGGCACAGACATGAGGAATGAATAGATGATGTACGGCATGTTGGGCAGGAGGAAACCACATGGCCATTCAACAAATAGCGCCAGAGCGGATGAAAAGGGACTGCTAATGGCACGGCAGAGCGAGACGTAGCACACATCAACCCAGAGAGCCAGGCCATGGGTCGTAAAAGATAGGAGATAGCTCGCGGCTCCGGGAAGCTGCAGCGCATAGAAACGCAGATATGCGATGAAAGATGGAATCTCTGACAAAAATGTTGGGAGGACAGAGAGCGCATGTCCCCAGAGATTCGGGTTTCTGACGACCCAGTAAAGATATGGGATCAGTTGCAGGTAATCTAGGATGCTGGAGAGACTCTGCGGTCTTCCTTCACCCGGAAGCGATTTCAGGGTGTTCTGGAACGGTGTCTGAGCGGACACCAATGAAGAAAACATCGCTGTTGAGACTGCAATGCAGAGTAAAAGGACGATCGGGCGCTTTGATGCTGATGACATATACGAATCATAGCAATTTTTCTATATATGCTTTTTCTTTTCTATGACCTTTATCTCGGATATCTCCGTTGAGGGATACTGCCCGCGATCGTCTTTCTCAAGGTATTTCACCATGTCCCATACCGTCAGAAGAGCTATCTCGACCCCGAGCAGCGCTTCCATCTCTACGCCGGTTCTGTAGCGCGCTCTGACCTCACACTCGCAGGCCATTCCTTCGTCATCCAGGGAGAGACAGAACCCTACATAATCGAGTGGCACCTGGTGACAGTACGGCACCAGCTCATGGGTCCTTTTGACCGCGAGAGTCCCGGCTATCCTGGCGCTCTCCATCACATCCCCCTTGTTTACCTCACCCGCCCTCACGGCTTCGATGCTTTCTCTGCCCAGACGGATCCTGCCGCAGGCCCTAGCGATCCTGCTGACATCTTCCTTATCCCCCACGTCAATCATTTTTCCTCGTCCCAGTACGGTTTCTTGCGCTCTATGGCTTTAACAAATACGTTTCTGGCCTCCTGTTCGTTTTCCGGCACATTGAGTTCTTCATTATTCAGGAGGCATGGCTTGAGCCTGCCTACGGAAGTCATTCTCAGCCTGGTGCAGTTCGCGCAGAACTCGGAGTTGTGCATCGGCCTGACAATCTCGATCTCGGCGCCGTCAACGAAGTATTTCCTGCGATGATGCATGCTCCTGACCTCAGTCTTCTCTGCCCTTCTCTCGAGATCCTTCTCCAGCTCTCTGAGATCGTAGTGGTATCTTCTGTAAAAATCTGTGCTCTCCTGATCCCTGCCAGCCTCAAGCTCTATCAGTTGAAGCACACAGTTGTTATCCCGCGCAAATTCTGCAAGATTCCAGACCTCATCATCATTCACTCCGCGCAGCATCACAGTGTTGAGCTTTATTGGCCGTATACCGGCCTCAATTGCGCTTCTGATACCGCTCATGACCATGTCCAATCTGCCTAGCGTTATCGCCCTGTAACGCTCACTCCTCAACGAATCAAGGGATATGTTGATCCTGTCTAGACCCGACTCTCTGAGCGCAGAGGCGTAAAGAGGCAGAAGAGAGCCATTGGTGGTCATGGATACATCGTTCATGTAACCGCTGGCTATTCCTACAATAGCAACAGCATCCCTCCTCATCAGAGGCTCTCCGCCGGTGATCTTGAGCTTTTTTATCCCCAGATCCATGGCTATGCGAAGCGCCTGCTCAAACTTAGCTGCGCTTATCTCGTCCCCATTGCTCCCACTCTCACCCTCATGATGGCAGTAGATGCACCGCATGTTGCATCTCTGTGTTATGGATATGCGCAGATTATTGACGTGCACCGCATGCATATGCGCATATGAACTAAAAATCTTTCTGCCGAACCGGATTTAGAGTTGCGCATGGACACGCACGATACGGCCCCAATATTAAAAAAGAAGAGGGCTAGGGCTCAGATCCTTGGCAGCAGCCAGGAGTCTATGTCACCCAGCACTCTCTCCTTGCCCCCCTTGTAGGACTCCGGTTCATTCAGGATCTCGTGGTAGAAGCTATCGTAGCGGATGAACTCTTTATCGGGTATCTCGACCTTGTTGTAGAAATCCTCTACCGCCTCGGTGGGCACCAGCACATCCTCGCTCCCGGTCAGGATTAGCGAGGGCACCTGCAGCTCTGATGCGTGATCCTGAAGCCACACTATATTCTTGGACAGCTCCGCGGTGATCCCGAGCTTCATCGGTTCATGACAGACCATCGGATCCTCAGCATATGCTCTCGTGTTGTTCTCATCGTGATTCAATAGAGACGGGTCTATCTGGCTGCCCGGCATGCCCATGTCCGGAAGCAACCTCTTTCCTATGCCCAGCAAAGGATCCAACAGTCTCATCATTGGCAGTGGCACTTCCATCCTTCCAAGCATCGGAACGGACTGATAACCACCCACGACCGGCCCTGAAACCACCAGCGCATCCATCTCATCCGGATGGACCAGCGCATATTTCAGAGCGATCTCTCCGCCAAGGCTGTGACCCAGCATGAAATATCTGTTCAGCCCTTCTTCCTCTTTCACCAGTTGCACGAACTTATGGAGGTCATCGACAAAATAATCGAAATTCTCCACGTTCCATCTCGGCCCTCCAGATCTGCCGTGGCCCCTGTGATCTAAGGCATAGCAGCTGATGCCCTCTCCGCAGAAATGCTTTGCGACCTCGTCGTACCTGTCACTGTGCTCGCCAAACCCGTGAACAAGTATCATTATGGCCTTGGGCTCCTCAACCCTCCAGTACTGGTAATAGAGGCTAACACCGTCGCGGCCTTCAAAAAAACCATTTCCCCTTGTTATCTCTGCACCATCTGTCTCTCCTGTCCCCGCACACAAACCCACAGAGGCGGTCACCAGCACCAGAATCAGCGCTGCGGATACCAGTTCAAACGCGGCTCGCTTCATGTGTTTGTATGGAAAGAGCTCATATTTATTGTTTGCGACTTGATAACGGGCATGTATCACGATAAAAGCATTTATATAAAACGCCATTCATTAAAAAGGTGGAGGATCCTCTTCTGGTCATACCCCTGGCCGGCTACCTTGCGGCAATCCTGGCCATAAGCATAATGCTCGCAAGAAAGGTGGCGGGCAAAAAAGACTACTACATAGGTGGCGGAAAGCTTCCAGGCTGGGCTCTCGCACTGGCCGAGCGCTCAACGGACATGAGCGCGTGGCTAATAATAAGCGTCCCTGCGCTTGCCTACACTCTGGGACTTGAGGCGATATGGGTCCCTGTGGGCTGCTACGTAGGCTCTATAATGCAGTGGATCTTCTACTCGAGAAGGCTCAGGGAGGAGCAGGAGAGGTATGACGCCGTCACCACCGTGGACTACCTTGCAAAGAAGTACAGGAGCGATACCGTGAGACTGCTTGGCGCCCTGACGTGCCTGATCTTCTACTCAATATACACCGCGGCGCAGTTCGCAGGAGCGGGGAAGGTGATGCGGCAGGTCTTTGGCACGCCACTGCTCTACGGCGTGATCGTTTCAGCGCTGGTGATAATCGCATACTGCGTTGCGGGCGGATTCATATCCATAGTGTGGGTTGACGCCGTGCATTCGTTCCTCATGTTGATAACTCTGTGCGCAACACCGCTGGCAGGACTCATTGCGCTCAGGAGCAACGGCGCATCCCTGATAGGCATGCTGCAGGCAAACAACATGCTGCACCCATTCGGCGATGCAGAGGGCATCGGCATAGCACTGCTTCTTGGCACGAGCCTCAGCTGGATATTCGGATACCTCGGTGGAGAACCGCACTTCATGATAAACCAGATGGCCGTGAGGAACGAGAGAGAAAGGAAACAAGCTGTGGCTGTGGCCCTAATCTGGGGGCTGCTGACAACGATCGGCACCTGGCTGCTTGGGGCTGTGGCCTTTGCCCTCTTTGGACCCGGCGCTGTAGCTGATCCGGAGGACATAATGCCATACGCTGTGATGGCCATAATGCCACCGGCGCTGGCGGGTCTGCTTCTGGCCGGAGCGATAGCCGCGGTCATGTCGACCGTGGACTCCGAACTACTGGTGGCCAGTTCTGCGGTTTCCCACGACATATACTGCGAGATCATATGCAAGGGAAAGATCGGTGAGCGCAGAGCGCTGCTGGTCTCAAGGATCGCCATCGCGAGCATAGGGGCCTCTGCCCTGATATTTGCGATCTTCGGCAGTGATGTCGTCTATGATCTCGTTTCCTACGGCTGGGCCGGCCTTGCCGGTGCATTTGCGCCTTCAATAACCCTGTCTCTCTTCTGGAAGAGATTCTCAAAGGCGGGCGTCTACGCCTCATTTATTGCAGGCATACTGGTGACGGTCATGTGGATATCCTCAGGCCTCAGCGCGCTCATCACAGAACGCATAGCGTCCTTCACCATTCCATTCCTTGCTGCAGTCATCACTTCCCTGGCGTTCCCAAAAAAAGATTAACGCAAAAGGACAGTCCAGTCATGCTCCTTGCCATCATATCTGATATCCATTCCAACCTTCCTGCGCTCAAAGCAGTCCTGGAGGAGATCGATGAACTGGGAACCGAAGACATAGTCTGTTGCGGGGATACTGTGGGCTACAACTCCTTTCCGGAGGAGTGCTTCAGCACGCTAAAGACCCGCGGCATAGAGAGCGTCATGGGCAACCACGATTATGCCGCCCTGACCGGCGACACGAGGGGGTTCAATGAGCATGCCGCTGCGGCGATAGAGTGGACAAGGAAAAATTTCGAAACGAAGAAACTATCATCGCTACCGATAAATATGGAGCGTGATGAGGTTCTGTTCACTCACGGGAGCCCCAGGAGCATCTTTGAATACGTATTCCCCGATAGCCCGGTGCGGTTTCTTGAGAGCCTCATGGACGATAAAAGAGAGTTCATAGTGCTGGGACATACGCACGTCCCAATGAGGATCGAAACCGGGAGAGGCACGTACATAAATCCGGGCTCTGTCGGACAGCCTAGGGATGGAGACCCGAGGAGCGCTTTCGCGACGCTAGACACGGAACGGAGAAAAACAGAGTTCTACAGGGTCGAATACGATATAGACGAGACCGCGGAGCACAACAGGAGAGCGAAACTGCCCGAGTTCCTGTCAGAGCGCCTATACCTCGGAATATGACGCGGTAGAGGCGCTGGGGACTGCGCAGAAGCTCCGGGTTTTCTCTTTTGATCATAGAACGAACGCTGTATCACGTGAGTTGTGAGCTCCCACTCAAAGGATCCTGTATGCGTATCAAAAAAGAAAGAGATTTATATGCGCAAGAACATATTTTGCTTATGTTTCTGATGAGCGTGCTGGGTGATTATCTGTGGTGGTTTATGAACCACCTTCCGCTTATAAGACACTGCTTCTACTGGTTCTATTATAACTCACCAGAGTGGTTTTTTGTGCCGATCTACGAATGCTGGAAGATGCTAACCCTGTGCTTCCGGATCATATGACTGGCGGGACTGACGAGGCAGGCAGAGGACCCGTTTTTGGACCTCTGGTGTTCGCAGGGGTTGTCGGAGAAGAGGAAGAGCTAAAAGCTATCCGGGTTAGAGACTCAAAAAAGTGCTCCAAGGGCCGGAGGGAGAGGCTCTACGGTGAGATCACAGAGAGAGCCGATATGATCGAAGTCATAAAGATACAACCAGAGGAGATAGACTCCATGCGCGCATCTGGAAAAAATCTGAACGCGATAGAGTGCGAGGCTTTCGGCAGGATAATAAAAAATCTGGGATGCGATTTTGTCTATGTTGACTCTCTGGGCCAGAGCTTTGAGAAGGAGCTGAAGCTGGCATGCCCGGATGTGAGGATAGTGGCTGAGTTCAAGGCTGATGACAGATATGCCGTGGTATCGGCAGCGTCGATAATAGCAAAGGTGGAGAGGGACCGTGATATGGAGTTGATACAGGAGGAGTTAGAGAACATGACAGGAATCTCTGTCGGAAGCGGATACGCCAGTGATGAGAGGACCAAGACTTTCCTGCGGAGCTGGTTTGAGAACTCACAGAGTTTCCCTCCACACATAAGGAAAAGCTGGCTTCCGGCCAGGAGGTACCTGAATGGAAGACTATGACGCAATAGAAAGGGCGATAGAGTATCTCGAAGAAAACGCAGACCTCGAAGGATTTGATAGGAGTGTCCTTCTGCGGATCGGTGAGCGACAGCTCTGCTTTCGGGTCGAGAACTCGGAGATAAAGAGGACTAACGAGAGTGATCCAGACATAAAAATAGAGATGAGCGACGAAACATTCAGAGCTCTGGCCAGTGGGGAGCTCAGCCCCATGCGCGCTTACGCCCTTAAAAAGGTGAGAGTGAAGGCAAGCCTGAAAGACATAATGTTCCTCACAAAGCTACTGGGTTGATTGCTGGAGCTGAAGTATGGCCTCAGCAAGATCCCCGTTAGTTTTCTCCAGTGCCTCTCTCGCTTTTTCTCTGTTAACTCCGGCCTGCTGCGCGACCAGATCTATGTCCTCATCTCTTATCTGCACAGCGTCTTTTGCTTCCGGAACATTGGCCGCAGCCTCCACGCTCTCCTTGCCGCTTATCTGGTAGCTCTTCTGACCCTGCGCGGTGATCACAGAGATCTCCGGCTCGGTTATTCTTATGACCCTGTCCTTGGCCCGTATGATGACCTCATCAGCATCAAGCTCCTCCATCTTTATACCCATCTGCTTCATCATCTGTCTCATCTGTCTCGGGTTCATCTTACCGAACATGGATTAAGAGTTCTATATTCGGATTTATAATTTTGCAGTGAACTTTTTTAAGATAGAAAGGGATTACGCTCATGAGGGAGATCTACAGGGGCAAGGCCAAAACGGTCTACGAAGATGGCGACGAAGTCGTCATGGAGTTCAGAGACGACATAACGGCCTTTGACGCCGTGAAGCATGATCAGATAAAGGGAAAAGGCTTCTACAACGCCCAGACCTCAGCAAAGATGTTCACGCTGCTAGAGAAGAGCGGCATTAAAACCCATTACATAGGAATGGACGGCGACACGAGGATGAGGGCAAAACGTGTCGAGATAGTGCCTCTGGAGGTCATAGTCAGGAACATCGGCGCAGGCTCCATAACGAAGAACTACCCCGTGAAGGAAGGTACAGAGTTCAAAAGACCCGTGGTCCTCTTCGATCTGAAGAACGACACATACCACGATCCACTGCTGAATGAGGACATAGCAGAAGCACTTGGCGCCTCAAGCAGAGAGGAGATGGGCAGGATGAGAGACCTGGCATTAGAGGTTAACGGAATCCTCAAAGGATTCTTTGCCGGGCATGGAATAAAGCTCGTCGATTTCAAGCTTGAGTTCGGCAGATACGGAAAAGAGCTGCTGGTTGCGGACGAGATCTCATGCGACACCTGCAGGTTCTGGAACGAGAAGAACGAGAGTCTTGACAAGGATCTCTACCGGTTTGACAAGGGAGATGTCCTCGCAGGGTATAAGAAGGTATACGAAATAGTGACCTCTGCACTATGAGCATGGAGAGCACACTGATGCTTGCTCTTCTCGTTCTGTGTATCGTTCTAAACAATTACCTCGGCCTCTACGTATCACGCAAACGCGGCGCTGGCATACCAACAGGGTCAGGTGTCATAAAGAGCAGGGACTACACATTCTATCTGATATACGCCTCTTACGTAACACTTCTGTTTGACGCCGTCGCATCCATCACCAGAGAGACATATGCGCTCCCTATCGCCTTGCTCGGCTTTACCTTTACCATGGTTGGCATAGGCATAAATCTGGTCGCAAGAAGAGACCTCGCTGAACACTGGTCGCCTCTGGCCGCAGGGGCGGGAGAGCAGAAGCTCGTAAAGAGCGGTATCTATTCAAAAATAAGACATCCCATCTATTTATCAAACCTCTCTTGTTCTCTTGGCTTCGCTCTCATCTCATGGAATGCCATTGCCCTTCTGCTATTTGTCCTGTGTCTTGCTGCATTTCATTTGAGAATAAGGAGAGAAGAGAAAGAACTAGTCGCAGCATTTGGTGATGAATACGCCGAATACACAAGAGACGTCCCTTCCATGATCCCGAGATTGAGAAGAAGATAAAACACCTGTATTTTAATCAAAGCCCAAAAATGGCAAAAATTCAGATATGTACAAAGCGATTGGGCAGGATGTTTACCGTAGAGATCAACGGAAGGGACGCGCGCATAAACTTTGAGGCTGCCCATATGATACCTGAAAGCGATAAGTGCAGGCACCTGCACGGCCATAGCTATTTTGTGAGCGTGAGGATAACGGGAGAGAGCAAGGAGAGCATGCTCGTAGATTTCACAGAGCTCAAGAAAAGGCTCAGAGAGATAGCCTCGACCATGGATCACAGGATGCTGATACCAGCAAAGGACCACAGATTTAGGACAGAGAGGGAAAGCATAACGGCCGAAATAGATGGCAGAAGATACGTCTTCGCTAGAGAGGACTGCTTCATGCTCGATGCAGAAGCCTGTACCGCGGAGCTGATAGCGATGCACATTCACAGGGATTTAACAGAGAACGCTGGTGAATTTAAGGTCGCTGTGGGAGTGGAAGAGGGCCTCGGGAGCGTGGCATGGTACGAGCCATAGTCCTGCTCTCAGGCGGCCTTGACAGCTGCGTCACCGCATGCATCGCGAAGAGCGAGGGGTACGAGCTTTACGCTTTGAGCTTTGATTACGGGCAGAGACACAGAAGAGAGCTCGAATCGGCCAAAAAGATAGCGCAGAGGCTTGGCATGGAACACAGGATAATTGGTGTAGAGCTCCCGGCGCGGGCAGACGCACTAACCTCAGCCATTGATGTGCCTCATGACGGTGAGATAGGGAAGGAGATACCTGTCACCTACGTGCCTGCAAGGAATACCATCTTCGTGGCCTACGCCCTCTCGTGGAGCGAGATCCTAGGCGCAGAAGCGATATTCATAGGTGCCAACGCCGTAGATTTCTCCGGCTACCCCGACTGCACAAAGCCGTACATAGAGGCATGGAATGATCTGATAAAGGTCGGAATGAAGAACAACAGGGTAAGGCTTCTAGCCCCGCTCATAGACATGGACAAGGGAGAGATCGTGAGGGAGGGCATAAGATTGAACGCGCCTCTAGAGTTGACGTGGAGCTGCTACGAAGGTGGGGAGAAGGCTTGCGGGACGTGCGACTCCTGCCTACTCAGGCTAAAAGGTTTCAGCGAAGCAGGAATAAAGGATCCCGTGGAGTATGGGAGCACACCATCCTGATAGCATGATCTGAGCTCAAAAAATGTATAGAAAATGACCCCTGTGCTTCCATCGATCCAAACCGGCTCTCGCTCAGCCTCAGCTTCAGATCCACCTCGCGTCTTTTGAGGTCGTAAGCTCTGTATGCTACCAGCGAAAAAAATATGATCAGGGCTATGAGCAGTATGTAGATAACACCTCGCCCTTTACCCTCATCCGGATAATCGTCCCATATGCCCATAAAAAGCATCATCTTTTATCTTTTAAAGATTTCTGCCCGATCCATCCCGCACAAGAGGGCGTGAGCAATAAAAAGGAGGGGTGAGGTTGATCAGACAACCCACACAGGGGCCGTGACCGCTATCTGCAGGCCTTCCGGTGCTTCAGGCTCGTCCCCGTTCGCGTCGATCTCAAAGACCCTGAGATAATATGCTCTGTCTTTAGCCTCCAGTTCCGGTCTCCACTCCACGTTGTTGTCATTAGCCTCCATTGAAAGGACAGCGTCTCCTCTCTCATTGAGGATCTCAAGCCGCTCTATGGGCTCGTCATCCTCAACAACTATGTCAAATGAGAGCTGATCGCCCTGTACCTCCGAGCCCATCCATTCACCGTTGCACTTGAATATGACGCGCAGATTGCTGTCGTCGGTGCTGTAGAATCTTCTCGAAGCGAGGGCTTCGTAGAGGGCCTCTCTCGTCAGATCCTCGGCGATTACCGCTGTCCTGTGCGGATACGCTGTTTTGAGCTCATGGTTGTCCCAATTATCCGCTGGACCCACGGTCCAGCCGTTCTGCAGTGCCTTTGGGTAATACTCGTAGTACTCTCCGTCGTTGTTTCCTGTACCCTTGTTGCCCGTCTCAATGCTCACGATGTTGTCTGAAACCGAATCCTCAAACTCGAGGTCGTTGAAGTCCTCAACGAAGGGGCCCTCCTTTCTGCCTGGATGGTTGAACTGGGCGAGAGCAGCGTGATCGTCTATCCATCCGTACATCCTGTTCAGTGAAGTGGTCTTTATCGCGCTCGTAAATTCCTCTGTGCCTAAGACATTCATGTGCCCAGCCATTGGCTGTGACCACTCGAAGCCCCTCATCGCAACAAAGCTTCCCGGGTCGTAAAACTCGTCCGCCTTCTCACCCGT
>DAEG01000105.1 GCA_002495235.1 Euryarchaeota archaeon UBA287 | reverse complement strand
ATGGGCTAATTTTGTCCCAATGCCCCCATGAGACAAAGGTATATATAGAATGAATTACATAAGGTATAATAGGTGAAAAAATGTTGGAGATGGTGTTGATGCAGGTAGCGCTGTTGGGAATGCTTGACAGCATAATGGGCGCCATAGTCGGGCTTATAGGCTTCATGTGGGACTTGGTTATGCTGACCGTGTTGTACATCCCATGTGAGGTATGCGTCCAGTGGCCATGCTCATTCGTGTCTTGGAGCTTCGGGGTATGTGGGTGGTGCATAGACTGTGGTATGAGCATATTGAACATGTCCTTCGAACTCTGCATGTCGTGCATTGAGCCCTGCCTGGGGTGCATCCCCTTCTGAACCCCACCTCTCTTTCTCCATTCTTTTTTTTCTTTGGCTTTTTCCGCGGTTTTCCCTTAACTGATGCTTCATAGACTATCCCTGCGATAGAACCATTTTTGTGTTATAGACTGTGTAACATAGCGCTATCCTGTGCATTCACCAACATCTAGCCAGACACGCCTCTCTTTGGGGTGCCATTCCCGCTTCTCCCTGGCAAAAACGCCCACTTACGGCTTTTCATCAATGTGAACAATGGGCTGATCTACCTTGGCGCAGACCCTTAAGAAACAGACACACCGGTCTGGCATATGAGATTCCGATCATGACAGGATCTGTGGTTCCTCCCCGTGCATCTTCAGCGGCACTGGATCTCAAGCAGTTCCTGAAACAATAAAAGAGGTGGGCATTCGTTCCGGGCTGATGCCATACGGGTTGTCGCCCTTCAGCACACACGCTTCTCGCATTATAGGTCACAGAAGATCAAACAGGAGGTGCCTAGTGCTTTCATTGATACACCAGAGAGCTCGCCCACAGCCCTGGCCGGGCACCTTTGTTTTGAGGCATCTGGGAAGCGCTGACATCAATGCGATCAGATATCCCCCGTTTTCATATGCGCACCGTGTCTATAGATGCGATTGCTTTGACCGTTGTAAAGCGGCATGGCGCTCTTATTCAATTCTGGACTGAGGGGAAGAAGCCTGTGGCGCTAAGCGTATCAACAGCGAGCGCTGGCGCCTGAACGCGCGACGCATACATGCCTTTCCACCAAGTCCATATTCTCAAAACGACGCAGTCTGCATCCCGATAAGGCCCTGCCTTATCACGATCACGTTTTTGCCACGGTCAGGATCTTATTTATCTATCAAACCGGAGGAAGCGGGGCGGTATCAGGATCAGAGATACAACGTTTGTCGGATACGATCCACACAGCGCTCGTGGAACGTAAAAAGTGCTTTGTTGAATAAGATAGATCTCCCGAGCTCTCAATAAACACCAGAAACCACCAGACCATTCTGCTATCAGTTATCTTAGATGCATTCTAATAGGACACTAACTTCATCACAGCCCACTACAGAGCCCACCACCTGAAGCTCAACTACTGAGTCTCTCGTCACGACTAAGAAGTCACCGCGCTACTGCTCATTTATAGTCATATGGGCACACAACTCTCCAAACATCATGATCTGATTTTTTCCTTTCTCTCACGAACTTAATCCTGCAGGGAGATCCTAGTACCAGATTGGAGTTATTCTCCCTTGTCTTTATTGCGGGAATTATCCCGTTCATAGCCAGATAGTTGGGATAGCTCTTTTGAGATGCGGGCCTGTCAGCAAGGATCATACTCACCTTTCCTCTCCTCTGATTACTCTACCAGCGGCATTAACCTCCCCACAATCCTTTCTTCGGCAATCCTAAGAACGACTTCGTGGTTTTTGCATCCACAGCTATGTGAACCTTGATACTATTTCTATCTTGTTTTGCAAATCGTGTCGAGCTTCACCTCAATCTGCCTTAAATCTCTGTTGCTGACTTTACTTCTGTTGAATCCAAAGGCTGGCCGGGTCATTGTTACCCGATTGTATGTCACAGATCGCCGTCTTCCGTATTCTCTTGCGCATGCCTGAGTAGTCTGCTATGTTGTAGCTCGGGTACGAATTTAGATAGTCCTCTGATAGATCCCCCCAACGCAGCCGTAAAAAGTAAACTTATAAATATAATGATGCACATACCATTAATTATGATGGGATTGTTGGGAATACTTGGATCTTGCTGGGCTGTGATCCAGATGATAATTGAGTGGTTTCAGATCCTTTGCAGTTGCGGTGGCCTCTGCATGAGGATGAGTGGGCAGCAGATCTGCACTTTCTTCTACGAATGCCTTGAGATCATATTCTGAGCAACACTGAGGCGCTCTGCCGGCGCCCTCATGCTCCTTTTTGTCTTGTTGTGGCTTTTTGTCTGGGTTGAGCCCGCTTATTTTTTCGTTCCTCTATCATCGTTCACCTCCCAGCCTTAAGAACAGTCCTAACTCGGCCTCTGGCGGTAGTTTCCGAACCACGCCTCGCGCGGCGTCTCTCCGAGATCCATGAGGAGAGCTCCATGCATCCTATTGTCATACCAGGATACAAACTCTTCAATAGTACCAAACCTAGAACCTGTGTCTGTCATACTCTAACCAGAGCCTCTCGACCTTGCCGTTGGTCTGAGGGCTGTTCCTCCTTGAAGGTATGTACACCATGTCATTCTCAGCAAGAGATGACTCAAAACTTGAAGGCCCTCGGCTCCTGTTTGCGTAGAACTGAGCTCTTCTGTCTGTATTGACTTCATCCATGGTCATCAGTACTCTGATGCGTATCCATTGCTTCTCTGAAGGTAGATATCGCGACGTCTGTTGTGGCCTCTGAGAATTCTCCACAGGAGAGGATCATCCTTGATGTATCATCCAACAGACTATTGCATAGGGGTCATTCTTTGTTCTCCTGTGAAAATCTCCATGCACCAAAGAAAAAGAATGCTCTCTCTCGTATCTGCACCTCTTCCTCTTCTTCTGCTTGTTCGGGTCTGGCATTGACTTGCCCGTGTCTCTCATGTACTGTATGAGCTTGTCCTTTGGTATGCTGTAGCCCCTGCGTTTGAGCTCCTTGTACAGATGCCTGGATCCAAATCTTGTCTCATTCTATAGAGGGGACCGCATCCCCTCAACCCCTGCCATGGTCAGAGAGGTCTTCGGCCTTCTGTCTGGATTTAGCTTCGGTACCTCTCTGTGGTATGTGGTAGTAGCGTCCTTGGTTGATATCTCTCCGCTGCTGACGCGCTTCACGATCCAGGCTATCTTCCTGTTGTTGAGCTTGACCACCGGATCGAGCTCGTTCTCTGTTTTCTAGACGAAATAATTTCTGGGCTCTAACTGACCTAGTAAACCACAGAGCCCAACGGGCTTCACTGCCTGAACGCCTTTTCGTCATCCCGCATCATTTTGTCGGCAAGGGACGATGACAAAACCTTATGAGTATAAGACTGTAACAACTTTAGTACCTACAAAAAATTTTGGGCCAAAAACACCAATAAAAATTGGTGCCTAACAAAAAAAAAGAAGGAAGGAGAAGAGCTTATGGATAAAGCTCTACCTGCTCTGCGTGCTGCGGGTATGTCAGCGGCATCTGGAGCTGAGCAACGGTCGGGATACCACCAACGTCGGGTATTATCTGCACTGCGAAAGACTCGCCGGGACCTATGTAGAGATCGTTTATGTCCAGCTCAACGGATGCAGCATCCCCAATGTAGTTCAGCACGTGCTCGTTGGATATAGACTGGTCAGAGTCCCTCAGCGATACTATCTTGCTGAATGCGCGCACGTTCTCGTCCTTGTTGGGTGCACCATCGAACTCAACTGTGTCCCTCGGGGTCACCACACGGAATATCGTCCTGTCAAGGTCGAGCGGCATGCTGCCGGCTCTGAGCTCCACTAGGATCGTGAGTTTCTGAATCTCTGACTGAGGGTTCCCACCCAAGAACTGGGTTGTGAAGCCATCAAATCCGAGGGTAAGTCCTTGTGTTCTCCTATCTCCAATAATGCTCTTTATGTGCACGCCGGAGCTCACCATCGCTATAGCATCTGTGCCAGTCCTCTCCGCGGTGCCCTGCAACTTGTTCATCACCGTTATTATCACGGTAGCGGCAACGACGGCGACGACGATCATCGCAATGAATATTATCATGGTGCCGACACCGAAGTCGCCTCCCTCATCTTTCGCCAACCTGTTCGCCTTCATCTTTTCACCTATTATACCTTATGTAATTCATTCTATATATACCTTTGTTTGCGGGGCGGCCCTGCGTCCGACGCACTGCGCACGGGCTTGAACAGACCCTCGGCTCGTCCCTGTTAACTCCCCAACACCTGAGGTCCACGGTAGGGCTGCTCCCTTCCGGGCCTGACCCGATGCCCATGGCAGGAGCGGTGATCCGGCCCTCCGGCCGTTCTGCCGCCGCCCCCGGTCAGGGGAGGCAGGAACTCATTGAGAGAGACTGCGCCACCCGGGCGCGTAGACGCCTCGCGCAGGCATTCGGCCCAGCTTATAGGGGGTTTCTGGTTCAGGGGACCCCTATCCCCCCGCCTAGCCGCCTTTCCGCCTTGCAGGCTGATCTCGCAGAGCGCTATAGACAGATTTTGGCAAAGCCTTACAAGCAGATTTCGCGTAGCGAGATCATGATCCGCCTATGACGAATCTGTGTCTAATAGATATTTTTCCTTTTATACTTTTGTCCCTGCGGACTCTTCCCCCTCAGGCTCAAGGACCCGTCTGACGTCACAATACGCCTTCCTGACGCTGCTCTCGTTAGCGCCGGCGGCCTCTGCTATCCTGCTCATAGATAAGGGCATTCCTGAGATCCTCGCTGCATAATAGACGATCCCCCCAGCAAGAGTGTTCACGGGCCTTTTTAGGACACCGGGATAGATAAGTCTGACATCTTTCAGAAGCCCTGCTGTTATCTCCTCCAATCCCAGAGAAAGGCTCTCGCAGAGACTCCTGCTGAACTCCTCGTAGGGATCCATCTTCAACTCATCAGCCATGCTCTTGGCAGCGCAGCGCACGACGGTGATGTTTGAGCCAGTAACCTCGTGCAGCTTTTGTGGGGATATGATACACCCACACATGGATGACGCAAGAAGAATGGCGGCCTGAGCCTTTGTCTGCGGACTCCTCCCATCATTCCCGGATCTCTCTAGTATAGATTCTGCCTTCATCCTGACATCGTCGGGTATGCCCAGGATCCGACAGAATTTGTACAGAATGCCACAGACATCCACTGGCGCCAAAGAGACCTCAAGTTCTCTCTTCAGGCGCTGATATGTCCTGAAGACCTTTTTTTTGCCCTCTGGGTCCATGGCTCCAAGAGAGCCCAAAGCCACAGGCTCGTTGTTCAGTCTGCACGCGAGGTATAATGAAGCCCTTGCTAGCTCACCAACATTACTCTTCTTCAGCTTTTTGTTCTCCAGCGCTCTGGAGAGGATGCTTTTCGCTTCGTTTCGTGTCTGATCAGTTATGCCGAGTCTTTTGGCCAGAACACACATCTCTTCCACCGCTTCAGACGGGGGTATGGAAGACATATCCTGTTATCGACTTCTCCGCTATATATCGTTATTGAAAAAATGTGATAAACGAGGAGGCCATTTCTTTCTGTGCTCAGAATAAAGAGCGGGAAGAGGATATACGAAGGGGTCGAGGTGCAGTCATACGATCCCTCCCTGATCGTGATAAAGCTCAATAACGGATACAACATAGGATTCAGGAGAGATAAAGTAGAGATTGAGCGCCTAGAGGACACGGATGGAGGCATGCAGAAAAGAGAACGTGAGGCCATCGGAGGAACTTACGATGTCTCAATCCTCGGCACCGGCGGCACCATAGCCAGCTACGTGGACTACTCCACAGGGGCCGTTCATCCCGCGAGGAGCACATCAGAGCTCCTGCGTTTCATGCCAGAGATAAAGAGCATTGCCAGAGTTGGCGCCCGCGTTCTGTTCTCCGTGTTCAGTGAGAACATGCGCTGTGAACACTGGAAGAGAATAGCACAGGAAGTCAAGGAGGAGCTTGATGCCGGAGCTAAGGGGGTCGTGGTGACCCACGGGACAGACACCCTGTGCTACACCGCGAGCGCCCTGGCATTCATGCTACCTCAGATCGGTGGACCCGTTGTTCTCACCGGAGCGCAGAGATCCACGGACAGACCCTCATCGGACGGATTCCTGAACCTGATGGCCTCCACAAGACTGGCGCTAACAGACCTCGGAGAGGTCACCATAGCCATGCACGCAGGATCCTCCGACGACTCGGTAGCGGTCCACAGGGCGACACGGACGAGAAAGATGCACACGAGCGCCAGGAGCGCTTTTCAGACGATAGGCTCTGCACCGCTGGGCTACGTCCGAAATGACGGAATAGAGCTGACAGAACACAGGAAGAAGGCGGACGAAACGGTGATAGACGCCAGAATGGATGAGGGAGTGACGCTCCTGTATTTTTACCCCGGCATGAGGACGGAGATACTTGACGCCGTGACGGAGCGCAGTTCAGGCGTCGTCATCGCCGGCACGGGTCTGGGGCACGTATCCGATGATCTCATAGAGTCAATAGAGGCGTGCGGCAAACCCGTATGCATAGTCTCACAGTGCATCAACGGGAGCACAAACCTGAACGTCTACGCCACCGGCAGGAAACTTCTGAACGCTGGCGCGATACCCTGCGCGGACATGCTGCCTGAAACCGCGTGCGTCAAGCTTATGTGGGTACTCGGGCACACTAAAGATCGTGATGAGGTGGCAGGGCTTATGCAGAGAAACATCGCCGGCGAGATCTGCGACAGGAGATCACTATGAGAGTCAGGATCGGCCTGGAGATACACCAGCAACTGGACACAGGCAAGCTGTTCTGCTCCTGCCCATCAGAGTCGAAAGAACACGGCAATTTCGAGGTTATGCGAAAGTTCAGGGCGGCGGAGAGCGAGCTGGGAACCATAGACAGGGCGGCTCTGTTCGAGTCAGGCAGAGCGAGAGAGTGCTATTATGCCTGCCCGAGAGAGTCGTCATGCCTCGTTGAGCTCGATGATGAGCCGCCGCACGAAGTCAATGGCGAAGCGCTTCGCACCGCGCTTCAGATATCAAAGATGCTTGAAGCTGAGATTTTTGATGTCGTGTGCTTCATGAGAAAGATCGTCATAGACGGCTCAAACACCTCCGGCTTCCAGCGCACCGCGCTCATAGCCACCGGCGGGAAGATAGGAAACACGGGCATAGCAACGATATGCCTTGAGGAAGACTCCGCCAGGAAGGTCGGGGAGGAGGATAACCGGGTGTACTACAATCTGGATCGGCTTGGAGTGCCTCTGGTGGAGATAGCAACGGAGCCTACCATAGAGAGCGCTGAGGATGCGCAGAGGGTGGCCTTGGAGCTTGGAATGAACCTCAGAAGGGCCCGGGTGAAGAGGGGACTCGGCACGATAAGGCAGGATCTCAACGTATCGGTGGACACCGAAAAGGGCCTGAGGGCTAACAGGGTCGAGATAAAGGGCGTGCAGAGGCTCGGTGACATAGAGAGAGTCCTGAAAAACGAGATAGAGCGCCAATTGAACCTGCATGCTATAAGAGATATGCTAGTAGAGAGAACAGACAGGAATGAAAAGATGCCGGAGATCTTGGACCTGTCCGATGCGTTCAAAGAGACGGGGTCGAACCTGGTGTCAAAGGCCATCGGCGCAGGCAAAAAACCTTACGGCATGAAGATCGCCGGTTTCCGTGGCCTGCTGTCCCGAGGCGGAGAGCTCAGGCTTGCGAAGGAGTTTGTGGCACACTCTGGTCTGAAAGGCATACTGCACGGCGATGAACTCCCCGGCTATGGCATAAGCGACGCAGAGACCGGGAGAGTGAAGAGGATCCTTGATACTGGAGAGAACGACAGCTTCGTGATCGTCCTCGATTCTTATGAGAACGCAAGAAAAGCCCTGGAGCGCATACACGCGAGGGCTGTCGAGTGCTTCGACGGGGTGCCCTCGGAGGTCAGGAGAGCTGCGGGGGAATACACTGAGTATATGAGACCCATGCCTGGAAGCGCAAGGATGTACCCTGAGACTGACATACAGTACATACGCACAGACGACATCGGGGACATAGAGGTCCCGATCACTCTGGAGGAGAGGGAGAGGGCGCTGCGCGCTCTCGGCGCTAACGAACAGCAGTGCTACGAGCTGCTCAAGAACGGATATGAAGATCTCTTTGAGAGCCTTGTCAGGGAGTCAGGCAATCCTCAGGTCGTGCTGAGGCTGCTCAACAACACTCTGGTAGAGCTTGAGAGAGAGGGACTGAACACCGGCAGCATAGATATCGATATATTAAAGCGGCTGATGGGGGGCTATAACCGGGGACTTTACGCGAGAGAGGCAATGGAAGAGATCCTCAGGAGAGTCTGTGACGGGGCTGCCTTAGATGAGGCCGCAGCGCCGTTCGAGGCGGTCGACACAAAGGAAGCGGAGACTGTTGTCGACAAGATCGTTGAGCAAAATATGGGGCTGATAAAAGCGAAGGGCGGGGATTCGTTCAGCGCTCTGATGGGTGAGGCCATGAGGGAGCTCAGAGGCAGAGTTGACGGCAGGGTGCTGAGCGGTATCCTGAAAGACAAGATAGAGGAGGTTGTCCATGGAGAGCACAAAAAAGATAAGAGTTGATGTGAAATTCTTCTCCCTCCTGAGGGAAGAATTCGGGTCGGAGCGTGCGGTCGAGCTGAAGGAGGGGGCAAGCATAATGGACCTGGCTGAGCTTTTTGGTCTGAGCAAAAGGATAAGGGATGGCGACGTCTTTGTCGCGAGGAACTTCGAGAGCGCGGGGCAAAAGGATCGCCTTGAGGATGGGGATGAAGTGGCCTTTTTTCCTCCTGTTTCGGGTGGTTGATATGAGAGGTGAAAAATGAGCGATGGAGTCATGGAGTTTGTCAGGGAAAAGATGAGGGTTCTGGGCATGATCTCACAAAAACTCGAGATCCCCGCAAGAGTGGGGATGTGTCTTCACATAGAACCAAAAACGGCGTGCCTTGCGATAGCACTTCATGAGGCGGGAGCTCAGGTATACCTCTGCGCCAGCAATCCGCTCTCAACAAAGGACCACGCAGTATCCGCGCTGAAGAGCGCGGGAGTGGAAGTGTTCGCCAGAGCAGACGAAAGCGATGAGGAGTACAAAAACGGACTGAACAGGGTCCTTGACGAAAAACCTGATGTGCTGGTCGACGATGGCGGGGATCTCGGCATAGAGGCGTACAGGAGAGGGCTGAAGATAAGAGGAGTGAGCGAGGAGACGACGACCGGGGTGAGGAGATACATGGCTCTTGAAGCCGCCGGAGAACTGCCATTCCCGGTCATAGACACGAACGGGGCCAGATGCAAACACCTGTTCGATAACCGCTTTGGCACAGGGCAGTCCGCGCTCGAGGGCATAATGCGCAGCACCAACATGAGCATCGCGGGCAGGCATTTCGTTGTAGCCGGCTTCGGCGATGTAGGGAGGGGGATAGCCGAGAGGGCGAGGGGCATGGGAGCGCACGTGATAGTGACAGAGGTGGATCCTGTCAGGGCCCTGGAGGCTTCGATGGAGGGCTTCACCATCATGCAGATGGAGAGAGCTGCGAGAGTCGGAGACGTGTTCATCACGGCCACCGGGGACGTGGATACGATATCAATGGAGCACATAAAGCTCATGAGGGATGGCGTCATACTGGCAAATGCGGGGCATTTCGACGTCGAGGTTGACCGGAGAATAAAGGAGTGCCCTGGAGAAGAGGTGAAGCCGTGCGTTGACAGGTATGATGTGGATGGCAAAAAAGTGTATCTTCTGGGCAAGGGCAGGCTAGTGAACCTAGTGTGCGCAGACGGCCACCCCATAGAGATCATGGATATGAGTTTCTCACTTCAGGCTCTAGCCGTGAAGTATCTCTTAGAATCAGAGCTGGAGAACAGGGTCTATCCCTATCCGGCGGAGCTGGATGAGCTGGTCGCGAGGCTGAAGCTCACCTCGATGGGCCTGGCGATAGACGAGCTCACGGAAGCACAGAAGGAGTATCTGCAGAGGTACGAGTTCGGGACATAACGACTGCCCGTTACATCATGGATACAAAGGCATAAATCTCTGTAACAGAATAATCGGCAGGGGGCAAACGCGATGGATAAAATCTGTGATGCAGAGATGCGCGCTGGCGATAGACCC
>DAEG01000062.1 GCA_002495235.1 Euryarchaeota archaeon UBA287 | reverse complement strand
GAGGATGGAAGAGATCGAGCCTTTCGTGAGAGAGGCAGCAGCCGTGGGCATGGAGGCAATCAGAGAGGGCATTGCCCGACTGAGTTATAACTACGAAGAGCTCTACTCTGTGTGCGAGGAGCGGATACTGTCCGCCAGAGAGAGGTGCATTAGTCTCAAATGACCTTGTTGCCGTCCGGGATCCTAGGCTGTCCACTGCGCATCCGATCCGTATAAACAACAAATATTAACTTGAAAACGGTATAGTATCATGGCCAAAAAAGAGAGAGAGCCCCCGTCTCTGGGCACCCCGCCGCTGGTCTGGGGAGATCCTTCTGAGAGCTCCAGGTGGGCCAAGACCGCGTACGCCGGCGAAGGCAGGGGCGGAGACAATGAAGAAAAGACGACGCGCGAAGAGNNGAAGAGGTCATGCACAACCCGCACGTATACGTAGAGCTCGATACGAAAAAGAACGCAGTCCTGCCGGAGGGGGATCTCCAGAGATTTTTGGCAAAAAGACTGGATCGCGAGAGAGTGCTGGAAGAGTTCGACATGATCGTGACCGCAGAAAAATTCCTGAGAGCGCTTGCCTACGCTAAATTCAAGAACGTCGCCGAGATAAGAATCGACAGACAGGCAATATACTCGCACCCTGAAAGAGAGAACGACGTGCGTGACACCATAGAGATGCTGATAGGGCTTGGTGACAGCTGGAAAGGATCCAAAAGCGTTAGGATCACGGCCATGATGGACAAGGAACACAGAGCCGTAGTAAAGATAAAGAGGATACACAGAAAAGCTGACCATGCTATAGATGTCCAGTTCGAGGGTGACATAGAGAAGAGGCTCTTCAGGCAGTTCATAAACTATCTCGAAAAAAACCTAGAGGTAAAAGAGGTCATAGAATGACTAAAGGCTGCTGAGCCTGACCGGTGATGACACACCTCTCTTCGGGATGCCTCAGGAATCCTTTTATACCGATCCACGGCTTCACATCTATGAAGCGCTCGATTTTGATATTGGCAGCTCTGCTGATAGCATGCTGTGTTGAAACCAGCACACAACCAAGCGACGAAGCCGTAACTACGGCGGTAAAAGCCATGAGCACAGAGCCGCTGGCCGAGAACACCAGAGCACTGTCTGATGATGAGATGCAGGGCAGAGCACCGGGAAGCGAGGGGGAGGAGAGAGCAACCCAGTTCATAGCCGAAAAGTTCCAGGAATTGGGGCTTTCTCCCGCAAACAACGGAAGCTATTTCCAGGATGTGCCTATGGTCGGTATGAAGCCGCAGCCGAGCGATCTCACAATAGAGGGCAAAACAGGCATTACCCTCAAGTACAAGGATGACTTTGTGGCCTGGAACGAAGAAGAAAAAACACGTGTCAGTGTGGATGCCCCTCTCGTATTCCTTGGTTATGGCGTTGAGGCACCGGAGTACAACTGGAACGATTTCAAGGAGGACGTCAAAGACAAGATAATCGTTGTCCTGATAAACGATCCTCCCCTTCCGGACGGAAGATTCAAGGGGAAAGAGATGACATACTATGGGCGCTGGAGCTACAAGTTCGAGGAGGCTGAGAGAAAAGGCGCCGCAGGATGTTTAGTGATACACGAAACGGAGCCTGCCAGCTATGGGTGGAACGTTGTCGTGAGCTCAAACACCGGAGAGCTGTTCTCCCTTTCAGGAAGCCCTTCCAAACTGAAGGTTCGAGGATGGATAACCATGGACGCTGGTGACAGACTCCTGAGAAACGTGGGACTTACCTATGAAGAAGCAAAGGAGCTGGCCCTGAAGGATGATTTCAAGCCCATAGACCTTAAGGCAAACGCTAGCGTTTCGATAGACACCGAGCTCAGGCACGTGGATTCCAAGAATGTCGCAGGCGTCCTTGAGGGCGGAAGCAAGAAAGACGAATACGTGCTGTACATGGGCCACTGGGACCATTTTGGTACAGACCCGACACTCGAGGGAGACCAGATATACAATGGGGCTATGGACAACGCAATAGGAATGTCCGGCATTATAGAGATCGCAAGGGCGTTCAAGGCTCTTAAGCCCCAGACACAGAGGAGCGTCATTTTCCTTGCCACGACAGGCGAGGAGCAGGGCCTTCTGGGCTCTGAGCACTACGCTCAGCATCCTCTGCTCCCGCTGAACAGGACTCTGGCCGTGATAAACATAGACGGCGCTAACGTGTGGGGCAAAACAAAGGATGTAGTGATGATGGGCTATGATCAGAGCGAGGACATCAGGGCTCTTGCCGAAAAAGAGGCGGAAAAACAGGGAAGATATCTCACGCCTGACCCTAAGCCTGAGGCAGGCTCCTTCTACCGCTCGGACCACTTCAGCCTGGCAAAGGTCGGCGTTCCGAGCGTCTATGTGGAGAGCGGGATAGACTATGAAGAGGGGGGCAAGGAACGTGGACAGAAGCTCAAGGAGGAATGGAACGAGAAGTACTATCATACGGTAGAGGACGAATACAGCGAAGACTGGGACTACTCGGGCGTGATGCAGGATATTGAGCTCATCTTCCGCATAGGAGTTGACCTCTCTTTCGCAGAGAAGTACCCGCAATGGAGTGAGAGCAGCGAGTTCTACGCGATAAGGGCGCGGTCGCTGAAGGGAGAGTGAACAAGAGCTCAGATCTCGATTATCCTCAGCGTGTTCGTGCCGCCCGCCCTGCCGGCAATCGCGCCCCTGGTGAGCACGACCCTCTCCTTTTTTTCGCCCTGCTTGTGGCCTATCAGCTCTCTCGCTCTCCGGATGACCTCAGTTTCATCCTCTTCGCTACTAACTGGATAAACGCCGTACGACAGGGAGAGAAATCGCCTGACCCTCTCGTCGCTGCTAAAAGCCAGGATCCTTGCTCTGGGTTTAAACCTGGACACTCTTCTTGGTGTGCTGCCGGTGCGAGTCGGGGTCAGGATGTACCTTATCCCCATCATCTCCGCTGCCTCATATGCGTCATAGGATATCACGTCCTCGACGCTGCCCTCCTTTCTCCATCCATCCACGATAAAGCTTCCTCTGCTCTTCTCTGTGGTGAGCGCTATGCGCTTCATCATGCTCACTGCCTCTACCGGGTGCTTTCCCATGGCCGTCTCTTCGGATAGCATGACCGCGTCAGTGCCATCGAGTATTGCATTGGCCACGTCCGCAACCTCCGCCCTGGTAGGCCTCTTGTTCTCGACCATGGACAGGAGCATCTGGGTCGCTGTTATAACCGGCTTGCCTGCCATGTTCGCCTCCCTTATCAGTCTCTTCTGCACCATGGGTATGCTCTCGAGCCCCACCTCTACACCAAGATCGCCTCTGGCAACCATCACACCATCAGCACTACCGAGGATGTGTTCGATGTTCTCAACACCCGCCCTTCTCTCTATCTTCGCTATGACCCGCGCTCCGTTTGCCCTGTCCTTGACGGCCTCTATGTCCCTCTCGTCGCTCACGAATGAGACATCGATGACGTCGACGTGCTCCGCTATCCTCTCGCAGAGCTCGAGGTCTCTTGTTCTGTCGTACTTGATCCTCTTTGTGGGAATATTGACGCCTTTGTGCGACAGGATCTCCCCTCCGGCAAGAACCCTGCACCTTGCCCCCTTGTTCTCTTTCCCTATCACCCTGAGCTGGATGAGCTCATCATTTATGAATATCGTGTCCCCCTTATCAACAGTCCCAAGAAAGCCGTCATAATCCACCGGGATAGCTTCGTCCACGGCCTCGCCGCCCTCGGTGAGCTCTACGACCTCGTCTCTCTTTAAGAGGCGCGGCTCATCCTTTAATTTACCAAGCCTTATCTTCGGCCCCGGCAGATCAGCCAGGATTGCCACGCTGCCCGATATGCTTCTTATCCTGTCCGCAATGTTGATGTGCTCCTCGATGCTCCCGTGCGCGAGATTGAGCCTCGCGCAACTCATACCAGCCCTCACGAGCGCCTTTATCTTTTTCTCAGACGCGGGCCCTATCGTGCAGACTATCTTTGTCCTGCTCAGTCCCTGTATATTGACCATGCTTCTTCAACGCTTTTGTCCTCGACGGTTATTGCGTATGTGGCATTGCACATTCTTATAGCCTCGTCCAGAGAGTGCTGGTGTATGTTGCGCCCTGTGGCGTTGCCGCTCGCACCGCCTATGTGTATCTGGTCCCACAGCATCTGCAGGAACTCTCTCTCGCCTATCTTAGAGCCGCCTGCGCAAAGTAGCCTTGTCCTGCCAGCAGCAAGGACCGCCTCCCTCAGAGCCTCCGCCGGCTTCTCCGCCTTGGGATAGTTCACCTTGACGAAGTCGGAACCAAGACACGCGACTATACCCGCGGCACCTGCTATTATGTGCGGGTCTGACTCGTTCTGCACAGCCTTCCCCCTAGGGTAAGCCCATATGATCGTGACCAGCCCATTCCTGTGCGCTTTGTATATGACCTGCGCGGCCTGTCTGTACTGTTCACCCTCGAACTCCGAGCCCGGGTATATCGTGTAGCCAACGGCGCATATGTTCAGACCGCTCTCCTTCTTGAACTCTGCGACCTGCTCGACGTCTACCCACTGGTTGCTGAAGGGATCTCTCTGGGTCGTCTTTATGAGGTGCGTCTTTGAGTTGAGCTTCACTATGTACGGCACCTTGCTGTAATCCGAGCCGTATTTTGCTATCAGGCCCAGCTGCGCCGCGAAGGCGCCTATCCTTGCCTTCGAGGCTATCCTGAAGAGGTGCTCAGGGTCGGCATCATCCTTGGGCACACTCTCGCCGTAGAAATCGTCGTTCATGTGCTCCACCTTCTGATCCCCCGCAAAGAGCATGAGCCTGTCCCTGCCCTTTGTTATCGTCTTGTAATTCCTCTCATACTCCTCTCTCATCTCTTTCGGAACATCCGCCGGCACCATTTTAACACCCGATGCTAATGAGACTTATCACTTATATTTTTATTTATGGAGGTCTATGTTCCGAGATGATCATCTTCGACGCGCACTTCCATCTGGATCCTGCAGGCAGATGCGTAGAGGCCGCAAAGGATTTCGAGCGCGCGGGTGGAAGCGCGCTCATGCTGGTGAGCATGCCATACCTGCGGGCGGTCAGAGGAAAAGAAGACATAATCGAGGAATACGAAATGCTCCTTTCCATAGCGGAGAAGGTCAGGAGAGAGACACACATAAAGGTTTTTACTGCGCTTGGCATCCACCCGGCGCGAATAAGCGAGTTCTCTGACGTTGAAGAGGGAAAAAGGGTCCTCGAGGAAGCTATAGACATCGCTGCTGATTATATCGCAGAAAAAAGAGCGTGCGCCATAGGAGAGATAGGCAGACCGCACTACGATGTCAGCGAGGAGGTGCTTGAGGCCTCAAATGAGGTCATAGAGCATGCGTTTGAGGCCGCAAAGGATCTCGGATGCGCGGTCATAGTGCACAGCGAGAGCGCGGAGAGAACGTATGAGGATCTCAGCAGGATAGCTGACATTGCAGGGATCGACAAAAAGAGAGTGGTAAAGCATTTCTCACCCGTTACGGATGACACGCACGGGCTGACGCCGAGCATAATAGCGACGCACAGCAATGCAAGGAGCGCCTGCGAGACCATGCGGAAGTTCATGCTCGAGAGCGATTACATGGACGACACAAACAGGCCGGGAGCGGTCATAGGACCAAGGACACTGCCGAGGACCGTGAAAAAGCTGCTGGAGGAGGGGTTCGAGGAGAAAGTCGGCAGGGCCATGACTGACATGCCTGAAGAGGTGTTTGGCATAGATCTGCAGGACTCGTAAAGTTAACAATATAAGCAGATAAGAGACTAGCCCCTATGGAGGCTGACGGCAACTTCGACAGAACGGTTGGTTACAGGCTCATAAGCGCCGAGAATGGAGAGAGCGTGGTCGAGCTAGATGTGAGGGATGACCTCCGGCAGAGATGGGGCCTGCTTCACGGTGGTGTGATAGCCACGCTTGCAGACTACTGCATGGGCACCGCCTTTTACTCAATGAACGAGTGCGTGGCAGTAACGGCTGAGATGAACGTGAACTACATCAGCTCCGTGAGTGAAGGAAAAGTGACAGGATGTGGACGGGTTAAGAAACAGGGCAACAAGCTATCGTTCTGTGAGTGCGAGATAAAGAAGAGCTCGGGAGAGCTGATAGCCACAGCCAGCGGCCTGTACTACCGAGTGCGCTGAGCCTCACGGGATCAGGGTTTTTCCATCGATCACTATGGTCTTTTGGACTTTGAAGTCCGACCACAGACCAGAGCCAAATGCTGCCTCGCTCGCCCTTACGAGCTTCTCTGCGTCCTGTTCCTCATCCCCGATAAAATCCAGAGATGCCGCATTCCTGTGAATCGCGATCTTTTTCATCTCAAACCCCGACTTCTTCATAAGCTCCTTCATCAGAGCATCCAGATGCCTTCGCTCTTCTTCATCGAGCGACCTGGTTGTTGATAGGACTATTCTAAAATGATATCGGTATAGCCTTCCTTCCATGCACTGCAATATATCCTTCTCTGTCTATATCACTTTCCAAAACAAAAGAATAAATAGCAAAAAAAGGTTTATGATTGTGATTCTTGTCCTCTGCGTCGACAGGGATGATGACCTCGGAAGGAAAACAGGGATACACTCTCCCATAGTTGGTAGGGAGGAGAACCTGAAAGCAGTCATAGCGCTCGGCACCGCCGATCCTGAAGAGGCTGACACGAACGCGATGTTCGGAGCGATAAGCATATACGACGATCTTGTAGGAAAAGGCTATGAAACAGATGTCGCGCTGATATGCGGGAGCAGGTCGGTCGGCATAGAGAGCGACAGGAAGCTTGCCAAGGAGCTCGAGGAAGTCATAGAGAGGACAAAAGCGGACGAGGTCTTTCTGGTCAGCGACGGCGCTGAGGACGAGTACATACTTCCGATAATAACGTCCAGGATAAAGGTCGCCTCTGTGCGCAGGATCGTTGTTAAGCAGAGCAAGAGCATAGAGGACACCTATTACGTGATAAAGAAATTCTTCGAGGATGAAAAGACCCAGATAAGACTCATAGTTCCTGTGGCTCTCGTCCTGCTGGTTGCCGGACTCTTTGAGATCCTCAACAGGATGGAGCTCACACTCCTGCCGATAATCGCAGTGCTTGTGGGAGCATATCTCATGTCAAACCCGATGTTCAAACTGCTGCGCTATTTCTGGAGGAGCGTCACAACGGGCAAGGTATCGTTTTTCATGCAGCTCATAAGCGTGATACTCCTCGCAGGGAGCTTCATATACATCTACAATTCCATAGTGACATCGACGTCCTTTAAGAGATGGGCCTACGATGAGATCCTTTCCTTCGTGGACAGGGAGATCGTATGGGTGGTCATAGCGCTCGCCACCAGCGGCGCGGGCAGGGTCATAGAGGCCTACATAACGGAGAGGGAGGTCCTGATATCCTACTGGGTGTTCTTCTTCTCCATTGCGGCCATGTGGTTCATAGTCCTGGGCTCCACCAACATAATCAGGTACTCCATTGAGGGGGTGCCTTACACCTCAGGGATGTTCGTTCCTGTGATAGTTGAGATAGCCCTCGGCATAGGGATAGTCGTCGCGGGGGTCGTCTCATACGGGTATGTCAGAGCGAGAGTGAAGGGAAACAAACAGGTAAAGGAATAGATTAAAAGGTAATGAGATCATTTAACGTTATGGCTCTCTCCGGTGCTCTTGCACACAGGATAGCTCAGAGATACGGCGGAGATGAAAGGAGGATAAGCTATCTAAGCTCCATCTTCAACATCGTTGCCAACTGCATCCTCTTTATTGTAAAGATCGCAACAGGGATCCTCATAGGGAGCATAGCGCTCGTGGGAGACGGCATAGACACCCTGTTTGACGTGGTGATCGCCGCGGTCATGCTGGTGGGCTTTGTCGTGGCGTTCAAGCCGGCTGACAAAGAGCACCCGTTCGGTCACGGACGCTTTGAGAGCATAGCCACAATCATTCTGTCCATGCTGCTCATGATATCCGGGGCAGTACTGGCGTATGAGAGCAGCTCGAGACTTTTCACAGACGCAGTCATGTCTCGCGAACTGTGGGTCGAACTGTGGGCAATGATCGTGGTTGTATTCAACGTTCTGATGAAATACTTCCTTGTGAGATTCTCATACGCGATAAACAGAGAGCTGAAGAGCGAGAGCGTAGAGGCGAATGCCCTCAACTACCTGGGAGATGTGTTGAACTCGCTGGTCGTTCTGGCGTCTTTCGTGGTCTACTACCTCACCGGCTTCCAGCACATGGATGCCATAGCAGGAATATTCATCGGGCTGATGATAATCTCGGTGGGCGTCAGGTTCGTCAGAAGCGCTTCATCCCAGCTGATGGGAGAGGCATACAATGACGAAGCGCTGAAGGACCTGATCCTGTCTGTTGACGGTGTGACCGGAGTGCACGACATAAACAGACATTCCTACGGACCACGGGGGGTGCTGGCAATGCACCTCGAGGTGGGGGAAGGACTGAGCGCGGATAAGGCGCATGCCATAACCGAGAGTGTGGAAGAAAAGATAAACGAGAGATACAAGGACATAGACAGCACTGTCATACACGTTGAGCCCGTCCACACTAAGGAGGAAGAGGAAATAGAGCGGAAGATAACCAGCATAATAAGGAGGCACAGAGAGATCAGAAGCTTCCACAAGATAAGGGTCTCTGGAAGAGTGGATTTTCACATACAGGTTGACAGCACCATGACCGTGGAAGAGGCGCACGGGCTGGTCCACCAGCTCAAGAAAGAGATATCGTCATTCTTCCCCGGAGACGTAGAAGTGCACGTTGAACCCTACGGCAGAAAAAGATAAGTATAAATAGCGAGATGTAAATTTCGTAACATGATGGAACCTGATACGGTCATGGATGTATTGAAGCGCTGGATACTGGTGGATGGCTTTGACATTGTCATAGACTTTGACAAAAGCCACGGCAGTTACATAGTTGACGCCAGGAACGGCAGGAAGTACCTGGATTTCTACACCTTTTTCGGCTCATCCGCTCTCGGCATGAACCACCCGGGGCTGAACAATAAGGAGTTCAGAGACTACGTGTTCAAGGCTGCAGTGCACAAGGTGGCCAATTCTGACATATACACTCAGTACTATGCGGACTTCGTTGACGCACTGGCAAGGACAGCTACGCCGGAATACTTCAAGCACTTCTTTTTCATAGACGGCGGGGCACTGGCCGTTGAGAACGCCCTCAAGATCTCCTTCGACTGGAAGGTGAGGAAGAACCTAGCCAGCGGCAGGAGCGCTCTGGGAACAAAGATCATCCATTTCAGGGAGGCTTTCCACGGAAGGACTGGATACACCATGTCTCTGACGAACACGGCAGACCCGAGAAAGACCATGTATTTCCCGAAGTTCGACTGGCCGCGGATAACGAACCCGAAGATAACATTCCCGCTCGAGGAACATCTGAAAGAGGTGGAGGAGGCTGAGGAGAGAGCAAAGAAGGAGATAGAAACGGCCCTAAAGGACAGAGAGGACATGGCCGCAGTAATAATAGAACCGGTGCAGGGAGAGGGAGGAGACAACCATTTCCGCAGGGAGTTCTTCCAGTACCTGCGCAGGGTCTGCGACGAGAATGATATGCTGCTCATATTCGACGAGGTGCAGAGCGGTGGGGGCATAACGGGCAGGATGTGGGCCCATGAGCACTTCGGTGTCGCACCTGATCTCATGGCCTTCGGCAAGAAGCTCCAGGTCTGCGGCGTCATGGCCACAAAGAGGGTTGATGAAGTAGAAAAGAACTGCTTCGTGGAGAGCAGCAGGATAAACTCAACATGGGGCGGCAACCTCACGGACATGGCGAGAGGCACAGAGATACTCGATATAATAAGGGAGGACAATCTCCTGGACAATGCATCACGCATGGGCAAAGAGCTCCAGAAAACCCTTGCAGAGCTCCAAAAGGATTTCCCTGTGATATCCAACGTCAGAGGCCTCGGACTCATGTGCGCCTTCGATCTGCCAGACGGAAACACGAGAGACAAGCTCAGAAACCTCGCGTTTGAGGAGGGGCTGCTCATCCTTGCCTGCGGCGTTAAGTCGATACGCTTCAGACCTATCCTGTGCATAACAGAGGAAGAGATAAACGATCTGGACAGCAGAATGAGAAAAGCCCTGAAACGCCTATGAGACTCCTGGTAGAGTCGCAGGACGCCTACAACAACATGGCAGAGGATGCCGCGCTGACGGAGCTCTCCAGCGAGCCGACTCTCAGGCTTTACACCTGGAGACCGATAGCGGTATCAATAGGCTACTTCCAGTCCATCAGTGACGAAGTGGATGAGGAGTTCTGCAGAGCCCACGGCATAGACGTTGTGCGCAGGATGACCGGGGGCGGGGCGGTCTTTCACGACGACGAGATAACCTACAGCTTTGTCTGCCCTATAGACAGATGGGAGAGCATTGCCGAGGGATTGGGAAAGAACGGAAAGAATGTGAGAGAGACCTTCGAGCTCGTGTGCAACTGCCTAGTGATAGCCTTGGAGAATCTTGGTCTGAACGCCAAGTTCAGAGGCATAAATGACGTGGAGGTCAACGGAAAAAAGATATCTGGCAGCGCCCAGACCATGAAGAAGGGCAGCCTGCTGCAGCACGGCACTCTCATCTATGAGATAGATGAGGATCTCATGTTCAAGGCACTCAGGATAGGTAAGGAGAAGATATCTGACAAGGGTATAAAGAGCGCAGAGGCGCGGGTTACGTCCATAAAGAGAGAGCTCGGCGATGTAGGAAAGGACAGAATCACAGAGGCCCTGGCGAAAGGCTTCTCATCCGGCCTCGGAGTGGACGTCATGCTGGGCGAACTCAGCGAAAAAGAGCGGAATAAAAAGGAAGAGCTGAGAACAAAGTTCGTTAGCAGGGAGTGGAACTATCAGCGTTAAGAAGAGCGGAAAGCTCATAAGGTGCAGCGCTTCGTTCAGCGGTGGAAGGATAGAGGGAGTAAGGCTGACAGGGGACTTCTTCATCTATCCTGAAGAAAGGCTGGCATCTCTCGAGAGCTCACTGTCCGGAACGACGCTGACAGAGGCGGAGACTCTGGTGAGATCCTTCTTTGACGGCGTTGAAGCGATAGGCATATCTGCTGATGATATCATAGAGCTGATAAGGGAAGAGTCATGCCATTCATAGACATAGATGGAAATACCGTAGAATACGAGGTCAAAAAGGGGAGAAGCAGGAAGTACATATACCTGCGAATGAAGGGCGACGTAGTCGAGATAGTCCTGCCTGACGAGCACTGGCTCTACCTTGTTGACCCCAGGGACGTAGAGAGAATCTACAGAAAAAGCGCGGATAAGACACAGCTACTCACGGCGAACGGGTTCTACTTTGATGGCCAGTGGATCAGCGGCAGGGACGGCGAGAGCGTTCTGCGCAGAGAGAGCGGAAAATATCTCGACAATGCCGTGAAACGGCTATCCGACCTCATGAACGTCAGGCCGAAGGGGATCAGGATCGTTGACACGAGGTACTGGGGAAGCTGCTCCGCAAAGGGTGTGCTCTCATTCAACTTCCGCATCGCCTGTCTCCCCGGAGAGATGCGGGAATATCTCGTGGTTCACGAGCTGGCGCACCTCATACATTTCAGTCATTCAAAGCTATTCTGGCAGACAGTGGAGGAACTCTGCCCCAGATATAAGGAAATTAGAAAAGGACTGAAGAAATTCAGGTTCTGAATGGACGGCGCCAGACGAGAGGTCATAGACATAGCCCTTCCCGCTATAGGATCAAACATTCTCAGGCTCCTTGTCACAACGGTCGATATGATAGTTGTAGGCAGGCTAGGATACCGCGAAGTGGACGCGGTAGGCATATCCAACATACTGATCTTTCTATTTCAGGCTGTCATGATAGCAATATCCGCCGGAGCCATGGTGGTGGTCGCGCATTTCTTCGGCATGAAAAAGTACGATGAAGCTAATGAGGTCCTCGCGGAGTCCTCACTTCTGTCCCTCATAATAGGTGTGGTTCTGATGATCGTGGGTCTGATCGCTCAGGATCCCTTCATCTCGGTCATGACCGATGACCCCGTCGTGATGTATAGGACACGAGAGTACCTGACAATAGTGCTTTTGGGCGTGCCATTCATGTCGTACGGCTATCTCTGCGCAAACGTCTTCAGGGGAGCGGGCGATACGAGAACACCACTCTACGTGGACGCGGTGGCCAACTCCCTAAACGCCGTGTTTGACGTACTGCTGGTCTTTGGCATAGGTCCTTTTCCCGAGATGGGGGTCGGCGGAGCCGCTGTGGCCACAACCATGGCTTTCGCGGTGAGCGCCGTCATGTACGCTCTGGTATTCTCCTCAGGCAACAGAGCGCTTCGCATGGGTCTCTCTATGAAAAGGCGTCACTGGAGGGAGATACTGTACATAGGTCTTCCAAACTCCGCGGAACAGATAGGCATACAGGTGTCCAACATGATATACACGGGGATGGTGTCCTCTCTGGGTCCTGTAGTCCTCGCTGCGCATCTGATAGGCAACAGGATAGAGGCTCTCTCCTTCATGCCGGGCTTCGGTTTCTACACCAGTTCTGCCGTTCTTGTCGGGCAGAACCTCGGCAGGGGAGATGAAGAAAAGGCAAAGAGGGCCGCCGAGGAATCTCTCAGAATGAGCGTTATTCTGATGGGTGTTCTCGGACTCACGTTCTTTTTCTTCCCGGATCAGCTATCGTGGATATTCGTGCCCGGAGAGCCGGCGGTCATAGAGACCAGCCGCCTGTATCTGAGGCTCATGGGCGTCTCACAGATATTCCTGGCGCTGGACTTCTCAATGACCGGGGCGCTCAGGGGGGCTGGCAACACGATGTTCCCGATGTACGTCACGCTCATAGGAAGATTCGCCGTCAGGCTTGTCTTTGCATACGTCCTTGGATTTGTCCTTCATATGGGGATCCTCGGCATATGGCTTGGCATGCTGTTCGACATGATCTTCAAGGGCGTAACGGTCTACGCAAAGTTCAGGAAGGACGGTTTCAAGGGAGCGCTCTACGCCTCAAAGGCGTGAAAGATCTCAGCGATCTCGGGCTCCTCTGTCAGAGCGCTAAAAAATTTATGCCATAGCCCGATATGGTTGAAACCACGAGTCCGATACCGTGCATGATCCATGAAGGAACTATTGATCTCGCTCTCTCATCAGCCATACCAAAGAGCAGCGAGTTCGGAAGAACAATGGACACCATGATGACTATTATCCTGGGATCTGTCAGGAGCTCTCCTGTCGCAGCGCTCGGGAATATGATCCCATGAACCAGAACAAAGAGGATAGACTGCACAGCTATGCCGGGCCATCTCCTGTGCGTCAGGGCATTTATCTTGAACTGGATGAAAGCCTCCGAATATGAGCTCTTCGTAAAGCGCCTGTGGGAAAAGGACGAACACCGCCACCAGAGGTGAGAAAGCCCCGAAATTCGAGGATCCACGGATGCATAGATCACTGCGTACTCTGCAACAAGGCCAAAAATAGAGATGACCATCAGCGATATTAGGGGCATGACCACACCCAGCAGAACCGTGTTCAGCACTATACTCCTGTCCATCCTGAAACCGTACTGCTCGAATGGTGATCTCTTTCTTATC
The DNA here is from genome assembly GCA_002495235.1 of Euryarchaeota archaeon UBA287. GTDB lineage: Archaea > Thermoplasmatota > UBA186 > UBA287 > UBA287 > UBA287. The sequence goes on along the minus strand of DAEG01000062.1, from coordinate 29,221 downwards.
AGCTCGAACCACAGAGGAAAAAAGAAGATAGAACAGAGGATCAGGTTGCCAGGGATCACAGATGCGCTGCCCTCTGTGAGCGCATGAAAGCCCTGAGCTATCGCAGCCCACAGAACTGTGAGCAGCGTCAATAGCAGATCCCTAACCAGAGCCTTCATATACGCTCATTCCGGTCTCAATATAAAAGGTTAGCCGTTTGAAGAGCCGCAACCAATCGCTTTTGTATGGGAACGATCCCCACAAGGAGGATCATCAAAAGTTTACACCGTCGTGGCTTATATTATAAGCGTTCTAACAGGATTGTTTCTAGCCAATGCAGTGGGATGCAAAAAGATTTAAAAATAAGTCTGCCTATCTACAAACGAGGTTCCGCATGATGAGAGTGAGAGGTACAGAAAAGAGGTCTAAAGACGCCGTAAAAAGAGCTTGCACAAAAGACCAGCGCCAGGAGAGAAACGCATGACAGAGGATCTTACATTTATCACAAACGAGGAGGGTCATAATCTTCAGCAGCGCTTCTCCGAACTCATCAAAGACACTCGTTTCTTCGATTGCCTTGTAGGATACTTTCGCTCCTCAGGTTTCAAGGCGATCTATAAATCCTTGGAGAACACAGAAAAGATAAGAATTCTCATAGGAATAAACACAGATCAAAAAACATATCGGATGATTGAAGAGTCGCGCTATGGCCAACAAGAACTACTATCTGCAAAAGAGTTAAAAGATGACTTCGACAAAAAAGTCATATCCGAGATGGATGAATCAAATGATTCTGAGGATGTGGAAGAAGGAGTGCTGAAGTTCATAGAGTGGCTTAAAAACAAGAAATTGGAAATTCGAGCCTATCCGGAAGGAAATATGCACGCAAAATTGTACATAATGAGATTTAAAGAAGGCGACAGGGATGTGGGCCGAGTAATAACGGGCTCAAGCAACTTCACCGAATCCGGACTTAGAAACAACCTCGAATTCAATGTTGAACTTAAAAACTATGCAGATTACGAGTTCTCTGAGGTAAAATTCAATGAGCTGTGGGAAAAGGCTATTGACGTTTCAGAAAAATATATTGAAACCGTTCAAAAGCACACGTGGATAAACAATGAAATCACTCCCTACGAGCTCTATTTAAAATTCCTTTATGAGTATCTGAAAGAAAAAATAGATCTGGATCAAGAAGAGCTGGATTTCGATTATCACCCGGATAACTTCATGGAGCTGGAATATCAAAAAGACGCCGTAATAGATGCAAAATCAAAGCTGGAAGAATACCATGGTGTATTTCTTTCGGATGTGGTGGGTCTTGGAAAAACCTATATCGCCGCAATGCTGGCCAAGCAGCTGGATGGTAGAAACCTTGTTATCGCTCCACCTGCTCTCATCGATGAAGATAACCCGGGTTCCTGGCCCAACGTTTTCAGGGATTTTGGGGTGAGGCAGTCAAAATTTGAGTCGATAGGTAAGCTGGATAAGCTGGTAGAACAGGGCGTCGATGGATATACAAACGTATTTATTGACGAATCTCACCGATTCAGAACCGAAACCACCCAGATGTACGATGAGCTTTTTAGTATCTGCAGTGGCAAGCGTGTCATTCTCGTATCCGCCACGCCCCTGAACAATACACCACTCGATATCCTCAGCCAGATCAAGCTTTTTCAGCTCGCACACAGATCAACATTACCAAATCCTAAAGTTCGCGATATTGAAAGATATTTCAACACCCTCCAGACCAGACTGAAAAATCTGAGCAGACAAACCGATAAAGATGAGTATATCCGGGTCGTTCAGGAGAACGCAAAGGACATTCGGGAGAACGTTTTACAATATCTGATGGTTCGCAGAACAAGAAGTAACATCATAAAATACTACCAAGAGGATCTGAATAGAAACAAATTAAAATTCCCGGAGATCAGGGATCCTGAGCCTGTGGTCTACCATTTTGATGAAGACCTGGATAAAACCTTCAACACCACGCTGGAACTTATCATAAATGATTTCAGGTATGCAAGATACACGCCGCTGTTATATCTGAAAGAGGAACTGCCTGAGAATCAGCAGACACACCAGAGGAACATGGGCCGTTTAATGAAGATACTGCTACTGAAACGTCTCGAAAGCAGTTTCTGTGCATTCAAAAAAACAATAGGCCGTTTTATCGATTCAACATCTGGATTTATCGCGCAATACAACAAGGGCTACGTGTGTACGAGCAAGAATATTAAAAAAATCTTTGAGTTGCGGGAGAGAGATGATGAAGACACCATACAAAGATTGATTGATGAAGACAAAGTCTCGATATATCCTGCGGAGGATTTCACTCCCGATCTCATTAAAGATCTGGAGCACGATTTAAACCTCCTGAAAAAAATTGGGGAGATGTGGAGTCATATTGATCAGGACCCTAAGCTCGACAGATTTATTGAGATATTAAAATCAGATGAAACCCTGAAAAAGCACAAGTTGATAGTCTTTACAGAATCAAAAGATACTGCAACCTATCTAGAATCCAAACTCAATAGATATTTCAAAGGCTCTGTCCTTGCTTTTCACAGCCAGTCTCCCGAAGGCATGAGAAAAAAGATCCTGCAGAATTTTGATGCGAATCTCAGCCCTCAAAAACAAGAGGATGATGTTCGGATACTGATATCTACAGACATATTATCAGAAGGCGTAAACCTCCACAGATCCAATGTTGTTATAAACTACGATATCCCATGGAATCCGGTCCGGATGATGCAGAGAGTCGGCAGGGTCAACAGAGTCAGTAAGAACCCACCATTCGGCCAGATATACACGTACAACTTTTTCCCTGCCGGACCAATAAACGAAAACATTGGCCTGGAGGAAGCGGCGGAATCAAAGATAAAGGCATTCATCGAGATGCTGGGAAATGATGCAGTTTTACTCACAGACGAAGAAATCAAATCACATGATCTGTTCAAAAAATTGACCTCAAAAGAGCAGATTACCGGAGAGAACGAAGAGGAGAATCCTGAATTGGGGTACCTAACTTTTTTGAGAGATCTCCGGGACAACAACAAGGAGCTGTATGAAAGAATAAAGCGCCTCCCAAAGAAGGCAAGAACCGCAAGGGGCTATGACTCCGAACAAGATTCCGTGATCACATTTTTCAGACAGGATAAGTTCAGAAAAATCTTCCAGACCGAGGGCGAAAATGTTAAAGAAGTGGATTTTTCCACGGCCTCCAAGATCCTCGAGGCGCAAAAAAACACAGAGCGAAGAGAGTTAAAACCAGATTTTTATAAGCATCTGGAGCGTAATAAAAAAGCTTTTGATGGGGTCGTGATGAGCGCGGAGGAATCCGCCAGAATCCCAACAGGAACGAGTCATGAGTCAAAATTGATCAAGAGAATAAAGGCCATAATCCACAAACCAGAGCTAACCGACGATGATGAAGATTATCTTCAGGCAGTTCTTGACCTGATAAGAGATGGCGGATTGCAGAAGCCCAGGGTGACCGAGGTGGAAAAAAGTATCGAAAATGATATTGATCCATTAAAGATAGTTGCAAAAATCAGAGCCGGGATATCGCCGGATCGGTTCAGAAAAGTTCATTCGGACACTTCAACCAATACTTCTGGAGTACGGGAGGTTGTGCTCTCAGAATACCTTGTGAGTAGTGAGAACAATGAATAGGATACAAGCCGTCAAACTGCTGGATGACACATTCAAAAAAAATTTTGACATTGACCAATTTTCCAGATTCATCAAGGAGTTGTTCAATGAGATCCAGATCAACATTCAGGATAAAACCCAATTTGTCGCAAGCCAGTTCAGAGAGTACATATCCGACTGTAAAAAGATCGCAGGGTACAGAGACACATCAAAAAAGAGTATGGAGATACTTGCTGTAAAGCTCAAAAGAACGTCATCACGGGACAGAGCCAGAACCATGCAGAGAAACTTCATCGCCTCGTGGCTATCTAACTATGGCGTAGACGCGGCGCTTGTAGCGTTCTATGGCGACGATGATGAAGACTGGCGTCTTTCATACGTAAAGATGGAATATGACCTGGTCAAAAACGAGAATGGAATAGCGATGCCCACAAAGGAACTGACACCCGCAAAACGTTATTCATTCCTTGTAGGAGTAAACGAACCCAATCACACCTGCCAGAAGCAGTTTCTTGATCTTGTGATTGAAGAGAAGACAAATCCCTTAATCAGCCAGATTGAACAGGCGTTCAGTGTCGAGAACGTGACAAAGGAGTTCTTCGAGAAGTACAAGGAATTGACGATCAAGCTCAAGGAAGCCGTGGATGAGATCTTGGCAAAGGATCAGAGGATAGGGGCGGAGTTCAGCAACAAAGGCATTTCCGCCATAGATTTCTCAAAGAAGCTGATGGGACAGATTGTGTTCATCTACTTCCTGCAAAAGAAGGGGTGGCTCGGCGTTCAGAAGAGATCCGATGGCACGTTCGATGAATGGGGGACCGGACCAAGAAATTTCCTGCGAAAACTGTTCGATAAGAAGACCACGTCTTACGACAGTTTCTTCAACGACGTGCTGGAACCGCTATTCTATGAAGCTCTATCCACCGACAGGAGCGCAGACAACGATTATTACAGCCGTTTCAGATGCAAGATACCATTCCTAAATGGTGGCCTTTTTGAACCGCTGAACGACTACAACTGGACTGACACTGATATAATTATACCTAATGAACTTTTTTCAAACTCGGTCAGAACAAACGCGGGAGATACAGGGACAGGGATACTTGACGTATTCGACAGATACAATTTTACAGTCAAGGAGGATGAACCGCTCGAAAAGGAGGTTGCAATTGATCCTGAGATGCTCGGAAAAGTCTTTGAAAATCTTCTAGAGGTCAGGGAGCGCAAGGACAGGGGCGCTTTCTATACGCCCAGAGAGATCGTTCATTACATGTGTCAGCAGAGTCTGATCAACTACCTTGAAACAAACACCCAGAACATATCAAGAGAGGACATAGAGCGTTTTGTCCAGTATGGTGACATAGCTTTGGACCAGACAATAAGATATATGGCGCAGAAGGAACGTTATAGTGGTAAAAGCTATGTTGATGAGAGCTCGCTTGTTCCAGGATCGATCGCTGACAACTACCGGAAAATAGACAAACTTTTGCAGGACATCAAGGTGGTAGACCCTGCTGTCGGCTCAGGTGCTTTTCCGGTAGGTATGATGAACGAGATCGTCAAGGCCCGCTCTATCCTCACACTTTTCTTCTCCCCCGAAGAACGGGAGTCCAGAACAGAGTACAATCTAAAACGGCAGTGCATTGAGAACTGTCTGTACGGCGTGGATATCGATCCATCCGCCGTAGAGATAGCCAAGCTCAGGTTCTGGTTATCACTGATCGTGGATGAAGAAAAGAGAGAGAACATACAACCACTCCCTAACCTTGACCATAAGATAATGTGCGGCAACAGCCTTCTGGAAGAATTTGAGGGTATCAGACTATTCGATGAGAGACTGCTTGGGGAAATAGCATCCAAAAGCCCGACCGAGCTGGAGATCGAATGGGTCAAAGAACAGATATCACGCCTCAACAGGGTCCTGTCAGAGACCAGATTCGGTGACCAGCGACCCGAAATAAGGAAATACGCTGAAGAGCTGGAGAACCTGCAGAAGAGGAAGGCGGCGCTGGAGAAGAGGCAGAATGGCAAGGGAGCGCAGATAAGCAGGGATCAGGCACTGGAGCAGGCACTGGAGCAGAGGATCAGAGAATCCCAGATAAAACTGAAGGAATTGAGAGAGCTCCAGAAAGGGTTCTTCAACGAGCAGAACAGGAACAACAAGAAAAAGCTCAGGGAAAGGATAGACCGGATAGAATGGGAGCTTATCGAAGCTACGCTTAAAGAGCAGGGCCGTGAAGAGGCCATGGCCAAACTCGAACAATACAGAAAGACCAATGTAAAACCATTCTTCCTCTGGAAACTCTACTTTGCCGAGGTCTTTCAGAGAGAGAATCCTGGATTTGATGTTGTTATTGCGAATCCACCATATGTTAGAGTTGATGAAATAGATCCCTATCAAAAAAGCATATATAAAAATATTTATATTTCAAGCCAAGGCAAATATGATCTGTATTATCTGTTTTTTGAATTGGCAAAAAAGATATCAGCGCAGAATGGCAATTTTACTTTTATCACGCCAAACAAATATTGTGCTGCAGACTCCGCCATAGATCTCAGAAATTTTTTATTTGATAGCACCTCAAAAGTTGAAATAATAAGTACTTCCAGGTTAGGCGTTTTTGATAGCGCTGCAAATTATCCTGTCATATCAATTTTTACTAGAGACAAGCACATGATGCCAGTTACAGTTAGGGAAGCAAAAGAATTAAGTTTTAAAGGACTACGGACATCGCATAAAAAATATCAGATAACGACAGAACAACTTAATTTGTTACCATATAGAGTCATTCCAATTAATGTGGATCAAAAAGACATCGATTTTGTACTGGGCCTTTATAAAAATTCAGTATATGTTGGCGAAATAATAAAGATAAGTGAGGGATTGAGAATTCCTGAAAAATACGAAGAAGAATCGGGGGACTTTCCTATTGTTAAACAATACCAGTTCTCAAAATATTCAAAAATAAAGAAAGGGACGTACATAAGCGCTCAAAATTTAAGAAAGATTACATCTCAAAGTTCAGAAAGGTATCAAAATTCTTTAAAAAGAAAGATAGTAATATCAGAAGATGCTCTTGAGATAGAGGCAACATTAGATTGCGAAAAAATGATTCCACAGGGCGGCGTATACTTTGCAGTAATCAAAGATAACATCGATTTAAAAATTGAAATGATATTAGGATTGTTAAATTCACAATTGTTATCAAAAATATATGAAATATTATTTGCAGGGATGCACATGGGCGGAGGATATCTGAGATATAGATCAAAATTTTTAGAAAAACTTCCTGTACCAAAAAATTTGATCTCTTGCGATGTGTCACTATACGAACAAATCTCAGATGATGTATTAAATCTTATAGAATTGAGGGATTATAAAGATAGTGAGATATGTAGTGAATATTCTGTACGCTTATGTCATTTAGAAGATTTGGTTAATTCGCTTTACGGGATTGGCATAAATCGAAGCAACTTCCAGAAATAGAACGAAAAAAGGACTAAGAGAGAGAAACAAGACAGCGCCACGATCTCGGTCAACAAAAACCTCTGCAAACGACAGATCCTGAACAGGCTATCTGAGTTGCGTGTGAGAGCGCTTCGTGCATGCCAAAACAAGTTACAACAAATAATGGTTGGTCTGAGCCTGGAAAGCAGACGTATCCGATCAGAAGCTCAGATCAAAGACGTAGTGCTCCACCCGCGGCGCTATCGACTTTATCCTGTTCTCCCTGATCGCCCGGATATCCCTGCCGCAGCCCTCGCATATGCTCTTTACCCTTGTCAGAGCATCTTCTTTGTCTCTAAAAGCCTCGTGGTAATGTATGGTCCCCACATCCTTAAGGGCGCTCAGCGCTGTGGGAAGAAATTCATAGGTGTCTTTCAGGTATCCCATAACGATCCTGTCGAACTTTGTATTCAGATTGGGCACTACATCCCTGTTGTCCCCAAGAAAAGGCTTCACGCTGGCCTTATTGAGCCTTATGTTCTCGCGGAGATAGTGGAAAGCGTCCTCGTTGACCTCGCAGCTGAAGACCTCAGCTATCTTACCCATCGGTACGGAGAAGTACCCTATGCCCGCGAACATGTCAAGGATCCTCTCTTCCTCTCTGACGACGGAGCCCATCCTCATGCGCTCCTTCTTGTTGCCGCTGGAGAACATGACCTTTGTGACGTCAAGCCTGTAGATTATGCCGTTCTCCCTGGTTACCGTCTCCGTGCCGTCCCCGTATATCTTCCTCACGCTCGGTCTCCTCTTTATCCCGGATATACCCTCATCGACCACGACGGTCTTCACGCCAAGGATCTCTGCATAGATCTGACCCAGCCTCTGCTCTTCGTCACTCCTGTCCATCTTAAGCACCGCGACGTCCCCTAGGATCTCCCAGTGCTTAGGGGGCGTGACCAGAATCCCGGCATCCTTCGCTCTTTCTGCTATCCTCTCGTATGGCGTTGGCATCGCGATGTCCGGCTATCTCTCTGATTCTTCCGTCTTTTGCTGCGTCGCGCGATGAGAGAGCAGGCTGCAGGAGCTGTACCACTCCAGTATGCTATCCAGAGTTATCTCACCCACAAGTCTCTTTGACTCAACAACAGCCAGCCTGTTTATGCCATGATCCCTTATGAGATCCAGGGCCTTCTCAACCGTGTCATCCGGCTTGCAGCCTATGGGGTTCCTTGTCATCAGGTCCTCTGCGGTCTCAAGCTCTCTCTGCTGTATCGTCTTGAATATCGTCACTCCAGTCACCCACGTCCTCCTCGGCATGGGGCTAACCACGGTGAGGAAATCCTTCTCCGTTATGATCCCGAGTGGTTTTTTGTTCTCCAGGCTGTCGACAACCCACACGTGACTTTTGGCACGCAGCATCTTCAGCACGTCTTCAATGGACGCGTCAACGGCTATGATGGGGATCTCTTTTGTATCGACGCTCTTCATGATCTCTCTGACCTTCTTTTCATAGAACTCTTTTGAAACCATCAGACCAAAACATTTTTTATAGTGTATATACTTTTCCAAATGTGAGGGTTGAGGCGTGTTTCAGGGCAGCCATACTGGTTCTGGCGGTCATATCGCTCATCAGGGGTGATGAGCTGTGGGCGGCGGCCGGATTCGTATCTCTCTTCCTGACGTTCCTGCCGACGATCATCAGGAGAGAGTTTGGCGTTTCCATCGGAGTCGAGCTAGAGATCCTGATAATGATCTCTCTTCTCCTGCACATCCTTGGCGGTGTGTTCGAGCTATACACGAAGTACGACTGGGATTACGTAACTCATTTCGTCTCATCCATGCTCATCGCCACACTAGGTCTGACTGCCATCTACACCATTGACAGGTACACTGACTCAATAGAGCTGAGCCCCGCCGCTCTGGCATTTCTCACAGTCGTGTTTACCATCGCCGCTGGCGTGCTGTGGGAGCTCGGCGAGTTTGCCTCTGACTCTTTCTTCGGAACCTTTGAGCAGCGCGGCTATCTCGATACAATGCACGACCTGGCAGTTGACGCGATCGGCGGCGTCTGCGTTGCAATATTAGCTCCGAGCTATGTGAGAAGAGGCAGGGTGGAGAGGCTGATAGACATTGAAACGGACGTGCCGAGCATAAAGAGACCAAACCTTCACTGGCTCATACCCTGCGTGATGGGGCTATTTATTGCCTATTCCCTTGTGAGAAGAGACACCGTATCCCTCTTCGTCTCGCTCTCTCTGTTCATCCTGTCGTTTTTCCATAGAATAAGAAAAACATCCCTGGCCGTGGAAGCTCTCTTCTTCATCGCTTTCCTTCTGAAGGTGCTGGATGATACCGCGGGATTTGGGTATTCTTACCCGGGGATCGTGGTCATGATATCGTTCATCTTTTCCTACGTGCTTGATTCTCTTTATGGCCCAAGCCCGTGGTTTCTGAGCTTTCTTGTTCCCGTAACCTCCCTGTTCGTGGCCGCCGTTCTCGAGATCGTTAGGTTTTTCAGCGGCCCGTATATGCCAAACAGAACACTGATGATGAACTTTATCTACGTCGCCGCGTTCTCAGTACCTGCAGGCGTGGTTGGCTGGGCTTTCTATGATTACATGGATGTGACGGAGGAAAAGTGATGAAAAAGAATCTCAGCGGGCTGGATCTGAGAGCGCTGATCGACGAGATCCCAACGGGTTACATAAAAAAGTTCGGGGCCACGGGCAAAAACGCGTTCGTGATAAAGTGCAGCAGGAACGTGAACGTACGGCTTGAGGGGTGGATGTACGCATCCGACAGAGAGGTGGAAGCAAAAAAGATAGAGAGCCTGCGGTACCTTGAGAACAGGAGAATAAGGGAGATAAGGCAGCGCGGGAGCGACAGGATAATCACCTTTGATCTCGGTGATATGGCGATAGTGGTTGAGCTCTTCGGCGGCGGTAACCTCATCGTCACCAGAGATAACGTCATAGAGTTCGCTGCAAAGGAGAGGATCTTCAGTGACAGAAGCGTGAAGGTCGGGGAGACCTATCAGCCGCCGCCTGAGAGCGTCAACTTCTTTGACGCAGGCTTTGAGGATTTCTCGCGCATGATAGGTGAGGGAAAATACGATGTCGTGAGGGCTCTTGCCGTGGACCTGGGGCTCGGAGGGGAATACGCAGAGGAACTGTGCGCGAGAGCCGAGATAGACAAAGGCAAAAAGGCAAACGAGGTCAGGAACGAAGAAGCGGAGCGCCTGTATTCAGCCCTCCAGACCGTAAAGAGACACGATGGCAGGGGTTACGTGTACCATCAGGATGGCACGGCCATCAGCGTGATGCCTTTCGAGAGCGTTCTTTACGATAAGGGTGAAGAGCACGGAAGCTTCTCCGAGGCCATCGAGAGTTACGTGGAGCTTCTGAAGAAAAAACCCGAAAAGAAGGGAAATGAGATAAGAAAAGCGGAGGTTGAGCTGAGACTAGTTGAGACACTGATAGAGGATGCCTACTCGAGGTACGGGGAGATCTACGAAGCTCTCGCCGGTGGCGTGGAGTTCAGGCTGGGTGACCTCTCATTCGATCCGTCAAAGAGCGTCGAGCAGAATCTGCAGGTTCTCTATGAGCGGAGGAAGGCGCTGAAGGAGAAGATAGAGGGACTGCAGAAGGCCTCTGACAGGGAGCAAAGGACCCGGAAAGAAGACAAGAAGGAGACGAGAAGCGCTGGGGAGTGGTACGAGAGATTCTGGTGGTTCTTCACGAGCGACGGCTTTCTGGTCATCGCCGGCAAGGACGCCAATGACAATGAGAGGATAGTCAAGAGATACCTGACCGAGGAGGATGTGTACCTGCATGCGGACATACACGGAGGCTCTAGCGGCGTGATGAAGACATACGGCAGAGAGCCCTCCGAGGATGCTCTCAGAGAGGCCTGCCACTTCGTAGCTTGCTTCTCAAAGGCGTGGGGCAGCATGAGCAGCTGCGACGCCTACTGGGTGAAACCTGACCAGGTGAGCAAGAGGCCCCCATCAGGGCAGTTCCTCGCGAAGGGCTCCTTCATGATATACGGCAAGAAGAACTACCACCGGAACATGCCCATGAGACTGGCTGTAGGCCTCGTCGATCTGGGCGGTGAAAGGGCCATGTGCGCGCCAGAGAGCGCTATCGCTGGCAGGTGCGATAGACACGTGGACATAGTGCCCGGGGATAAGAGCGTTGAGCGCGCCGCCGGGGACATAGCCGGTATACTCGGCGGCGATGAGAGCGCGATAGCCAGAGTGCTGCCCACCAGAGGTGTTGAGATTGAGGATCATAAATAAGGACCTCAGGTATGGCAGAATACGGATGTACGTCGATACCATGGACGACCTGTGGTACCTGAAGAATGTGATAAGAGAGAACGACCAGGTGAGGATGCTCTCATTCAGGAGCAGGGAGGAAGCATCGGACAAGCTGAGAGAGAAGAAGAGCGAGAAGGTGCCGATGCTGATAACCATAGAGGTGGAGTCTGTGGAGTTCCACCCATTCTCCAACTACCTCCGCATAAAGGGAAGGATAACGGAAGCGCCCGAGGCCGTGGGCGAATATCACACCCTGACAGTGCAGCCCGGCTCAGATCTGACCGTAATAAAGGACTGGCAGGAGAGCGAACTATCGCTCATAAAGGAGGCTGAGGAGAGCAGCAGAAGGGCAAAGCTCATCATAGTGTCCATAGACGATGAGGAAGCCACCATCGCTCTGGTGAGGGCTTACGGGATAGAACGGTTGGCGAGCATAAGCTCGGGCAGGTCGGGAAAGCAGTACGAGAGCAGGGAGTGGCAGAGGGAGTTCTTCGGAGAGGCCGCTGCCGAGGTGGGGAGGAGAATGGAGGAGGGCACAAGACTGGCTGTTGTAGGCCCCGGCTTCGTGAAGGACTCCTTCGCTGACTTTTTGAAGGGGAAGGGAACAGAGAGAGTGCTGTTGGACAGCACCAGTGATGAGGGCATGAACGGCGTGGTGGAGGCCATAAAGAAGGGCGTGCTGAAGAGGGCTGAGAGCGAGGCGCGGGTGGCTGAGGAGTACGAGCTCATCGATGAGCTGCTGAGCCTTCTGAGGAGAGATCCAGAACTGTGCGCTCTCGGCGACAACGCCATAAAGGCTCTGGAGCTTGGTGCTGCGGAGACTCTCCTCATTCTTGACGAGAGGCTGCGCGATTCCAGAGACGCTATGGAGCTCGCAAAAAAGACGGGGTGCAGGGTGCGCATAATCAGCTCGGAACACGACGCAGGGGTTACCTTAAGAAGTTTTGGCGGGATCGCGGCCATGCTGAGGTACCGACTCTGAGTATATCCTCCCCGCGACCGGGCCTATGTATCTCTCGAAGTACGAGGCGAGGAATGGTAAAAAATCCTCATCCGCGCCTATCAACCCTCTCTCAGGATCGTAACGTATCGATGCACGGTGCTTCCCGTTGTACTCGGCCATGGCCATTCCGAGTATGGTCAGGGCAGAACCACCTATCAGGGCCGATATCCTGCTGAGAAAAGGTGAGATGTCATTACTGACCGTCGTGTTCAGGCTCCTGACCATCCTGAACACAGGAAAGGCCATAAGGACCAGAATAACTAGCGTCAGAGAGATCTGCACCTCGTAGAAGAGCGTGACATCGATGCCTGAAGACACCACATACTCCAAAAAACCGAATGCCTGATAGAAGACGTGCCAGAGGAGGAGGTAGGATGAGACCTGCGAGAAAAGCCGGTAACCTGAGGCAAGAGACGCGTATATGTAAGACAGATCCCTGAACGAGAGAATGAGAAACAGAAAAGAGAGTATGGAAAATACGAAGTTCAGGGACATGGACAGCGGCTCATCCACCTCCATGGTAGCAAAAACGTAGTAAAGAGCGGCGAGAACCGCGACAACGAACAGGGCTGGCAGGGGATCCTCTCTCTGCCCTCCAAGAGCCTCAACGACCCCTCCGGTCATGATGTAGAGCGACAGGGCCGCCAGGAGAAAGAACAGAGTTCCTGCAAGATTGATTCCAGATAGATGCATCCCAGAGCCGAGCGAGATAGAGCTCGGGTTCAAGATAGAATCAGTCACCAGCAGGGAGAAAGATAGGGCCGAGAACACGCAACCCAGGATGAAGAGATAAGACCTCGAACGGAAATAGCTCTCAAGCCTCTCTGCCAGAAAGTACACAAAAATGAATGGAACGACACAGAGGAGAGCCGCGAACAGGAAGCTTGTGACCGACAAAGGATCCATGGCTGTTATCCGACTAGATCATAATATTTTTTTCCATCCGTTCAAAACGATGCAGCGTTGCGCCACTCCCATCCCGCAGGGATCACAAAGACATAAAAAACAAAATTTTTAAATGAGCGGACGCACCTGTTGGCAGGTGAAGCAGGAAATTCCGCTTGTCCTGATCATGGCGATCCTGATGGTGGGGCTGTCAGCCGGCATCCCTCTGGGAGCGGGCGCGACGGAAGAGAACACCACCAACGAGGAAAATGTGATCACGGAGAGGTTGGACGCGAACGCCCTGGGCTTTGGTCTGCTGGGCTGCTGTTCGACCTTTCTCGCAGGCACGGGCGGCGGCATCCTGATCCTTTTGATGGGGCCTGCGGCCGTGATCGTGAGTGTGGTGTGCTTTGCCCTTTTCTGTCTGTCTTTGCCCCCGACCCTAGTTCTCACCCCTGTTGCATTGGTTCTGCTGGCGATCTCGCTGTCGCTGCTGCTCTTCTGGTTGTTCGTGGTGGCCTTTCTCTTCGTGACGCTGTCGCTGCTGTCGCTGCTGCTATGCGCGAACGGGTGTGTCCCGTGCCTAAACCTAGTATTTCTTCTCGCGGATGTAAGTGCTTTCATTGTAGCGATCTGCTGGCTTGTAGCGCTGATAGTCCCGTCACTGCTCGTGCTGTGCCTGCTGACTGTGTCGCTCCTGCTCTTGGCACCAGCGATCTTTACCCTGGTAATGCTGACGCTTGGCGTATGCTCCCTGATCTTCGCAGTCGCCTCTCCGCCCTGCGCCCTGCTGTCCTGCTCTGGAGGCTTCTGCTGCAGCCCCCTCATGGGCACGGTCGCGTATCTGGCGTCACGCTTGTGGAAAGAATATGGCCCGCAGATCCGCGGCTTGATGAACGAGACCGGAACCCAGTTCGGGCAACTGACCGAGACAACAGCCCCTGTTTCGGGATAGCTGGCACGATAACCCCAGAGGGATCGGACTGAATCGTTGCGGAGGCGTGCCTAAAGCTCCAGCCCTATCTCGCTCTCAACGGCAGCAACGAGATTCTCCAGCGCACCGGCTATGCCCTCTATGTCCCCGCTCAGGCTTCTGTCCTCTTCGACGAAGCCTACGCGCTCTCTCATCCATTCATAGGCGATCTCACTTCCCTTCCCGAAGGACAGAGGCTTTCTGAAATCCAGCGCCTGCGCAGCGCATAACAGCTCTATGGCGACTATGCGCTTCACGTTCCAGACAACCTCCCGAGCCTTCCTAGCGGCGATGGTGCCCATACTGACATGATCCTCCTGATTTGCGGCCGTTGGTATAGAATCTACGCTGGCGGGGTGTGATAACGACTTGTTCTCAGAGGCCAGAGCGGCTGCCACGTACTGCGCTATCATGAACCCGTTGTTAAGGCCGCTGTCCTCAACCAGTGCTGCGGGCAGGTTGCTCAGGTGCTCGTCCATGTACCTGAAGATCCTCCGCTCGCTGATGCTGCCCAGCTCACTAGTGGTGATCGACAGGAAATCCATGACCTGCGCCATAGGCTCGCCGTGGAAGTTGCCTGCCGATATGACCTCCCCCGTGTCTGCGAAGACCAGGGGATTGTCGCAGCTGGCGTTCATCTCTCTCTCTACGAGCCTCCTGCAAAATGCGAGGGTCTCATGGGCTATGCCGAAGACCTGTGGGGCACACCTCAGGGAATAAGCGTCCTGGACAGTCCTGCACGCGGTGTGGCTCTCTATCACCTCACTGCCCTCTACCAGTCTTCGAAGGTTCGCAGCGCTCTTTATCTGCCCCTCGATGCCTCTCGCTTCGTGCACTCTCCCGTCAAGGAAAGCTCTGCTCGCCAGCAGGGCCTCGATGGACATGGCACAGGCGATCTCCGATGCCTTGAGGAGGGTTATCGCGTCATTAAGCGCCAGAGCGCCTATAGAGGTCATGACCGGTGTCCCGTTTATGAGCGCCAGCCCTTCCTTTTCCTCCAGCGCTATCGGTTCTATCCCTGCCTGTTTCAGGCACTCAATGCCCGGACGCACCTCACCCCCCAGAAAGCCTCTGCCCTCACCGATCAGCACAAGAGCCATGTGTGCCAGCGGCGCGAGATCCCCGCTCGAACCAACAGAGCCCTTCTCCGGCACAAATGGGTACACCTCCCTGTTGAGCATCTCTATCAGCCTCTCAACAACCTCAACTCTCGCCCCCGAGTTCCCCTTAGCCAGAGTGTTGGCTCTCAGGAGCATGGCCCCCCGGACCTCTTCCTCGCTCAGGGGCTTACCGACGCCGCACGCATGACTCCTTATCAGGTTCACCTGCAACGTCTTCCTCTGCTCCTGGCTTATCCTGATGTGAGCGAACTCGCCGAAGCCCGTGGTGATCCCGTAAACCAGTTTTTCACCCTCCGCGATCTCCTTGACGATCCTGTGTGAGTCCTCTATCCTGTCCGCAGAACCAAGCTCCACTTCTTCAAATTGTCTGGAGACTTTCACGAACTGCTCGAGAGTCAGCCCCTCTCCGTCTATCTGCATGTGTTAAGAATGAGAAGTGTAGATATAAACTTACTGGAGCGCAGAACCGCCGTGGAGCCCGCTAACCGAAAAAATCAAGGGTCTTCTGCTTTTTGCTCTCGGCTTTCTGTCCGAACTTCTCGAGCGCTTTTTTGACCCTGTCCTCAGAGAAATCGTGCTCCTCGCACAGCATCTCTAGCACCTTTTCCTCGTCCGGCTCTCTCCACTCTAGAACGTAATCCTCAGTGACCGCCGGCTCTAGGAACAGTCTCCTTATCTCGTCGCAGTTCTCAACGTCCTTGAGGATGTCCCTGCCCTCCTTTACGGCGGCCAGAGCCTTCTTTGGCCCATAGCCGGAGATTCCGTCGTTGAAGTCAGTCCCTATGATTATCCCTATGTCCACGAGCTGTTCTCTGGTTATACCCAGTCCACTGAGCACCTCTGCGAGACTTATCGTCTCCGGAGTGATCTCCACGTACTCGTTCCTTCCCGGGAGCTTTCTCCTGCCCGTCACCGCGACGTTCCTCGCAAGCAGCGGAACGCCAAACAGCAGGGAGTCGTAGTCCTGTGACACGCTGGCGAAGCAGTCTCCTCTCGATGCCATGAAGGCCGCCTGGGCCTCTCCCTCCTGCGGCGCCTGTATCACCGGTATGCCCAGAGCGCCGAGGAGATCCTTTGAGTCTTCGATGAGGTCGGTCGTGAGCCTTGACGTCTGCGCGGCCTTCGTCTTTGCCTTCTCAAGGTCACCGCGCTCCAGAGCATCCCTCCACTCGCCCTCCGCCTTTCGCTTCCTTGATGCCCTCTCATCCAGGGTCCTGTGCTTCAGCAGCGGCGGCCTGCCGTCAAAGACGTAAACGAGCCTCGTTCCGTTCTCAACGATGTTGGAATTCCTGTACAAAAGACCGGAGAGGTGCGATGTCACCCTCCCACGGGAATCCATCAGTGGTGTTCCATCCCTCTGCCTGATGCTGGACAGGAACTGGTAGACTGCGTTGTTACCGTCAACGGCCAGAGTCTTGGAGGAAAAGTATTCGAGCGAGCATCTCTCTGCGTACGGGTTTATTATATCCCCGATCGCTACTCCCATCACTTTCCCCGGATCGCACCCGCGTTCACGCTCGGCCTTGAGTGGACGGAGCGCTTGCCCTTGGCACCCATGCCTCTGTTCTTTCTCCCCTCTGAGGTGAGGCCTCTGAAGACCCTTCCTATCTGCTTCGGGTATCTGCTGTCATTTCTGAACGTGAGAGGATCAAAGAGGATGACCTCAAAATACTTGTGTTTCCCGTCCTTCGCAACGAAATAGGAGTTCAAAACCTCCAGGTTGGGATAGTGCTTTGCCGCTCTCTCCTCGGCTATGCGCTTGAGGCTCTTCTTCATCGTTATCTTTGCCACACCCATCTTTGATGGCTGCCTCCCCATTCTTGGCCTCGGCTTCCTCAGACTTCCCCTCCTCACCTTGACCCTAGCCACAACTATGCCCTGCTTTGCCTTATAGCCGAGAGCCCTGGCCCTGTCGAGCCTTGTCGGCCTGTCTATCCTGCATACGGTCGGTTCCCTGCGCCACTCTATGAGCCTGGACCATCTCAGTGCCCTGAAATCCTCTTTGTTCTGACCCTTCCAGAATTCGTTCATGTATGAGTACATTCCTTTCATCCGTGGCTATAGTTTCTTTTATTTTTAAATAACTTTTCATGCGCTGAGCGAGGGAACGAGCGCACAAGTGTTATATACGCACTCTGCGTTTTTCGTTATGCGCGCTATCCGGGCAAAAGAGCTGTACGATGGGACAACACTCAAGAGAGACGTGTACGTAACATTTGAGGAGAGGATAACAGGGATAACGGACAAAAAACCCGACTGCGAGATCCTGGGCGAGGGCGTGTTGACGCCGGCTTTCATAGACGGGCACTGCCACATAGGACTGGACAGGGCGGGAGAACCCTCCAACGAGGGGGAGGCGAACGACGAACTCGCGGAGTTCCTGCCGCTGAACAGGGCGATAGATTCGGTGTACATGGATGACCCATCCTTCGAGGACAGCGTGGAGCACGGCGTTCTCTACGCGCAGGTCATGCCGGGAAGCGGGAATATCATCGGAGGCAGGACATGCCTGATAAGGAACTGGGAGCGGAGTGTGAAGAGGGCCTTTGTCAGAGACATAGGGATGAAGGCGGCTCTGGGATACAACCCGAGATCAACACGAGAATGGAAGGGAGAGAGGCCGACTACGAGAATGGGAGCCATAGGCCTCCTGAGAAGAGAGCTGTACAAGGCAAAGAAGGCGGAAGTGCTGATCAAACAGGGGAAGAGGAGCACAGAGGAGACGGATCCTGTGACCGAGGGGATGATAGAACTGCTCAGAGGCATGCCCATGATGGTCCACGTCCACAAGAGTGATGACATAGACACCATGATGGCTGTGGCAGCGGAGTTCGGCCTCAGGGTGGTCGCCAATCACTGCGGAGATGTGTTCGAGGAGAGCACATGGAGGGCGCTCAAGGACGCCAACATCCCCGTGATCTACGGGCCCATAGACTCGTTTTCGTACAAGGTAGAGCTGAAGCACAACACCTGGAAGAACGTGGAATCGCTCATGGCAGTAAATCCTATGTTCGGATTAATGACCGATCATCCCGTTATCCTTCAGAGGGACCTCTTCCTCCAGCTCAGGCACTTCCTTCGCTTCGGTATGAGCAGAGAGAGGGCGATGGGCGTGATAACCAGGAACAACGCAGAGATCCTCGGACTCGCCGAGCTCGGAACAGTGGAGGAGGGAAAATTGGCCTCAATGGTCCTGTGGAACGATGATCCCTTTGTGCTGGGTAACCACCCAGCGCTCTGCATAGGAGAGGGCAACATCGTCTACGAGGAGTGAGCATGCACCTGGGAGCCCATGTGTCAATAGCAAAGTCGATCGCTCTGGCCCCGGACAGAGGCATGGCTGTGGGCTGCGAGGCGATACAGATATTCACCAAAAACCAGAGGCAGTGGAAGGCTAGGGACATCGGCGCGGAGGAGGCGAACGGTTTCGCGGAAGGCATGAAAAGGACCGGACTGAAAGAAGCCGTGGCTCATGCCTCCTACCTGATAAATCTCGGAAGCCCAAACGATGATCTGTGGAATAAGTCTGTCGAGTCCTTCGTGCACGAGGCGCAGAGGTGCGATGCTCTGGGCATAAAGCACCTGGTGATACACCCCGGATCCAACAAGGACGAGCGCGAGGGTGTTGAGAGGATAGCCGAGGGCATCAGGAGGACGCTGGACGGGACGAGAGCGACAGTAGTCCTGGAGACAACAGCGGGGCAGGGGAGCTACATCGGACGAAGATTCGAGCAGATCTCCGGCATAATGGAGCGCACGGAAAAAAAGAGGGTCGCTGTGTGCTTTGACACGTGCCATGCCTATGCATCGGGCTATGACATCAGGGGTAACTACGATGCGGTCATGGAGGAGTTTGACAGAACCGTCGGTATTGAGAATATGAGCGTTTTTCATCTGAATGATTCGAGAGGCACGCTGGGGAGCCACCTTGACAGACATGAAGACATAGGCAAAGGAGCGCTCGGTACAGAGACCTTCAGGAGATTCGTGAATGATCCGAGGTTCTCAGAGATCCCCGGGATACTCGAGACACAGGGTGACGAAGAGGACTTTAAGAGGAACCTTGACACTCTTAAATCGCTACGACAGACTTTTTAATGCGTATGCCGCTGATGACATGTGCTGCTCGATTACCTGAAGCTGATAAGACCTCTCAACTGCGCGATGGGCGCTCTTGGAACTCTGGCAGCGGTGTTCATCTCCGGAGGAGGCCCGATAGACGGCTATGTCCTCGGCGCTGTCACCGCCTCTCTGGCCATGGCCGCAGGAAACGTGCTGAATGACTATACGGACGTGGAGATAGACGGGATAGCCCACCCTGACAGACCACTCCCCTCCGGGCGAATAGGGAGGCAAAGAGCGCTGTACCTGTCAACAGCGCTGTTCCTGCTCGCCGTTCTTGCATCACTGCCTCTCGGCGTCTCCGTCTTCATCATAGTCCTGATAAATGTATCTCTGATGGTAGCCTACGAGACCGTCGCAAAGAAGAACCCGGCAGGGAACATGATCATAAGCTACCTTGTGGGCTCCATATTCCTCTTCGGCGGCGCCATCGCGGGACGGGCCAGAGGCGCTCTTCCGCTCTTTCTCCTTGCTTTCTTTGCTACCTTCGGCAGGGAGATAGCTAAGGGAATAGAGGACGCGGAGGGTGACAGAGGAAAAAGGAGGACGATAGCTCTCATAAACCCCCGTATGGCCAGATCGCTGTCTGCAGCGTTCGTGACCCTGGCCATAGCCTTGAGCCCGCTACCCTACCTGTGCGGCATCCTGTCCGGCGTCTATATGGCGCTGGTCATGATCGCGGACGCGCTGTTCATCTATTCTGCGGTAAAGCTATTGAAGGGAGAGAGAGCTTCATCCACCATGAGGTACTCCATGCTGGTTGCACTCATATCTTTCATAGGAGGAGCGATATGACAGAGCATCTCACGCTGATAGACCCGGAGAAACAGGAACCGGAAAAGGCGGGCATGATAGCCGGGATAGCCGAGAGGGCGGGGAGCAGGGCCATTCTCGTCGGCGGCTCTACAAACCCGGGGCAGGACATTATCGACAGGACTATACTGGAGATCAAAAAGAGGAGCGGGCTTAAGACGATACTGTTCCCCTCCTCCAGCGCCATGATATCCCTGCACGCTGACGGCATATTCTTCATGTCGCTGCTCAACTCGAAGGACAGGAGATACCTCATAGAGGAACAGGCTAAAGGAGCACTGCTGATAAAGAGATCAAGGCTGCAGGTGATCCCTCTGGGTTATATAGTGGTCGGAAGGGGCGAAAAGGTCGCGGAGGTCGGGAGGGCGGAGTTCATAGATGAGCGCGACTCCGGGAGGATCCTGGGTTACGCGCTTGCAGCCCAGTTCTTCGGCATGAAGGCCGTGTACGTAGAGAAGGGATCCGGGGCGGAGAGGCCCGTGGATAGTGACACGGTAAGAAAAGTCAAGGGAGAACTGGACATACCCCTCATAGTCGGCGGCGGCATAAGAACGGGAGAACAGGCCAGGGCCCTCTCCCTGGCCGGATGCGACTACATAGTGACAGGCACACTGGTGGAGCAGACGCCCATCGAGGGCCTGTATGACGCCCTGAGGTCAATCATAGAGGCTATCAGCTGATCTTTACGGCATAGCTCCTCTCTCTGGTTATCCCGCTCAGACCCCCGCTGGCGTCTATGCTGCCGTATGCAAAATTCAGCTCCGTGGTTCCTCTCTTGAGCGCTCTGAACCTGAAGTACTTCACCGTCACACCGAGGCGATCTGGATCTGATGACGCTTTGAACCCTTCATCGACCAGCTCGACGTATCCCTCATCGTACCTGGTGCATCTCCATTCATAGCTCGGATTGAGGGCCTGCTCCAACTCCACGGTGAACTGCTCATTCATCTTCACACTTATCGTTTCATTTGCTTTCATATCCGCCTCCCCGGGGCGTATAAGCTCAGAGATCCTGCCGAGTATGCCGCCGCACATCCCACCCTCCGTCTGAAGCGGCGCAAGAAGGATCGCGGCCGACATAAAGAAGGCCAGAGATGCTATCTTTTTTTCCATATGTTCTATACCGCATGGCCGTATAAATAATTTGCTGCGTGAAGACGGCGCTGGGACAGAGCTATCTTATGCCCAGCACATCAAGAACGATCCCATCCTTGGCCACGAAGACTGAAACGGCGGGTTCATCCGGATTGACCGATTTTTTGGTATACCAGCTGACCTCCCAGCATTTCGCACCGTCGTATTCCCCCTCTTTCACCTCTGCGCGTGCATCGGGATCGAACTCCAGAAGAGCCTTCACCTCGTCTGTCTCGCGGCTGATCTCTATCGCCTCATCCGCGCCGACCGTCTTTTCAGCGCACCCTGCCAGGATCACAAGAACCACCAGCAGGGCAGCAATTTTACCGCTCATAAGAGCATCACCATACTGATGTCCATGCCGTAAACGCCGTCCCACCACTGCGGGTGCTCGTCGTGGTTTTTGTTCTGGGTGAATTCCACCGTCCGGGGATCCGCGTAGTCAAAGGCCTCCCTTGTGGTCACAGCCCCATCCGCCACCAGATCGGCGTTGCTCATCCCCTCCAGCAGAAAGTGAGTGAAGACCCCGTGCTTAAGAGCGCGGGATCCGAGAGCGGTCTCATCCACGGCGCACGCTGTCATGACCTCATAGTTGTCGATGGCGAGATCGCTGAGCTTCTCGGCAAGACCGCTGTCAAGCTCCACTTCGGGCGTTCCGGCCATGACTCTGGGAACAAATTCGGGCAGACCCCTGATAGATGCGGACTCTTTGTAAATAAAGCCACCCGAATAGCACGAGTCAAGAATGACGATCTTCTGCCCCTTCACGCTCCCGAGCATCTCCGCAAGCTCGTGATCGCCTATCTTCCCGGAGCCGCCCTCGAACGTGGCATCATAGCAGCAGATGTACGTGTCCTGCCCATCATTAGTCCCATGCCCGGCAAAGTAGAACATGCTCACGTCCTCATCTCCAGCCTCAGAGGCAAGCCAGTCCACGGCACCGGATATGCCCGCCCTGGTCGCATCCCTGTCTATCAGGACCCTGACCGCATCCCACTTTGGAGAGAGGACCTCACCCATGGCCCTTGCATCATCATCAGCCCATGAGCACGCATTTATCTCTTCATAGTTCTCTATCCCAACAACAACAGCCCTGTACTCCTGCTGTTGCGCTCTTCCTATTGGGACCACGGGAACGATGAGCAGTGCCACTAATAAAAAGGCAAGGCTTTTTTTCATCATGTTATTAACTGTCCCCGCTTTATCTATAAATACCTTTTCTGTACATGATAACCAGCGTGATGAACATTGTCAGGATACCGCGATCACATCCTGCGTCGGCTATGTCAGGCTCCCGCCCGAAGACACATTCCAGAGCATTGGAAAAAAAGTTATACACCGATGTCCTTTATCACCTCTATGAGAAAGATCATGGTTGCGCTGATAGTGTTGGCGCTAGCTATGCCGGCTTTAGCCCTGAAGGATCAGGAATGGGCCGAGGTCTATGCGCCGGCTGTTGCCCAGACAGATGAAGGAATGGTGGGTTCTCTCTCAACCATGCGCGTGAGAGTGGAGCCCGGAAGCGGGCACGTGTTCGTGGACACTTTTCCCCTGACCGAGATAGACATGCAGAGCAGCGCCCGCATGGCCGCGAGCGTCGCCTGCTCGGTGGCCAACAAGAGCCTGAACAGCTACGATTTCTTCGTGGTCGTGCGCGGAGAAGCACAGATGATAGGCGGTACATCGGCTGGCGGTGCCATGACCGTGGCCATGGTCTCCGCGCTGAATGGTCTGAAGCTGAGAAAGGATGTCATGATGACCGGGACCATAAGCCCTGACGGCAGCATAGGGCCTGTGAGCGGCATACCTCAGAAGATGGAGGCTGCCAAGGAGGGGGGGGCAAAGGTCTTTCTCCTGCCTAAGGGCCAGGCCAACTACTCCTACATGGAAACAAGCGCAAGACAGATAGGCCCCATTGTCATAACAAGTCAAAAACCTGCGGAGATGAACCTGATAGATTACGGAAAGGAGCTGGGCGTGGTGGTGAAGGAGATCTCTGACGTGAGAGAGGCGGTGAGAGAGTTCACCGGCGAGAGGATAGAACGACAGAGCGCAGGGACGATAGACGACTCAGAGTACCAACAGCTCATGGAAACGCACGCAAGAGAGCTGGAGGCTGAGGCAAAGGGCGGCTACGCCAGCGCTCAGAGGGCCAACAGCTCATCGACAGAGGGATACCTTGAAGAGTCGCGCAACAGGATCGTAAACGGTCAGAACTTCATGTCCCGGGGGAAGTATTATTCTGCCGCGTCCTCATTCTTCGAATCGATAATATACTCCAGCTATGTGTCAAACTATGAGAAATACCGCACAGACCCGCAGAGAGGCCTCAAAGAGATAGGGGATGAGATCGAGAGGGTGGATAGCAGGATAAAGAACGAGACCAAGAACTATAACATGGCGTATCTGCAGTGCTTCGGAGCCGCGGAGGAGAAGATCATAGAGGCAAAGGAGAACTTCGAGATGGGCTACAACCTCACAGAGAACGGCAACGTGGCGGACGGAATGTTCACCCTCTCCTACGCCGCAGAGAGGGCAAAAAGCGCCGAGTGGTGGTTCGACATGGCAAAATCGACAAAGGCGAGTGAAGAGTTTAGCGAGGATTACGTAACGTCGCTGGCCCTCTCAACCACGAACGCGGCGGAAGAGACCCTCATGTACGCTCAGTTCTCCACACCGACGGAGCTCCTATCCGTGCTCGCTCAGGCCAATGATGAGCTCGTCAGGGCCAAGAGCGCCGTGAATGACAGCTACACCGCCGGAGCCGTCGTGCTCGCCTCAAAAGCACTGGCCTTATCCGAGCTTGTCATAGAGCTGGGTGCCAGGGGCATGGATGGTGAAAGCATAGCGGTGGCTCGGGAGAACGCGAGGAGCGCCATAGCCCGGGCTCAGAGTTCTGGCATAAATCCCGTGCTCGCGCTAGCCTACCTGGAGAGTGGTGAGAGCCATGAGGAAGAGGAATCAACACAGCCGCTGATGGACTACAAGTTCGCCGAGTGCATAGCGAGAACGAGCGGTGCACCTTGAAACTGGCGAGATTCGTAGCGGAGGGCCATGAGCACTGGGGCATACTCAAGAGCGGAACGGTGATAGAGACTGAGGGACCTCTGTCTGCAGAGGAGACGAGAAAGACCTTTGATGGGTGTGAGCTATCAGCCCCATTTTTCGGGACAAAGATAATCTGCCTCGGGCTCAACTACGGCAGCCATGTCGAGGAGAACAGGACGAAAAGGCCGGAGAGGCCCATACTGTTCTCAAAGGCCGTGAGCTCTGTGGTGGGCGATGGGGATCCTGTGATAAAACCCGACATCGTCAGGGACCTTGACTATGAAGCTGAGCTCGCCCTGGTCATGGGTAAAAGAGCGAGGAACGTCCCGGAGAGAAGCGCATACGAGTACATTCTGGGATACACCGTGCTGAACGACGTGAGCGCCAGGGACCTCCAGTTCGGCGACAGGCAGTGGTTCAGGGGGAAGAGCTGCGATACCTTCTGCCCGATGGGCCCGTGGATCGTGGATGACGTAGAGGATCCCATGGACCTGGAGATAGAGATGAGAGTGAACGGTGAGGTTAAGCAGAGGGCTAACACCAGCGAGATGATATTTGACATACCGTCTATCATCGAGCACATAACCCAGACCATGACGCTGCTGCCCGGTGACGTCATAGCCACCGGCACTCCCGCCGGGGTAGGGGCCTTCAGGGATCCTCCTGAGTTCCTGAGGGACGGAGACCTCATGGAGGCGAGGATCGAGGGCATAGGGACGCTCAGGAACCGTGTGGCCTACGCGAGCACCCAGACGTCAAAGTAGTAGTATACGAGATAGACCCCTATGCCGATCATCAGCGCTGCGCTGAGCACCCTTATCAAACCCATGTTCCTGCGCACCGCGTTTACAGCCCCCTGCTTTGCGAATGCCAGCAGGAGATTTATCAGGATCATCATGGCGCTCATGCCCAGGGCGTAGAACAGGAAGGCCAACAATGCGCCGTAAAATCCACCCTCGGATAGAGCGAACAGCAGTATGGATATGAAGACGGGCAGGGTGCATCCTATCGAGGCCAGAGCGTACAGAGCTGAGAAAGAGAATATGCCGCCCTTGGGGTTCTTTATGTTGACGTGGAATGAAAAGCCCCTCCCGAGGATGAACAGCACGCCGAGAACTATCAGAACAACGCCCACAACCGGCTCCATGTACCTCATGTACGGGTTTATGTAGGATGCGAAAATAGAGGTTATTATGCCAAAGGCCGAGAATATGATAAGAAAGGCCAGAGCGGATATGAGTCCGTTGATGACCCCTCTCTTCCACGCCTTTCCGCTCGCTTCCTCGTCCAGACCGAGATAAAATGCGAGGTAGGCGGGGAGCATGGGGAAACTGCACGGGGAGAAAAAGGTCAGGACCCCAGCAAACATGGCACTTACGGCAAGGGCAGGATCCATCAGAGAACCATTCCTATGTCACGCATCAGCGTATCTGCAGAGGGATTGCCCACGTACCTCTTGACCTGCTCTCCATCCTTGAGGAGGACCAGCGTGGGAATGTACGTGACCCTGTATTCTGCGTTAAGTCCCGCATCATCGAGCGCAAAGAGCCACTCTGCCCCGATCTCGTCCCTGTAACCCGCGAGCAATTCGGCGCTCTCCCTCGTGTCTACGTCCACGGAGATGATCATGATCTCACTCCCATAAGCGTCATTAACCTCCCGGAGCTGCTCCATCTCCTTCCTGCAGTCGGGGCACCATGTGGCCATGAGATCCAACAGCACCACGCCCTCCGACAGGTCAATCTCACTCACTCTCATTATCCCCGCATCCTGCTGAGCGATAACGCCGGGCAGCACCATCACCAGAGCCACCAGAAACACCGGTAATGCGTTCATACCTCGGAATGAGGGTGATCGTTTAATACACTTTTCCACATCTGGCGCCGGCGATCCTGTCGGCCGAACCGCAAAAAAGGAGAGGGGAGCAGGATCCTTCACAGGACCTTCTCTATCTCTCTGGCTAGATCGGTGCTGGAAGTCACCCCTACGTGACTGTACACCTTCTCGCCGTCCTTCAGTATCGCCAGTGTCGGGATGCCGGAGAGAAATCTGCCCTTGTATGTGTTGTAGGTCCCGTTGTCGTCTATCACAAATTCCCAGTCAGCCCCAACCTCTTTCTTGTAATTGGCAAGCATGTCTTTTGTCTCTCTGCCATCCATGTCCACAGAGATTATCCTCACCTTGTCACCGTACTGGGCTTTGACCTTCTTCAGCTCACCCATCTGGGATCTGCAGGGACCGCACCAAGTGGCCATGAAATCGAGAACGACCACGCCTTTCGAGATGTCGACCTGACTGATGTTCTTTATCTCCGCATCCTGCGCGAGGACGCCGGGGAGAAGAAGCCCGATCGCTACCAACGCTACCAATGATCTCATAAAGGCACATATGCGCATGATGTTTTATTATGATTTTCTCGAACATGTCCAGAAATCCTTATATCCGACCAGAGCTCATCCAATTCCATGAACAGAACCATCATTCTTGCGTTGGCCGTGGTCACCGCCCTGGTCACCTCCGGCTGCATCGGGGCCGGTGAGCTGCCAGACGAATTCGAGGAGTACGAGAGCGCATACGGCTTTTCGATAGATCTGCCGGAGGGCTGGACTATGGAGATGACCGACGCTTCTCCCAGGGAGATGCGTATGGAGGTTTACGAGAGCGACAGGGCTAAAAATCCCCTGATCATGATCAGGGCTGACTTGACACGCAATCCCGACGTTGAGGGATCTGTTGAAGAGTGGTCCGAACTTCTGGAGGAGAGCTGGGACATCATAGCGAAGGGCAGAGCTGAGATCGGCGGAAAGGACACCTACAGGATGGTGAGGACCTCAAAGGACGGGGACTATGAGATCACGGACGTCGTCTGGGTGGAGGACCGTCCGGGAGAGGATCTCTTTATGATGCTGTCGTTCCGCAGGGAGCGCTCATCCTTTGATGACACTGACTGGGACAGGTTCATCAGCAGGATCGTTGGCTCGGTGGAACTCGAGGGCTGAGCGCAAGGATCAGCGGAGGATCTCTACCCTGTAGGTCACATCAGCGCTATTCTTGAGCATCGCGCCCACGGAGCAGTACTTGTCCATGGAGAGATCTATGGCTCTCCTGGCCTTCTCCTCGTCCACGTCACCCCTTATCCTGTACACCAGCTCTATGCTCTCGTATGTCTTTGGGTGCTCCTCGGATCTCTCGCCCTTGACGTCTATCTCGAGATCATCCAGCCTGACCCTCATCTTCTCCAGTATGGATACGACGTCCAGCCCGGTGCAGCCGCCAAACGCCATCAGCAGGAGGCTCATGGGGGTCGGACCAGAACCGGACACCATGCGCACGGTGTTGCCCTTCTCGTCCTTTCCCTCGAACNNCGAACTCCATCTCGCCCTTCCATTCCACCTTCACTTCGGCCATGACCCTGATTCTTTACTCGGTATAAAACCATATCCCTCATTGATCCAGGGCTGAAGAACATCTCCCTGCAACAGGCATCAAGAACGCCATTCTCCTGAGATGCCAGTCCCCGGATGACAGCAGGAAAAGAAAACTATTATCTACACGTAGTATAGTAAAGGTATGGTCGCCGACAGGATCAACAGGATAGGAGAATCCTCTACGGTGAAGAGCGCCTCCACAGTCGCACAGCTGAAGAAGAAGGGGATAAAGGTCATATCCTTCGGGATGGGTGAGCCTGACTTCACAACTCCCAAGAACATAATAGAGGCTGCGGAGAGGGCTATGGAGAATGGTTTTACGCACTACACCCAGACGGAGGGAATACCCGAGCTGAGGGAAGCGATAGCGGAAAAGAGCAGGGATGAGAACGGCATAGACTGCACCGCCGGCAACGTCCTTGTGCTGCCGAGCAAGTTCGCGATATTCGCCACCATGTTCACCCTGCTCGAAGAAGGCGACGGAGCGCTGATACCCGATCCGGGTTGGCAGACTTATTCAGCCTGCGCGTCCCTCTGCGGCGCGGCGTCCTTCTACTATGACGGCGTTGACGGGATAAGAAGAGCCATAGACGAATGCAGGGACGCAGGGAAAAGGCCAAAGCTTCTGGTCCTCAACAGCCCCTCCAACCCCACGGGCAAGGTGATGACAGACGGTGAGATCAGAGAGATAGCGGGCATAGCAGAGGAAGAGAAGATTCATGTCCTAAGCGACGAAGTGTACGAGAAGCTCACATACGATGGCACGCACGTCTCCATCGGAAAACTGCTCGGGGATAGGGTCATAACCGTGAACGGCTTTTCAAAGACCTACGCGATGACGGGCTGGCGTGTGGGCTGGTGCATAGCCTACGGCGAGGTATTTGACGGCATAAAGAAGATAGCCCAGCACACGCAGACCTGCGTCACGTCATTTGCCCAGTATGGAGCGCTGGAGGCGTTGACCGGACCACAGGACTCCGTGAACAGCATGAAAGATGAGTTCAGAAAGAGGAGGGACTTCATGTGCAGGGCGCTATCGGAGATGGATGCCATCAGGTTTGAGCCTCCGGCGGGGGCTTTCTATCTCTTCCCATCGTACACCCTGGACGTGAGTTCAGAAGAGTTCTGCAACACCATGCTCGAGAGAGCGCACGTGCTCCTCACCCCCGGTTCAGCGTTCGGTAGAAACGGGGAAAAACACTTCAGGATAAGCTACGCGACTTCCATGGAAGACCTTAGAACCGGAGCGGAAAGGATAGGAGAAACAATAGAAAGATATAAATGCGAAAAAT
>DAEG01000006.1 GCA_002495235.1 Euryarchaeota archaeon UBA287 | reverse complement strand
AAAACTCGTCCGCCTTCTCACCCGTATCTGTCCACTCTTTGTCACTGGTCTGTTCCGCATGGTCAGTTATCGCGTAGAAGTCCAGTCCAGAATCTCTGGCCCAGGAGAAGGCCTCTTCCGGAGTTCCCTCACCATCGGAATAGGATGTGTGACTGTGTAGGTTTCCGAAGTATATGCTCATTCCTCCGAGTTCTTCCTCTGCTCTCTGCTGTCCCACTCCGAGTGGCAGTAAAAGCAGGAGTACCAAAAGCGCTGCCAGCCATTTCATAATGAGGAATGCAAAGGAGGGTTTATGGTGCTTGCTAAATAGACTATAGAGGCATCACCTAAATCATGGACAGGGACGCGCGACCGCGATTTCGGCACGGCTCTGGCTCAAACCCGCTCACGCATCCTGACGGTTCGCACATCGTTTATGAACGGGGTAGACTGCGTTGGCCTCTTCCACACCAGCAAAAAACGTAAAGAAAAAATAAAGGAAAGAGGCTATTGATTATGCCGGGAAAAGGCTACAGAGACGCGGATATCGTTCTGGGATCCTACGACAGAGACAAAGATGAGGTGGCAAAAGGCGCAGAGGAACTGCTGTGCAGGTGGCACTTATACGAAGAGAGCGTAAGCAAGAGGTGCGATAAGAATATAGTGGCCATAACCTCTTCCGATGGCGCCCGCGATCACATCGATCTGGACGGTGTGTTGCTGGTTGATATTGGCGGAAAACGGGTGGAGGGAAGAAAAAACCCACCAGAGGACCTTCACCTGCATCTGGGACTTTATGGCACAGCAGCAGAGCTGAATGTGGCAGTCCACACATACTCGACGTTTGCCTCCGCCGCAGCCTGCGCTGGAAAAAGCATTCCCCAGGTAACCGACAGGCTTACCAGTGCCCTTGGTGGTGAGATAGAAGTCGTAGAGTACGCGGACGTGAATGCGGTTGCTGCGGCGCTGAAAAGCAAGAGAGCATGCCTGCTCTCTGGTCATGGAGTTCTGGCCACAGGAAAAACGGTGAGTGAGGCCGTTAGAGTGGCTGATGCGGTCGAAAAGGCGGCGCAGATATTCGCAATATCCACCCTCTTAAGCACTGCCGGAAATCCACGTAAAACCTGATCCTGTGCAGAGACGCAGGTGTCATAGCCCCTTTGCCTCGGCAGAGGCACTGAGAAAACAAGACTCCACCTCGTTTGTAGGCGCGTCTGTCTTTATCCCCTTGGGTGAAAAGATGGTGCGCGAGGCCTCAAAACCCTGGTCTATGAGGCGTTCTACAAGCTCTTGCACCCGTGGCTCTGCCGCGCGCAGCCTTGACGCCAGTGAATCCAGGTCGTGATAGCCCACGACATCGATCTCTTCAGAGGCTCTCGACAACAATCCCTCCACGGCTTTTTTGCCTGGGTACTCTCTTTTTATGCTGGCTTCGAGCGCTTTTTTCAGGACCTCTGCGTCCTTAAGTCTACCAGACCAGAGGGGTCCAATGCCGTCGCGATCTGTGGTCTCTTCCTCCAGGTCACACAGCTCGAAATACCCTCTGAGATAATGATCCTCTGCGTAAACGAATATTGGTCTTATGCCTGTGCCAAGAAGCTTTGCCTCTTCGGCCACGAAGTGACACAGAACCCGTGCCCCGAGCTCCTTGTTCCAGTCCACTCTCCTTACTCTCACGCCATAGCGCTCATAACACTTCTTCACGTTCGAGCCGAAGAGAACAGCGGTATCCGTGGCGGTAACAGCCAAAAATCTGTCGGAGAGCTCTATGCCCTTCTCGGTAAAGGGTGCCGGAGTGCCGAAAGGATCCACGTCGCAGAGTTCAGCTCCTGTTTTGAGCTCGCAGAAATCTTTGTTGAGCACGTCGGCGCTCAAACCGTTCAGCTCGAGATTCTTTTTTATGGCAAAAAAAGCCGCGGTTTCAAAGTCATTGAAAACCACCTGCACGCCAGCCTCTTTCATGGCCCTTATGCCTCTGACACCAGTGGCCGCGAAGCCGTCCAGCATATTCCTCACCCCGAGAGCCTTGCACATGAGGACGCATATGCTTCTGTTGTTCGCCATGGCCGGATTGTAAAAGATCTTTCTGCGCTTCGCGGGGCCTCTGAATGTCTGCGGTGGTTCGGGCAGATCCATGAGCGCCTCACCCTCTCTTATCAGCATTCTACATCCGCTTGTGCTTAGCGAAGTATTCTTCAAAGAC
The DNA here is from genome assembly GCA_002495235.1 of Euryarchaeota archaeon UBA287. Taxonomy (GTDB): domain Archaea; phylum Thermoplasmatota; class UBA186; order UBA287; family UBA287; genus UBA287. The sequence goes on along the minus strand of DAEG01000006.1, from coordinate 7,061 downwards.
GGGTGCGATCTGCGAGTAGAGTATGGTCTTGCCCATCTTGGTCACCTCGATTATGCGCACATCATCCCTGCGTCTTATGTCCTGGAGCAGAGGATGTCTCGACTTCTTGTGAAGTGTCATCAGGACGCACCTGTCGCTGTCCAGCAGCTTTCTGACGGCATCAATGAAAGCATCGCTGCACATCTCCATCTTGCCAACCTCATCCACTATGACTAGGTCACAGGTCTCTATCGCGTCAAGGATCGCAGGAACACCGATGCTCTCAAGATCCTCTACGTTGACCTTATAGCCACTGACCTCGAGCTCGGAATCAAAATCCTTGTGAGCCAGCACGCCCTGTTTCTTCGTCTTCCAGTCTGTTATGCTGAAGCCGGCCCTCTGGGAACCCTCGATTATCGGCTCAGTGACCATCCCGCCTATGATGATACCTTTCTCTTCAAGCCTTCGCACGATCTTCAGAAGCGTCTCGGTCTTGCCTACTCCCGGGATCCCTGTGAGCCCTATCTTCACTACCTCTGCAACTTCAGCCATTTTTAAATAGTATTGTCATATAAGTATTTTTAATTTTTTGATTGCTTCACTCTCTGCTCCTGAAGAAGAGCATGAACACCGGAAAGATCTCAACGCGCCCGAGCCACATCTCAACGATCAGTGTGATCTTCTCCGCAAGTGGCATACCGACCGAGGTTATCCCTACGGTCAGACCGGTGTTTCCTATCGCGCTGGCAACCTCAAAAAAGGAGTTCGCAAAGGAGTTCCCATAGGACGTTAGCACCAGTGCACCGGCGAGAAGAGCGAGAACATACACTGTTATGTACTGCACAACGTGAACCACCTCTTCAGCAGGCAGCTTTCTCTTTCCGAACTTCGGAACGAGGACCGCATCCTTTGGCAGGGTCAGCCTCCTGAAATACCAGTATACCGAGAGGAAGAATATCTCGACACGGAATGTTTTAACAGCTCCGGCCGTGGAGCCTGAAGAGCCTCCGGCTATCATGAGAATGCTCAGCATGACCTTGTTGAAATCACTCCATCCGCCGAGATCCTTTGTCTGAAAACCGCAGTTGGTTATCGCAGAGACCGCCTGAAAGGACGCTGCCCTCAGATCCACCTTTCCGATAAGGACTATGATCGTAATCGCTGTAAAAAGGATCAACAGAAAACCCTCGAGCTCCACGTTCAGACCGACCCTCTTCTTCTTTGGTATGGCGGTTATGAGGTTTATCATGTAGACGAAGTTCGTGGCGCCTATGCACAGAAAGACCATGAGAATTATCTCGGCCCAGACGTTATTGTAATACCCGATGCTTGCATTCTTGACAGAGAAGCCACCGGTTGCGAGACCGGTTAGCGCATGGTTTACAGAATCGAACAGCGGCATACCGGAAAGCCATAGGAGCAGGGCGCAGAGCACGGTGACAAAAGTATAGAAAGCCCAGAGCGCCCTTGAGGTCCTGACAACGTCAAAGTTCACGGTGTCGCTCCTGCCCTCCGCGGCATAAAGCCTCCTGAGCACGGGGGTGCGGGAGGTGAATATCGTTATGAACAATGCCAGTATGCCTATACCACCTATCCACTGCATGAACGACCTCCAGAAGAGTATGCTCTTTGGCAATGATTCGACATCCGCATACATGGTCAGACCTGTTGTGGTGTACCCGGACATAGTCTCAAAGAGAGCGCTGATGACATCCAGATGGCCCACAGTCACAAGAGGTATTATGCTGAGTAAAGGCAGGATGAGCCACGTGATGGCGGCTATTCTCATGGCGGAGCCCATCGAAAGCTCGGCTGTCAACCTTCTTCTCAGCACCAGAAAAAGCACCAAACCTAATACAAAGAAAAAGAGCGCCGAGGGCAGTATGGGGCGCATCAGTTCGTACTCGCCCCAGAAAAAGCTCAGTACAAGGAGCACCAGAGCTAGAAAACCATACATCATGCACATCATGCCGGTGTAACCCAGATCCATGATGATCCTGTTGGATTTCACAACGGTAAGACTTCTGCACGCTTATCATTTTTACCGTAAGTTATATATAAGGCGCTACGGTTTAAGCTTATGACAAGAGAGAGCTGGGGCTCCAGAATCGGCATGATACTCGCCATGGCGGGCTCTGCCGTGGGCCTAGGCAATTTTGTCAGATTCCCAAGCCAGATAGCAAAGGCAGGCGGCAGCTTCATGATACCATATTTCATAGCTCTGTTCTTGCTAGGCCTACCTGTTTTCTGGACCGAGTGGGCTATGGGTAGGTACAGCGGGACAAGAGGCCACGGCTCACTGCCTATGGTATTCTCGGAGGTATCGGGAAAAAAATGGGCTAAGTATCTGGGTGGCATAGGACTGCTCGTTTCATTGGTGATAGCTGCGTATTATACGTATGTGGCTTCGTGGGGTGTTGGCTATTCCGTATTCTCCGCCCTTGGATCATATTTCGGAAAGGACACGGCAGCCTTTCTTTACGACTACACCGGAGGTAACCAGAGCATGTTCCTCCTCTCCTACGTATTTTATGCCCTTGTCCTGCTGATGTCCTTTTTCGTGCTGGCAAGGGGCGTGTCCGGTGGCATTGAAAAAATGACCAAGGTAGCAATGCCTCTGCTTATGGTGTTCGCGGCCATCCTGACAGTGAGGGTCCTTACGCTCGGACCCAAGGCATGGGCAGGACTTGTCTATATATGGAGGCCGGACTGGGCTATGCTGAGTGATTGGAACATCTGGCTCATGGCAGCCGGGCAGATTTTCTTTACTCTCTCGCTGGGACAGGCACAGATACCAGTCTACGCGAGCTACATAAAAGAAAACGAGGACATCGCTCAGGGACCGTTGGTTGTAACGCTGATCAACGAGATCAATGAGGTCATCTTTGGCGGTTGCATCGCCATACCGGTCATATTCTTCTTCTTTGGTTCCATAGGCCCGCAGATGACGGAGGGTTATAATCTTGCATTCATAGCTATGCCAAAGGTCATGGAGGTCATGCCCGGAGGCAGGGCTTTCGGCGTGATGTGGTTCCTGCTGCTGTTCATAGCTGGTTTCACGACGATAGTGAGCCTTCTGCAGCCATTCGTATCTTTTCTTGAGGACGAATTCAAAATCTCAAAAACAAAGAGCGTAGCTATAACGATCCTGATCGTCTTTCTTCTCTCGAACCTGCCCGTGCTCTTTTACCACCAGGGGGTATTCGACGACATGGACTTCTGGGCAGGATCGCTTCTGCTGGTCGTAGTGTCTCTCATTGAGGTCGTTCTCTTTGCATGGTCCTTCGGCATAGATAGATGCATGGAAGAGCTGAACAGGGGTGGGAACATAAGAGTGCCGAGGGGCGTGTTCTACATAATAAAGTATGTGACTCCTGCGTTCCTGATCTTCCTGCTAGGCGGATGGCTCGGATCCAGCGCCTCAAAGTACCTTGAGATGTCTAACACCGCCGTATGGATGGGGAGAATAGCGATGATCGCTCTCCTTGCTGTCATAGAGATCCTATCGTACATGGCGGACCACAGAGCACCGGGGCCTTTAACGCAGTAGGCACTAGGCCCACTTTACAGCTCATGAGATCATTCTGCCAACTTCTTCCTGAAGAGATAGGCCAGGTTGTTGAAGCCGTCCTGGAAGCTCCTGAGCTTCTTCTCACCTATCCTCCTGCCATAGTGAATGGGCACTTCCCTCGCCCTGCACTTTCGGAAAGCCTCGGCCTTTATCTCCTCACTCAGCTCCATGCCATCCGCCCGCAGGTCTAGATCCTTCAGTATGCTCTTCCTGAAGATCCACATGCCTGACTGAGAGTCTTTCACATCAACCCTGTACAGCAATCTGAGAACTAGGCTGAGGACGTGATTGCCAACATAGTGCATCCTGCTCATGGCACCCTCCTCCATCGATGCAAAGCGGTCCGTTGTTACGAAGTCATAGCCTTCTAGCATTTTCAGAAGCTCTGGTATCCTCTCGAAAGGATACGTGCCATCCGCGTCTCCGGTCACGATTATATCTCCGGTGCACTTCTCAAAGCCCGTCTTGTAGGCCCTGCCGTAGCCCCTGCGCGGCTCCACGATTGCTTTCGCCCCCATACTCTCCGCTATCGCTACGGTCTTGTCCTTGGAGCCGCCATCGACAACAAGCACCTCGACATCGTACCCTACGTCCTCGAGCCTCTCTCTCGGTATGGAGTTCAGAGTTGCCCCTATTGCCTCCTCCTCGTTCAGAGCCGGTATTATTATGCTTATCTTCTCGCTCATAGTCTCGTCTCACCTCCTGTGATCATCGCAACAACAAAGCCCGCGGCACCGCACAGCCTCTTTATAACGTCCCAGAGGCTCAGCTCAGGCACGAAAGAAGAGGCACCCATGATCCTGTGCCTTATGAACAGCTGACCCCTGCCGAAACCGTACCAGAAGGCCTGCTTCATGAAAGCGACATGGTTCTCCCTGACCCTGTGGTAAACCAGCGCGCGCTCGTTGTAAAAGAACCTTACCCCGCCCTTAACAGCCCTGAGATTCAGGTCCATATCCTCTGCGGTCTTGAACCAGGGATCGAAGCGTGGAAAGACCTCTCTCCTGTACGCAAGATTGCACGAAGGAAAAGAGACATCAACACCATAGATGTAAAGGCTCATCCTGGAGCCGGAATCCTTGTCGTATACAGTCTTTCCTGCCACAACATCGTTATCCCTGAGTGAACTCCTAAGTTCCCTGATCCAGTTCATGTCGGCCGTGCAGTCACCGTCTATGAAGGCAAAGGCTTCGCCATCCGCCCTCTCGCAGCCGAAGTTCCGGCTCTCGCCTCTGGAACCCTCATGCGAAAAGAGCTTAACAAAGTCATAGCGCTCGCAGTATTCTTCAACTATGGTGCATGTCCTGTCTGTGCTCGCGGAGTCTATGATGAGTATCTCTACGGGCTGCTCCTGCATCACAAGGCTGTCCAAGAGCGCCCCGATGTTCTTTTCCTCATTTTTTACCGTGACCACCACGCTTACCTTCATTACCCCCACCAACGAGCTCTAACGCGTATGTGAGATCCTCCAGTCTCAACTCCCTCAGGATTATAAGGACAAGTCCGTATATAATTATTCCTACAGTTATGCGGAAGAGGAAGAAGAGAAACTCCGCTTCCTCGGGATCAAAAAAGCCGAGAAAGAAGACAGCCAAGGACGCGGCTATTATTGCCAGAAGCTGTTTCAAAATGCTTTTTCCCAGAAATTCCTTGCCCAGTTTTGTGCTTGCATAGCGAAAAGCGAAGAAGCTGAACAGACCGGATACAAGGGCGGCAAAAGCAGCACCCTCGATGCCGTACAGATCCGCGAGGACCACGGTAGACAGGATGTACAAAATCGCGAGCAGAGAATTCAGGAGCGTGGCATCTCTCTTCCTGTTCCGGGCGAACAGCAGAACGGCTTCGCTCCTTGAGCTTGCAAGCAGGAGCGTTGCAAGCATTAAGAGCACCATAGAGAAGCCTCCGCTCAAGAACACATCCTGAGGCAGGAGATATCTTATGATGTCATCCCGCAGCACCATGGATAGAAAAGCCACCGGAAGGATCACGAGCATCAGATACCTCTCGGCAAAGGATGTCGCTCTTGCGGCACTCTCGTCGTCCAGGGAGGCAACCGTCGGCAGCAGGATGGTCACCAGGGCTGTTGAGAGGTAGAAGACCAGCTGCGCTATCTTGTTAACACCGGTGTATACGCCCAGCTCGCTGGATCCGACGAAAAACTGGAGTATGAGCTTGTCTGCATTTAACATTATTATGTCTATCCCACCCATGAAGGCTATGGCAGGGGCCGCGGAAAAGTACTCCCTGATGTACGCGGGCTTTCCAAAGGGATAGCCCCTGATAAGCAAGAGAGCAAAGAACGCGCTTGCCAGCATGCTGAGCAGGAATGTGAGCGACAGATAAAGAGCCTGTGTATCCTCCGGCCTACCTATCGCAAGCATTGTGAGCACCACGGTCAGAAGGAGCCTTGTCAAATGCTCCACGATTATGGAGCTCTGGCTCTTCATGGTCTCTATCCTGGAATCAAATATGCCAACAAAGACATCTCTGGTTGTGAAAAGGATCGCGCAGAGAAGAAAGAGGTACATGATCTGTGAGGAACCGGACAGGAAGCTGACTAGGAAAAAAACGAGCGAGACCACGGCAGCCAGCATGGCCTTTGACAGGGCGTAAGAAGAGTTGCACTCAGCAAAATCAAGCCTCTGAACAAAACTCAAGTGCGTCTGTTTGAGACCCAGATCAGACAAAAACGCCAGGATGTTGTAGGAAGAGAAACCCACGCCGACAACATAGCCAAACACACCGACATCGAAGTACCTGGCAGGGAGCATGACACATATGAGGCCGACAACAGCCCCCACCAGGTACTGGAGGACCACCAGGAGGGTTCTTCTTCCCAGAGTGACTCTGTCGTGCACAGCGTTAAAGCGCTTTCCGCTTAATAAGGTTTTGAGCTACGCGAGCCAGCAGGCAGCGCTGTGCCCTCTGTGCGCGTCCTCGAGCCCCGGCTCCTCCTCCCTGCATCTGTCAAAGGCATAGGGGCATCTTGGATTGAAGCGGCATCCTTTTGGCAGATCAATGGCAGAGCTTATCTCACCCTTTATAGGGAGCTCCTTTATCTCATTCTCTCTGCCACTACCCATCTCGGGCACAGCAGCTATGAGGGCCTTTGTGTAAGGATGATGCGGGTTGTCAATCACGTCATCAACTCCGCCCATCTCCACTATCCTTCCAAGGTACATGACTGCCATCCTGTTGGCAAAGTACCTTGCTGTGGAGAGGTCGTGTGTTATATAGATATAGGTGAGATCCCTCTCCTTCTTTATCTCCCTCATCAGATGAAGGATTTCCGCCCTTGTTGAGAGATCTATCATCGATACGGGTTCGTCAGCCACCATGACCGCAGGATTAAGAACCAGCGTCCTTGCTATGGAGATCCTCTGCCTCTGCCCTCCGCTCAGCATGTGTGGATACCTTGTCAGGAACTCCTCTGGCGGCTCCAGCTTGACTTCATGCAATGCCTTTATTATCCTCTCCATCCTCTCTGATCTGTCCTTTCCTATCTTCTGTA
>DAEG01000107.1 GCA_002495235.1 Euryarchaeota archaeon UBA287 | reverse complement strand
ATCTCAGAATCTGGCTTACTTATATTCTTATTGCCGAATAGCATCATACCGCGCAGGGAATTGCATCATTCCAGCGCTGGCGCCATGCCTCTGCCCAGATCACTATCCTGTCATACCACACTCCGTAGTCATTGTTCCAGAGATCTATCTTACCAGTTATCATCAGTGTCGCGTCCTGCTTTGCTCTCGCTTCAATGTACGCGAGATATCTGTGTCCCTGGGTCAGGATGGCGTTGACAGTAGCGATGAAGCTCTGGTTCATCTCCTCCATTGTCGCGTTCCTGTAGATCACCTGAGTGCTATGGCTTTCATTCGTTGTGAGGTCCTTTATGCCTGCGATGACCTTAAATGATCCCGAGGCGAGGACATTGTCTATAACGCCTCTTATACCTCGTCAAACTCTACCCGCGCCCCCGGGCTTCCGTTCTTGACGGGTGAAAGAAAGCTCGCTCCCACGGTCGCGTTCGCGATAAGCACACAAGCAGATCCCGGGTTCAGACCTGCCTTGGCCATCTTCTTCTCAACAGAATAATCTGTATTGAAGAGTGGCGCCCCATCCGAGCTGCCCCCCATTGCTTTCAGTTCCTTTTTTCCCTCGGTTGCGTAGTTTATGCTCATTATTCTGGTCCTCGGTGCTCTCAGAGGGAATGATCCCTCTGGTGCATTCGAGTCAAACAATGTCTCTACAGCAGCCTTGATAGAACTGCTGTCATTTCCATAGACGGTCACGTAGTTCTTTATCTCAGGATAGTAAAAGAAGTCCATGGGAACCCATAGAGGGAGGACTGTGAGCTTATCACCGAACTCTGAGGCAAGCTCTGGTATGAGTATCCTTCCCTTCCTCTATGCACAGTACAAGATAGTCCCTGGGTTCGTGGGCATCATAGTCATAAAAATAGACGTTGTTCCTGAGAGTCCCGGTCTCGGCCCCTATCATAACAAATATGTACTGGCACGCTCACTTTTCATAGTGGGAAGGAAGAGACGTAAGCAGGTAGTGAGGTACAAGAGAAAGCCCGAGAGCGTGAGGCTTTTCGAGAAAGCGACCAAGAAGTTTCCGGAGTGCACGGGCACGTACCCTGACTGCCCCGGAGACCGTTGACATATCAAAGGATCCCTGCATGCACTGTCCTATCTTTTTAGAGAGCAAACGCAAGAAGAGTTATCTGAACAAAAAGAAGGGCTCAGAGGCCAAAAAGGAAATGTAGAGCGAGCCATTCTCCTTTATGAAAAGGGCTTTAGTATGGCTTGTGCTTCTGGTTATGGCGAGCTCTATGGTTGGGAGTTCCGGAGTACAGCCTGACAGACCGAGGGCTAGGGACGTAGGGATAGAAATAGGAATCTTCTCTCCCGGAAAGTGGAATGCCATAACGGATGTTGATGGCGTCCTCGTGGGTCAGAAAACGATCATCAGAGGAAAAGACATAAGGACCGGGGTCACCGCCATACTCCCACATTCTGGAAATTTATTTAAGGAAAAGGTCCAGGGAGCCATATTCTGCGGCAACGGTTTTGGGAAGCTCGCAGGCTATACACAGGTGAAGGAGCTTGGAACGATTGAAACGCCGATCCTGCTCACCAACACGCTGAGTGTGCCTCAGGTCGCGGATGCTGTTGTAGAATACATGCTTTCTCTGAAAGGAAACGAGGATGTGAGATCGGTAAACCCTGTTGTTGGGGAGACGAACGACGGTTATCTCAATGATATAAGGGCCAGAGCTGTGACAAAATATGACGTGTTTGACGCCATAAAAAATGCAAAAAGCGGGCCTGTTGAGGAGGGTTCCATTGGCGCTGGTACGGGCACGATGTGCCTCGGATGGAAGGGGGGCATAGGAACGAGCTCCAGAGTCCTGCCGGAGAGCATGGGCGGCTATACCGTGGGGGTGCTCGTTCAGACAAACTTTGGAGGTATCCTGAGCATAAACGGAGCCCCTGTCGGCAGGGAGCTGGGAAATTTCATGTACGCTAAAGAGCAGGATGAAGGATCCTGCATGGTTGTCGTCGCAACGGATGCGCCTCTAACCGCAAAGGATCTTGAGAGACTGGCTAGCAGAGCGCTCTATGGCCTCGCAAGGACCGGGGGCTTCGGCTCCAACGGGAGCGGGGATTACGTGATAGCATTCTCTACGGCCAACATCATAGAGAACAGCCCCCGCGATATCACCAGGAATGAGAACGTTGTCAACAGCGATCACCTGTCTCCTCTCTTCTGCGCGGTTGTTGAGGCAACGGAAGAGGCGATAATAAATTCCCTGTTAAAGGCCACAACAGTTGAAGGCTTTCAGGGAACGGCAGAGGCGATACCGATCGATAAAGTCGTAGAGATATGCGAGAGACACGGAGTCCTCAACTGGGGGCCTGTCTATTAGGCATATTGAGGCGCATCGAATCAAGCACATCACAGGGCCAATAAGAGCTGTGTTATTGTGGGCGCCGCAACGAGAATCATGAACAGAAGGCCGGGAGAGGTGCCTGCCTTTACAATGGACCCCGAAACCACACTGACAAGCTTTAAGGAGGAAATTCTTCATCCATAGAGGAGGGTAAATAACTTAGATGAGCGAGCTTCCAAACTGCTTCCTTGAGCCTTCTGGAAGCCTGTCCACCGATGT
>DAEG01000049.1 GCA_002495235.1 Euryarchaeota archaeon UBA287 | reverse complement strand
CGACGACATCCTCGCCCTGAGCGTTCAGCAGGTACTCCCCGTATATCTTCTTTTCTCCTGTGGATGGATTTCTTGTGAAACCCACACCGGTGCCTGAGTCCGACCCCATATTCCCAAAGACCATCGTCTGCACTGTGGCAGCGGTTCCCCAGTCATCAGGTATCCTGTACTCCTTCCGGTATGTTATCGCCCGCGGATTGTCCCATGATCCGAAGACCGCCTCTATGGCGAGCCACATCTGATCCTTTGGATCCTGCGGAAAATCCTTTCCCGACGCTTTCTTGACAAGCCCCTTGTAGCCCTCTACCACCGCTCTGAGATCCTCTGTGTTCAGCTCATTGTCATATTTAAATCCTCTCCTGTCCTTCACGCTCTGCAGGATCTCCTCGAACTTCTCATGCTCTATGCCAAGGACGACGTTGCCGAACATCTGGATCAGCCTTCTGTAGGAGTCCCATGCGAAGCGCTCGTTGTTTGTCATCTTTGCGAGACCGTTCACGCTCTCATCGTTCAGTCCGACGTTCAGTATCGTGTCCATCATTCCCGGCATGCTCACCCTGGCGCCGGAGCGGACTGATACAAGCAGAGGACTCTCCCTATCTCCGAACCTCAGGCCCATCTCGCCCTCTAGCCTGCGAAGGGCCTCCTCCACCTGTTCTCTCAATCCATCGGGGTACTTTTTGTTTTTGTAATAGTGGACACACACCTCCGTTGTTATCGTGAATCCCGGCGGCACTGGAAGGCCTATGTTTGTCATCTCTGCTAATCCTGCACCCTTGCCTCCGAGCAGGGGTTTCATGTCTCCTCTCCCTTCAGCACCACTCTTACCAAAGTAGTACACATACTTCGCCATTTTCACACCAGATAAGCAAAGGATTTATGCATATATAAATTTAAAGCCGGGCATATCCTATGGACGGGATCACAGCTAGTCTTTCCGCATGAACGCGCAGACGCGGCTGTCTGTGCGCCTATCTGGAGCGCATGGTTTGGCACGCGCCCCGAAAGAGCTACTCTCTTCTCACAGAGAACATCAGTCTCATTCGTATTGTTGCGCAGATCCAGTTTTTTCACGCATGGAGAATGTCTGGACGCCTTGCATAAGTAGGATGCCTGCGCAACAGTTTTTGTCAAGATCTTTGGACTGCTTTTGTCCGAGACGCCGACACTACGGCCTCGCCTTTACCCGCCAATCTTCAGAGACTGCGTGGGCACCCGCATACAACCCTGACGGACAACGGCACGATCTGCTGACAGGAGTGTAGAGCTGATCTCGCGATAAACCGCCATCACGAAAACCCAGAGAGAACCAGCCTAAAGAACGCCAGATAAGGTCTGTAAGAATGACCAAAACATAACACAAATGGCAAAAATAAAAGAGAGAGGGGGCTTACGGCTCAGCCGTAGTAAGCCAGCAGGAAGTCAAGCCATCCTGTCCCAGAGACCCTGAGGTTCTCGTACCTGTCCATGTACTGCTGCGACGGGTAAGTCCTGTTGAACCATATGCTCACACCGTGCGCATCGTAGTCACTGCTGTGCCACTCTGAGATCATGGAGGAGTCTACCGCATCCATCACGCCGGCCGCGGCGCTCATCACGGCTGTGTCCTGTGTCCTGAGGTTGGCCGCAAAGTTGTACAGGTCTATGTAATCAGAGTAGGCAAACTCCAGAGACGCATTCCTCGCGCTGGATATCGCAGAGCGCTCAGTCGGCAGGGCATTCAGGAGTGCGCTTGAGAGCTCACTGACGGCGCTTGCAAGCTCCGGAACCGCGGAGGCCCTTATCGCGGAGAATGTGACCTGGCTATCACTGCCGTAGTAGTCCGCATAGGCGTCAACTGCCAACTTGCCGAGGGACTCTGCACCCATGGAAGGATCGCTCGATAGCTCGCTCATTATGTACGAGTAATCCCAGCCATCCCCGGGCTCTGTTTCCTCTGAACCGGCCATGACCTCAACACTGTCAGAGTACTCATAGGCCAGCTCGAACATCTGCATCAGACAGGCATCAAAACCAAGGAAATCCAAGGAACCGCATGACTCGGAGATCTGGGGCAATACCTGGGACAGCTCTTCAGTCGAGAGCTGGTCGCCGTCCGTGTCATCAAAGCACACGTCCTTCGTGATGTCGGTCCTCTCCTCCTCTAGCTCCCTCCACCCGGCGCCATGGTTCCACAGGACCAGCGCATGTTTTGATGCCGGATAGTTGGATGTGCAATAATCTACGAAGTCTGTAAGTGTGCTCGGGTCTCCCATGTTAACCTCTCCGAGGTCATTCACTACCTTGGATTTGACAGCAGATGCGGAAGTGTCGTGGACCACTTCATAGATCTTGGCTCCCTTGTGTCCTATATACCTTCCGCTGTATCCATCGAAGAGAACCAGCACCTTGACCCCCGAATTTGATGCGAGACCGAGCTCCATCTCATTCAGATCCTTCACTCCGTAGCTCTCGAGGTTGTTATCGCCATCCAGGTACACCATGTAAAGCCATTCACTCCCCCGATCCTGCGCATGCACAATGGGCAGCACAAGAAATGCCGCCACAAATAGCGCCTCCAAAAGTCTCTTGTCCATAGAGTTTCAATAGGTATCCCTCTATTTATGGGTTGTTGTCAATTGACTACTCATACAATCAGCTTTCCTATGACTCTGGGCTTCGGAGCGTTGAGATCGCACAGGATCGCTCTGCCATAGAGCGCGAGAGGCCTCTCAAATTCCAGTGACACTCTGTTACCTTCAAAATTTCTTACCTGCGCTGGCAGAAACTGCATCCCGCAGCCGACGTGCACGGTACCGCCAAGATCCCTCTTGTAGAACCTGTTCTTCTCGAGTTCCGCGCTGATCTCACTCACGCAACTGATATCACCCGAGGACAGGACGTACCCTCGCTCGATCTCGTCAGGCTCAACACCCCTGAGAGCGAGACCGACCCTGTCGCCGAGACAGGCAGAATCATAGTCAACGTCCTGCTTCTGTATCGAACGGATCTGCACCCTCTTCTTTGACGGATATAACGTGAGTTCGTCGTGCTTCTTTATACAGCCGGAGGACACTATGCCCAGAACGACCGTGCCAACACCCTTGACCTTGAAGAAATGGTCTATGACGACGGCACCTCCACTCTCTTTCACCTCGCTCTGTCTTTCTGCCATCCCAAGGAGCGCCTCCCTCAGGGAGATGGGATCATTCGGCATCAGCGTGAATCCTTCTGCCGATGTGCCCCTGACAAACCCAGCAACCCTCTCTCTGTCCTCGGTCACGAAAAATCCCTCCCTCTTATCGAGGGCATCAATCATCATCAGGCTCTCCGCAAAATCGGCATCGAGAGCGCTGACGGCAAAAACAACAAAATCGCTCATGCTTGTCGCATAAAAGAGAGAAGAGAGCTTCTCGGGATAGCTGCTCGGTTCTATGGCGGTTACAACGTTGTCACCGCTCTTCATGTTGTAGAGGGTTATATCGCTAGAAGTGCCTTTCTTCCCTATGTTCTTGGCATAATCCTTAGAGCCTACCACACCTACGGTGATGCTTCCCATAATTCTAATGAACCGCGGAGATTATCTTACTTTTTATATGGTCTCTATCCTGAAGAAAACACTCGCACTCTTCAGGGTCTCCTGGATCTTGTCACCGAACCATATCGCCTCTTCCACCGTGGTGTTGTTACCCCAGTCATACACGTAGTCATAAGCTCCTGTGAGAGGCTGGAAACCGAGAGAGAGAAGCCTTTCCGTGATGTAACTGACCTTGGAACCTTCGCTGTTGAACCATATTGTAAGATATGTCTTCACAACAAATGATGGCATTGTTCTTTTAAATGTTTTTTGGTTCCGCGGGTTGACGACTGCGTTTGTAGAAGATGACCTTCATCACCTCAACAAGGACGAGATAAGAAACAACAAGCGCTAGGAGTATAAGAAAGAATTGCCACGGAAGCGCAACAAAACCTAGCAACCCCCCCAGAGGCGTAAACGGAATAACTATAGCAAGTGATGTGATGCACAAGCCTGAGAAAAGGAGCAGTCCGCTTGGCCTGCTCCTGTAGAACGGTATTCTCTCAGTCCTTATAGAGAAGACTACCAGCATCTGAGTGCATAACGATTCAACGAACCAGGCGGTCTGGAATTGCGGCATTCCTGCCTTAAAAAAGGTGAGCATGATGTAAAAAGTCAGAAGATCAAAAACAGAACTTATGGGCCCGAAATAGAGCATAAAACGCCTTATAAAAGAGACGTCCATCCTTTTTGGCTTTTCAGCGTATTGCTCATCCACCGCATCAGTTGGTATTGCGATCTCCGAGATGTCGTAGAGCAGATTGTTCAACAAGATCTGCCCGGGGGCCATGGGAAGGAAGGGAAGAAAGAGGGATGCTATCGCCATGCTGAACATATTACCGAAGTTTGAGCTCGTGCCCATCATTATGTACTTCATAGTATTACCGAACGTCTTCCTCCCTTCAATGACGCCGTCATAGAGGACCTTTAGATCCTTCTCAAGCAGAACCATATCTGCAGCCTCCTTTGCCACATCTACGGCGTTGTCAACGGATATGCTTACGTCTGCGGTCCTCATCGATGGGGCGTCGTTTATGCCATCCCCAATGTACCCTACGACGTGCCCATTAATCTTGAGCGCGTTCATTATCCTGTCCTTCTGGGCTGGAGTGACTCTAGCGAACACGTTCGTCTTTTCGACCGCTATGGCTAAAGCATCGTCGTTCATTGGTGAGATATCCTTGCCCAGCAGTAGGTCGTCTATCTCGAAATCAAGGTCAGAGCATATCTTTTTTGTCACAAGCTCGTTGTCGCCCGTTAATATCTTGAGTTTTATGCCGGCATCCCTCAGAAGCTTTATGGACTGTTTTGCGGACTCCTTTGGAGGATCTATGAAAGCAATGAAGCCCGCAAAGACCATCTCTCTCTCATCGTCTATGGAGTAGACCTCTTTTTTCTCGTTAACGCGCTTGTAGACCACTCCGAGTATTCTAAAACCCTGAGCGCTGAGGTCATTGAATCTTGCCTTCAGCTCCTCTATGAGTTCATCGCTGATGTCTATGGTACCATCACCGATGTCGCAAGATGTGCAGATATCAAGGATCTCCTCGGGAGAGCCCTTTGTGATCATCGTTCTCTCCCTGTCCTTCTCCACAACTATAGAGACACGCTTCCTTACGAAATCAAAGGGTATCTCGTCGACCTTGTGATACGCCAGAGCATCGACATCACCATGCTCAATCACAGCCCTATCAAGCGGGCTCTTCAGTCCGGTCTCGTAATAGCTGTTCAGAAATGAGTATAGGAAGACCTTGTCGCTCTCATTGCCCTTTGGATCTATGTGCAGGATCAGCTTTATCCTGTTCTCCGTCAGTGTTCCTGTCTTGTCGGTGCAGAGCACGTCCATGCTGCCGAAGTTCTGTATGGATGCAAGACTTCTGACTATTACCTTCTTTTTTGACATGTTTATTGCGCCCTTAGACAGATTCACAGACACTATCATCGGCAGGAGCTCTGGCGTGAGGCCCACGGCGAGAGCTACAGAGAAGAGAAAGGACTGCAGGACGTCTTTGGCACCAAGAGCATTCACAAAGAAGACAAAGAGAACAAGCACGAGTATAACCTCCATCATCATGAGACTAAACCTTCTGAGCCCACGCTCAAACTCCGTTTCAGTCTTTCTCGATATGAGCTTCTTTGCTATCTTGCCATATTCTGTGCTCTTTCCCGTTCTCAGCACAACGACTGTTGCGCTTCCGCTGACCACAGAGCTGCCAAAAAAGACGAAGTTCCTGCAATCAGAGAGCTCGGCTGCGTCGCACGGCAGGGGATTTTTTTCCACAGGATAGGATTCACCCGTTATGGCAGACTGATCAACAAAGAAGTCCTTTGCCAGTATAACCCTGCAGTCCGCAGGGACGGCGTCACCGGCCGACAGAAAAACAACGTCTCCAGGCACTATCAGCGACATGTCTGTCTCTTTTTTCAACCCATCTCTCAGCACGGTGGCTGTGGTTGTGACCCTATTTCTCAGAGCCTCTGCAGCGCTCTCTGCGCTTGTCTCCTGGTAGAAGTTTATCACAGCGCTGAGCAAAACCATGACGAAGATTATGACAGCCTCTGTCACATCACCAAGAACGCCTGAGATCACTCCCGCTACAAGAAGAACTATGATCAGAGGATTTCTGAAAAAATACAAAAAATCAAGGATCGCCATCCTCCTCTTTCTCCTGGCGATCTCGTTTGGTCCGTACTCCTCAAGCCTCTCGCTGGCTTCGTCCCCGGTCAGACCGGAGAGGCCTGTTTTCAGACGAGAGAGGAGCTCGTCAACAGATATTGCAAGAGACTCGTTTCTGCCGACCTTTTCCACGCACTCCATCGCCATGATAGCATATAAGGATTTCAGCCTATGAGCGTTGTTTCGCCGGCGACGACCCTGTCACCCTTCTTGACCCTTATCTCGCCCTCAACCTCTGCACAAAGCTCAACCCTCGAGCCGAAGCGTATCAGACCTATGCGCTGACCTTTACTGACCGCATATCCAGTCTTCACATAGCTAACGATCCTTCTCGCGAATGCACCCGTGATCTGCCTCACCCTCACAGCGCCCAAGTCTGTCAGCGCATACGCGTTGTTCTTAGCATGACCTGAGTACGCCGGCGCATGGCTGCCTCTGCCTCTCTCTATGCTCATGACTCTACCATCACACGGAGCCCTGTTCACGTGCACATCGAACACGCTCATGAATATTGCGATCTTTTTTGTGCCATTCTCTTCAAATGCGTATAGCACCCTCCCATCCGCCGGGGACACTATTCCCTTCCCCACCTTCCTGTCAGGATCCCTAAAAAAAAGGGCCAACAGAAAGAACAGCACCGTGAGGATGAGAGAGATGTCCACGCTCACGTACGAAATAAAGGGGGATACCAGCAGCGGTAGCAGCACCAGCTCTCCTCCTCTGGCAACCACTCTCAGCCTCTTCGGCCTCAGCGCGGCAAACGCTTCAGCAAAAGAATCGTAGAGGCTTGGCAGGTAATCCAGGACAAAAAAGGCCAGGACGAAAAGGGCAGCGAGGCTAGCGACCTTGCCGAGCAGGTTGTGTGCGGTGTTGAAGTCCATTATGCCCCTCTCGCTAAGGAAGATTATGCCGCCGTTGCGCACTATGTTCAGCAGATATATGATCGCAGCAACGGCAACCGCGGCTATCGCTCTCTTTCTTCTGCTCTCTCCCGAAGCCGCTATGAACCCCACAAAGATCATTATGCTCTGCAGAGCTGTGCAGGCTAGAACTATCTCGAAGGTGGTGTGCGCCCCCAGCACAAGGTTGCCCTGGACCTCCGTGTGGACGCCGAGGGCGGCGGCAAAGGCGCTGGCTTCGTGCGCCGACGTGACCTTCAGGAATGAGGAGAGAGGATCCACGTACTTTATCAGAAAGTAGGTCAGCACAGTTATGAATGAACCAAGTGCCACGTTCTCGAGACCTCCGACCCTTCTTGCGTGGGAATACAGGTCTATCTCATTCATGGCTATGTAAAGGAAGAATGGGACGGCCATGCAACAGAATGCCGCGTTGAAGTAATCGCCGATCGCGAGGTATTCTGGAACAAAAGACGGCCAGTATATGCCAAAAAGGAGCCAACCAAGAGAGAGGAAAAGGTGAGACCTGTTCTCAGACCTCAAGAGCCAGCCCGTCTCAAGAAGGACCAGACCGAAAAGCAGAGAGAGAGGCTCGAGCATCTAGCTCTTCAGCTTTATCTCGATGGTGATACCGTCTGGTATCGGTATGCGCATGAGCTGCTTCAGAGCCCTGTCGCTGGCCTCTACGTCTATGAGCCTCCTGTGAACCCTCATCTCCCAGTGGTCCCACGTGGCGGTTCCATCGCCGCAGGGCGTCTTTCTAACGGGCACCAGCATTCTCTTTGTGGGCAGAGGCACGGGCCCCTTCATGCCCGCACCAGTTTTCTCCGCTATGTCCTTTATCGTGACGCACACCTGATTAAGCTTTTCCAGGTCTGCTGAAGAGAGTTTTATTCTGGCAACCTGAGGCATGATCACCTCTTCTCAAGGATCTCTAGACAGACCCCTGCAGCCACGGTCATGCCCATGTCTCTGACGGCAAACCTGCCCAGTGGGGGGAAATCCTTGGCTGGCTCTATGACCATCGGTCTTGAGGGTCTTATTATCACCTCAGCGACATCACCCGGCTTTATGAAAGCGGGGTGCTCCTCTTTTGTCTGGCCTGACCTAGGATCCATGGATCTGACGATCTCCTCCAGAGTGCATGCGACCTGAGCGGTGTGGCAGTGGAACACTGGAGTGTAGCCAGGAGCTATGGCGCTGGGATGCTGTAACACGACGATCTGCGCCCTGAAGCGCTTTGCTACCGTTGGTGGGTTATCAACCGGACCAGCGACGTCCCCGCGCTTCACGTCATTCTTTGAAACGCCTCTGACGTTGAATCCAACGTTGTCGCCCGGCTCTGCCTTATCCATCGACTCGTGATGCATCTCTATGGATTTTACCTCCGCAACCGCGTGCGATGGCTCAAAGATGATCTTGTCGTTCACCTTGAGCAGACCAGTCTCAATCCTGCCCACGGGCACAGTCCCGACACCGGTTATCGAATAAACATCCTGCACCGGCAGGCGGAGAGGCTTGTCTGTCGGCTTTGGCGGCACCTGGAACTTATCAAGGGCTGCCAGCAGCGTGGATCCCTTCCACCACGGCATGTTCTCGCTCGGCTTGGATATGTTCTCGCCCTTGTAGCTGCTTATCGGTATGAACTCGATCTGATCGGTCTTGTATCCGACCATCTTCAGAAGCTTCTCGGCTTCCTCCCTGACCTGCTTGTAGCGCGCCTCACTGTACGGCGGCTGCGTCGCGTCCATCTTGTTTATGCCAACAACGAGCTGGGGCACACCCAGCGTCTTCGCAAGGAACGCGTGCTCTCTGGTCTGTGCCTGGACACCCTCCGCTGCACCCACGACAAGAAGGGCGCAATCAGCCTGAGAGGTGCCGGTTATCATGTTCTTCACAAAGTCCC
>DAEG01000008.1 GCA_002495235.1 Euryarchaeota archaeon UBA287 | reverse complement strand
ACTTCATCTGTGCGACCATGGAAACGGTCTCTCCGGCCTCTGTGCCGAGAATCTGGGCTATCTGCTTTGCTGCGCTGCTCGGAGTTATCCTGCATGATCCCATAAGATCCGGCTTTTCTGCCAGAGCCTCTGCAAAAGCCTCGCATCCTGCGAAGCCGCATCCACCACAGTTCTGGTGGGGCAGGAGCTTATAAACCTCGTTGACTTTGGCATTTCTCTGGACTGCGAATCTTGTGGCCGCAACGCTCAGACCTACGCCAAAGGCGACTGCAAGGAGACCCAGGATACCAACAACGGTGAGGTATCCAAAACCTCCGGCACTCTCCGCGCTCTTTATGGCCTCTATCGTTTTCTTAACCCCGCCAGTGACGGCGGATGAACTTATCGTTGCGTATGTCACAGCATCGACCTTGCCACCTTCAGAGCTGAGAGCGATCTCGTCAGCCGTTAATCCCGAGAACTGCTGCAGAAACTCTTCCTCCGCAACCAAGGATCCTAGTCCCGGGGTCTCGCGCTGCTCTGTTATCACTACCCTGACAATCTTAAAATCCCCATCGAGGATGACGTAACCCTTTATCTCTCCTTCCATCCCTCTGGCAGAGAGCGCACCGGCGTATCTGACGCCTTCTACCCCATCAACCTTCCAGTAAGTCACGTTCTCTCCCTGCGCCTCGTTGAACGTGGCCTGCGGGTATAACTGCTTCAGATCTTCGGGCTGCGCCATCGCCACGGGCACCAAGAGAGAAAGCAGCAAAACAAACAGGATAAATCTGGCCTTCATGTCTTTACCTCCTGTGAGAGAGCCTCAACAACAAACCTGACTCCATTGGTCAGAGCCGTAGAGCTCTGGGTTGCGCTTGTTATGGCATCGATCTTGCCACCCTCAGAGCTGAGGGCTATCTCGCCAATGTTCAGACCCTCAAATTGCGATGTAAAACTGCTCTCAGCTATTCGTGATCCTAGACCCGGCGTCTCAAGAAGGGTGTCTTCTGGTACGACAACTCCCTTTACAGTCATGTCACTGTTCAGAGCAACATACGCTATGAGTGGGTTCGAACCACCACTCTGTGAACCCACCGTGTTTACCTTGCCCACGTAACCGGCGAGCTCGCTACCGTCGTAAACCTCCCAGTACTCTACATCCTTCCCCCCATGGCTTATGGCCTTCTTCTCAAATGCTGCCCCAGGGAACATGTCCGCGAAATAATTTGTTTCATTTGCGGCTTGCTCCTTCTCAAGCGGCACTATGAGAACCTGATAGACTTCGGCTAGTGCCAGAGCAACAACAAAAACTGTCACAAAAACAACAAAGGTGTTTTTCACCATTTTTCTCATGTCTTCTCTCATCTTACCACCTATATAAGCCCCACGAAGGCCCTGAAGGCCATAGAAAAGCCAGCGGCCACCACTATAGCTATAGGCACACCTTTCATGGATTCAGGAACGCCCATCAAATCCAAGCGCTCCCTTATTGTCGCCATCAGAAGCAGGGCAAACATGAAACCTATACCAGAGAACAGGCCGTTCACCAGAGCCTGTGAAAACGCGTAGTTCTCGCCTGCATTTATTGTGACGACTCCAAGCACTGCGCAGTTGACAACGATCAGTGGGAGCCATATGCCCAAGGACTTGTATAGCGATGGGCTGTATTTTCTTATTATCATCTCTACGAGCTGAACGAACACTGCTATAACCACAATGAACACCAGGTTTTCAAGATATCTTGCATTCATCGGTATGAGCACAAATGTGTCCACCAACCATGAGAGCACAGTAGAGCAGACCATCACAAATATGACCATCACACCCATGCCCATGGAGTTGTTCCAGTTGTTTGATGCCCCAAAGAAGGGACATAGACCAAGGAATCTCGCAAAGACAAAATTGTTGACAAGAATCGCACCTATCGCTATAGATATAAGATCACCAGCCATCAGTTCACCCCCTTAACTCTATTCTCCATCGTCCTTTTCCTTTCTTCAGCTATGTCTTCCTTCCTCTTTCTCTCCTTCCTCTTTGAGAGGTATGTGAAGCTTATAAGATAACCTGCCATGACAATGTACCCCCCGGCAGGCTGCTGAAGAACACCGACCTGAAATGGCAGGATCTTTATTGTGAACTGGGCAAGATCCTGAAACATTATCTCACCAAAACCCAGGGCCTCCCTGACGAATGCTATGCCCAGTATGGCGAGGGTATAACCGGCACCTATGCCGAGCCCATCCATGAAAGTCGGCATAACAGGATTGTTCTGTGCAAAAGCCTCAGCCCTCCCGTAGAGATTGCAGTTCACGGTTATCAGCGGCAGATAGATACCCAGAGCGACATATATCGCGGGCATATACGCTCTGGCTATGAAGCCGAAGAGCGTGACAAAGCCAGATATTATGGATATAAAGACAGGGATCCTGACATCTTCAGGCACAAAACGGCGAATGGCTGATATTATTATGTTCGAGCAGACAAGACAGAATATAACACCAATTCCCATGACTATGGCATTCTCCATCCTTGTCGTTATCGCCAGGCTCGAGCACAGACCGAGGAGCAGGACGTACACTGGGTTCATCCTGCCTATGCCCTTGAAGAATTCATCCCACAGACTGACATTCTCACTGCTCATTTTTTCTCGCCCTCCTCTCTTTCTTGGGTTGTCCGAACGATCTCGGAACGGTAAAACGGTCTATCATCGGCACAAGCCCATTCATGAACAGGATCATGAAGGATATGCTCTCTGTGCCCACCATCAGCCTGGTGACCATCGTCAACACGCCAAGACCCGCAGCGAATATCACACGCCCTCTCCTTGTTATCGGCGTTGTCACATAGTCTGTGGCCATAAAGAAGGCTGCGAAAAGCAGGCCTCCGGACAAAAGATGGTAGAGAGAATCCGCTCCTGCGACCAGAGCTATCACCATGCACGTCAGTGCGTAGACTAGTGGTACAGCGTAATCTATCAGACCCAGAGCTATTAGGATAACTCCTCCGATTATTATTGCCAGCTTGCACGTTTCACCAATACTTCCAGATACGTTGCCCAGAAACAGGTCCATGTAACTGTATGAGCCTGTAGAGGCAAGTGGGCTTGCTGCTGTCACCGCATCTGCTCCGGGTGCTGGGAAAGACGCCATGACCGCAGCGAAAGACAGGAGAAGAAACACTCTCCCACCCGCCGCAGGGTTGAATATGTTCTTGCCCAGACCACCGAACAGGAGTTTGAAGAACACCATGGCGAAAGCAGCGCCGACGATCGGGACCCAGAGAGGAGCAGAAGGTGGCAGGATCAGTGCCAGTATCAGCCCAGTGACCATCGCGCTTCCATCAAACTCCGTGGGCTTGCCCAGTACCTTGAGACCTATCAGTTCGGTTATCTGGGCACCGAGAACGCTCAAAACTATTATTTCCAGGGCAGTATATCCGAAGTAATAGATACCTGCCACCGCGCTGGGAATCAGAGCCAGAACAACGCAGAGCATTATCCTTTTGGTATCCCAATCCCCTCGTATGTGCGGACCAATGCTTACTTCCATCAGCCTCTCCTCCTTTTTGCTATGATCTCGGATTTTGCGATCTTGGCGTACTGAACTATTTGTATTCTTGCAGGGCAGACATAGGAACAACAGCCGCACTCGACGCAGTTCATGACGCTCAAGGCCTCGCAATCATCATACCTCTTGTTCTTGGCATAGAGCGCTATTGACGTAGGCAGAAGATCCTGAGGACAAACGGAAACGCACCTTGAGCAGCGTATGCAGTCCTTCTCTTCATATCTCCTGACCATGCTGCTGCCCATTACCAGCACGCAGTTTGTCCCCTTTATCACTGGAACGTCCAGAGAGGGCTGGGCTATGCCCATCATCGGCCCACCATTTATAACCTTGGCAAGATCCTCGCTCGCTCCACCACAGTTTTCTATGAGAAAGGAGAACTCCGTTCCTATCGGCACCATCAGGTTCTTTGGTTCTTTCACAGATCCTGTGACAGTGACGACACGCTCTATCAGCGGCTTGCCGTCATAACAGGCGTCTCTGATCGCCTTCAGGGTGGCCACGTTCTGGACCACCACACCGACATCTAGAGGCAGGCCGCCCATCGGCACAACGCGTTTCAGTGTGTTGTATATGAGCGTCTTTTCTGCTCCCTGTGGGTATATCGAGTGAAGCACCCGGACATCTATCTCACTGCCGGCGCACACCTGCTTTACGTGCTCTATCGCTTCTTTCTTGTTGTCCTCTATAGCAAAGATGATCTTTTTAACACCTAGGATCTTCATGGCTATTCTGGCACCCTGAAGGATCTCCTCGGTGTGCTCCATCATAAGTCTCTCATCGCTTGTGACGAAGGGTTCACACTCGGAGCCGTTTATTATCAGCGCGTCTATCGGCTTCTTCGCGTCCAGCTTCACGTGCGTCGGGAACTGGGCGCCACCCATACCGACTATGCCCGCATCCTTTATGCGCGCCAGCAATTCTTCCTTGCTAGCGCTCTCAGGCAGAGGATCCATGAACGCCTTTTCGTCTCTACCGTTGCCCTCTATAACAACGCACTTGACCTTCATGCCCGTCGGGACGTAAAGATCCTTTATGTCCTTGACGGCGCCGCAGATGCTCGCATGAATGTTCGCAGACACGTAACCCTTCGCCTGACCTATCAGCTGACCGGCCTTGACCTCGTCCCCCTTCTGAACTACGGCGTCCGCCGGAGCTCCGGTGTGCTGGTGCAGCGGGATGACAACATGATCCGGCAGCTGCAACTTTTCTATAGCCAGCCCAGAGGTCATTTTGTTGTATGGAACATGAACGCCGCGCATAACATGATGCAAGTGCTTTGCGGATATATAGGATTTACCGTAAAAACGGATAAACAGATATAAGAAAAATGTGCAGTAATATGTGCAGCCAGTCAGATTTATCTTTTTAGCATCAGATACGGGATGTGCAACACGCGTTTGAGCTTGAGGGCATACCACCCTACAATTTCTATCTGACAATGGAGAAGAACTTTGCCATAAGAAGACACGCGTTCTACGACCTGTTTGACGGGGAGAGCTATTTCTTCGGTCTCGGAGATCCAGCGTGCACTGTCCGCGTCACCTTTACGGGTACACCAGAGGAACCCGTGTTCAGTGTCATCCTGGCGGCTGATGAGCTGAACAACACGAAGGAGAGGAAAGCGCTGGACAGGACGGCCATGATGCTGGGATGCAACGAGGATCTCGGACGCTTCTACCGTGTTGCGGAGATGACAGAGCTCAAGAGCATCACGGAACGACTAGAGGGTCTGCACATGCTCCAGTTCAACGGTCTGTTCACCGCTCTGGTTCTGGGCATACTGCTGCAGAACGCACCGGTAAAAAGGTCCATGGACATGTTCTCGTTCATCCTCGAGCGCTATGGCAGAAGAATGGAGCGGGACCTATACCTCCCGTTAAGGGCACAGGATCTCAAAAAAGCAACCGCAGAAG
The DNA here is from genome assembly GCA_002495235.1 of Euryarchaeota archaeon UBA287. Lineage (GTDB taxonomy): Archaea > Thermoplasmatota > UBA186 > UBA287 > UBA287 > UBA287. The sequence goes on along the minus strand of DAEG01000008.1, from coordinate 20,648 downwards.
ACCTCAGGAGAGGAAAATTAGGCTACAGGGCCAATTATGTGCTAAAACTCGCAGAGAATTTCGATGACGGGGTCGAGAAACGGATAGAGAGAATGAGCACTAAAAAAGCGAAGGAGGAGCTCATGCGGTTCGACGGTGTCGGAGATTACACAGCCGAGTTCGCCCTCTTCGGCTCGACCCACAGGAAAAAGAGGAGGTACGACGTATTCCCGATAGACTCGTGGAGTCTGGGCATATACGCAAACGTCTTCTCTATAGAGGAGGAAAAGAGAGAACGAGCAAAGGCGCTGTGCAGGAGGCACGCAGAAGAGCACTTTGGCACGCTCATGGGCCTGGCGTTTTGGTATGTTATGATGAGCACCTTCTGACACGGAGTGAAAGGTTTATAACCGGCAAGGGGTTTTGTGTTCAGGCATGAAAAGGATATTCAGAGACGACCTCGCAGAACTCTGCACGCACATGTTTTCCCTCGGCATAGAGTGCAGAATAGCAGATAAGAAAGAGACTCCATTGAAGCTCTCCTGGCTGAGCGGGAAGCGCTGTATGCTGGTAGAGAGACAGAACTTTGAGGCTGTATGCGTCCTAAAACAATCATCACAGTACAACTCCACCGTCACCGTGCAGTACATCGTTCCGGGAGAGAAAGAGCAGGGTAAGGATTTGAAGGCAGACCTTGTGATAAAGAGGAGAGGAATACTGAAGAGAGAACTTGAGGACCTAGGATGGAGAGGATCTTACCTCGCAGGGATCCTCGACTACGACTCACAGCTGAAAGAGAAGCTGACTGAAGCTGTAAAGAAGAGAGAGCTCCCCGGAATAAATGTCAGGTATAACAAAAAGATGGGGAGCACGATCATATCCACAGCCTATTGGGGTTACAGAATAAAAATGATGCCCTCTATCGAGTTATTGAGCGCGTATGACACGATAGCCGGACATGTGAAGGAAGTCTATTAACACCAGACAACAATCATGATCATGCAGCGCACCTATGAAATCGACGAGAAGGGAAGAAGATACTATCAACTGGATGACCTCATGCTTGCTCTCCGACAGGTCGCTCATTGCGATCGGAGCTATTCATGCTCTCTGACAACGCCCGTCGACATTACCAGCGCTACTGAGTTTGCAAAGACAAGGGAGAGAAAGACAACGATCACCGCCCTGATAGTCAGGGCCTCGGCTATGACTCTAAAGCACTACCCAATACTCGCGGGAAGGTGGCTCGACAGGATAGACCGGGTGTACGTGCCAGACACCATAAGGATGTTCTTGCCTGTTCAGGTGGGGGAGTTCTCCAATGGAGTCTGGATCGACAAGGCAGAAGAGAAAAGCCTGAACGCGATAGCGGAAGAGCTCAATGAGTGCGTGAAGGCAGCAAGGAAGGAGACAAAGGAGCAGCTATTTCCTCAGGAGCCTTTCTTTGCGGTATCTAACGTGGGCACCCTCGGCGCAGTCGAGAGCGCCTCGGCCACGCTGACAGGTGACGTGGTGAGCGAGCTTGTGATGTGCTCTGCCATGGAGAAGCCGTGGGTCGTTGACGGCAGGATAGAGCGCAGAAGGATCATGAATCTGGTCATGGTCTGGGATCACTTCGCTGTCCTCGCAAGCACTCCGGCGGAATTCCTCACAGAGGTAAAGGATCTGCTGGAGCACCCTGAGAGACTGGAGTGACCAGAAAGCTTTTAGGGTAATGAAGCCGTTGCCCGTCAAAGAGGGGACTCACTCCAGACTTACGTCCCCGCCAGAGGCCTCCACCCTTATCTTGTATATCGGAGAGCCTGCATGACCAACAAACTCGTTTTCGGACACGATGTCTGCCACCAGAGGTATCCCAACATCGATGGACCCTCCTGACGTTTTGAGTGCCACCCGTACATCTTTGTAATCGGGAACTCTGACATCCACATCTCCATACATGGTCACCAGGGTCACATTTCCCATTACCGCCAGAGCTGCGCCTATATCCCCATACCCGGTCTGGGCACTGATGTTATCAAAGGAGGAGTTCTCTATGTCCATATCCCCATAGCCTGTCCTCAGACCCACCGATTTCCCGCCAGAGCCGCTCAGTCTCATATCTCCATAACCTGTCTCTGCCGTTAGATCTCCATTCACCCGCTCAAGGATCATGTCGCCGTAATCTGTTTCTATGTCTATAGAGTACCCATCAATACCTACCAGTTTAATATCGCCATATTCCGTCCTTGCATTCAGAGTGCCATTAACTCCTTCGAGCGTCATGTCACCGTAATTAGATACCAGATGCAGATCCGAAGTGCTTCTTGGGACCGAAACATAATAATCGACTGCTTCCCACCCTCTGCTGCCCGTTGTCCTGGTCATCACTTTGAGCTCCCCTGTGCTCTCCTTGATATCAACCCAGATGTCATCCAGCAGGGACTCATCAGAGGATCGCTTGGTGTATTCGAGCTTTATCCTGCTATCGTTCCATCTTCTGACCGTTATAGAACCTGTCGTTTCTATGCTCAACATCGCCTTACCCCCAAAATACCTAACGTCAGAGGTCGTGTATTCCCTCCCCATGCCACCCCGACCGCCTACATCATTCCAGTCATCATCCAATCCAATCCTGACAGAACCGCTCTCTGGATAGAGCGGAGCGCATGCAGCTCCTATGATCGCGGCTATGCTGAGAGCGGTCAGGAATCTTCCCGCTCCCCTCCTTCTCTTTGAGAGGTAGTAGGCAAGGATCAGAAGCAGGCCGCCAACCATTATGGGCACCGCAAGATCTTCCATCCTTATGCCCGAGACAAAGAACGCAAGAAAAACACAAACGCACAGAAAAACCTCTCCCAGTGTGACCAGGGATCGTGTCCGGATCCTCATGACGCTGCCCATCACCATCAGGGCTATGCCTATCACCCCAAAGGCGGCTGCCCATGCATAGGACGTTCTCACATACGCGGCCAGCACCCAGAGGATACCTATGACAACCACCACCGTTCCTAGGACCAGGGGCCACTCCTCATTAACGCTACTCTCGCCACTCACACCGGTTCCACTCTTCACGCCAAACTCCTCCTTGGAGGATAACAGGATGAGAATGCAGGCAACAGCTAGTACAGTGCCTATCGGAAAGCTGAATAGACCAAGGATAGAAACGCCCATCCCGAAACCCCACGCCCAATGGGCGGAGCTCATGATACCTACTCCTGCGATGATCTGCAGGATCCCGACGATAACGAAAAGCCCGAAAAAGATACCGAAAAATGAGAATAGGAAGGATGGGGCTTCCTCTGCCATACGAGAGATCATGCCCGGTATGGCCAGGAAAATGAGAGATGCAAAAACGTTCACAAGACCCTGAAGCATCAGAAGCACCGCTGATATGGAGCGCTTCATACTTCTCTATCATAGTGCTTCTTTATATACCTTTTTCCTCTCTCAGGAAGAGGTCTCAAACTCGCGCCTAGCACGTGGGAATAGGTACATGATGTTAGAAACAAATAAATATGATAAAAAACATACACCGTTTGATAATAATGTGCGCCATATCGGTGCCTGAAGAGGGGTCTGCGGGCGACTCTGAACAGCCGCCACCCAAACGGTCTTTTATGGATGCTTTTCTGGCGTCCAAAGGGGCAGATCTCAGGGAGATAGAAGAGGTGAGAGGGGTTTACCCTATGAGGGTAACCAAGCACTTTTTGAGTCTGATAAGGGAGAAAGACGACCCTGTATGGAAACAGTGCATACCCAGCATGGAGGAGCTCTGGGACTTGAACAGGGAGGATCCCCTGATGGAAGAGAGAGACTCAAAGACATCCTGCCTTGTGCACCGCTATCCGGACAGGGTGCTGCTGCTGGTGAGCTCAAAGTGTGCGATGTACTGCAGGTTCTGCACCAGAAAGAGAAAGATCGGCAGGATAGAGGAGATCCCCATGAGCGAGATAGAGAAGAGCATAGAGTACATAAGGGAGCACAAGGAGGTCAGAGACGTGCTTCTGTCCGGTGGGGATCCTTTCATGCGCACAGACGAGGAATTGGAGCACATAATATCAGAGCTCAGAGCCATAGAGCATGTGGAGATAATAAGGATAGGAACAAGGATGCCCGTATCAAACCCCGCAAGGATAACCCCAAAGCTTGCGGCCATGCTCAAGAGGTACCACCCTCTGTTCATAAACATACACTTCGAACATCCGCGGGAGATCGATGAAGAGTGTTCCCGTGCTCTGGCGACGCTAGCGGACGCCGGAATTCCACTGGGCAGCCAGACAGTACTTCTGCGCGGGGTGAACGACAGCGCGGAGACGCTGACCGCACTGTTCCAGAAGCTGCTGAAGAACAGAGTGAGACCTTACTATCTGTACCTGTGCGATCCTTCCCAGGGAGTTGAGCACTTCCGCACGACCGTGCAGGAGGCTCTGGAGATCTTCAGGCAGATACAGGGCCGCACTACCGGCCTGTGCATACCACATCTGGTCATAGACACGCCTGGAGGCGGGGGCAAGGTGCCCATACTACCGGACTACATGCAGGAGCTCGATGACGAGAAGATCGTGCTGAAAAACTATGAAGGAAAGCTTTTCGTATACAAAAATCCCAGAAGATAGCAGGATTGGCATAACCTGCAACTCTCTCCAAGGTGAAAGAAGAGAGGAGGACGCGGAATACGATGAGCCTGAGACCATAAGAGCGATAGAGCGGGCGATAGAACGGAAAGGTTTGGAAACGATCCGCATAGAGGCCGATCTTGATTGCTTTCAGAGGCTGAGAGAAGAGAGACCAGACTTCGTGTTCAACATAGCTGAGGGGGTAGGCAGAGGAGCCAGGGAATCACAGGTGCCCTTCATGCTGGAGATGCTTGGCATACCGTACATGGGTTCCGATCCACTGACGCTCGCGATAGCGCTCGATAAGGCCAGGACTAAGGAGATCCTCTCCTACTATGGCATACCAACACCCAGATTTCAGGTGCTGTGGAATGTGGATGATGGAATAGACAGCGCACTGGATTACCCTCTCTTTGTGAAGCCTCTGCTCGAGGGATCGAGCATAGGGATAACCGAGAAGTCACTGGTGAACGATGGGCGACAGCTGAGAGAGGTGTCTAAAGAGCTCATCGAACGACTCAAAGAGCCCGTCATAGTCGAGGAGTTCCTGGAGGGCAGGGAGTTCACGGTTGCTATGCTGGGTAATGAGCCCAGGGTGTTGCCTATAATAGAGCTTGACTTTTCTTCACTGCCGGAAGAGAAAAGGTTTGACTGCTTTGAGGTGAAGTGGTACCTTGATGATGACAAGCTCGTCTGTCCCGCGCGCATAGACGAGGGACTCAAAAGAAGAATAGAGCGCACGGCGATAAAGACCTTCAGGGCGCTGAGATGCAGGGATCTCTGCCGCATAGACATGCGCCTTGATGCAGATGGGATACCGAACGTAATAGAGGCCAATCCTCTTCCTGGCCTTGCACCTGACCCCAAAGAGAACTCAAGGTTCCCTAAGGCCTGCTACACCGCAGGCATGAGCTACGATGAGATAATATGGGCTGTGCTTGATGCAGCCGTGAGGAGATATGAAGGTAGCAGTCATATACAATCTCCCTGAGCACTTCAGGGACGGTAAGGAGGATATAGCACAGAGCGAGCCCTACGAAACGGCCCTTGCCGTGGTCGAAGAGCTCAGGGCCCTCGGACACAGAGCAGAGGCTGTACGCGTCTCATGGGATTTTTCGCACACAAACTCATTTGACACCGCATTCAACCTTGCAGAGGGCATCGGCGATGACGGGAAGGAACACCTGGTGCCTCTGATGCTGAAGATACCGTACACCGGCTCCACCAGCGAAACGATAGCTCTGTGCAACAACAAGATGGAGACGAAAAAGCGCCTGAAAGCGGCGGGAATAGAAGTGCCAACGTTCTGGGACGAAGGCGAAGAAGTGAGCTTCCCGGTGATAGTGAAGCCCGCAGAGGAGCACGGTAGCATAGGGATAGACGATTCTTCCGTGGTCAACAACAGAGAAGAACTGAAGAGGGCCGTAGAGAGGATACACAGCACGTACGGACAGAGAGCGATATGCGAACAATACGTGGAGGGCAGGGAGATCAGTGCCGCCATCATCGGCGACAGGGTCATAGCGCTATCTGAGATCATATTCAGACCACCCTGCAGGATACTGACGTACGACGCGAAATGGCTTGATGACAGCGAGAGCTACGCCGGAACGGAACCGAGATGTCCTGCTGTTCTGGACAAGGATCTCGAAGAGAGGATAAAGAAAGAAGCTTTAAAGGCGTACCGCGCCCTGGGAATCAGGGACTATGGAAGGATAGACTTCCGGGTTAACGCAGAGCCTTACGTGATAGACGCTAACCCGAACCCATGCATAAGCCCGAAGGACTCGGGCTTCGCGAGAGCGCTCAAGGCCGCGGGTATAGAATACAGGGATTTCGTGGCGATGCTCCTGAAGTTTGCTCTTGAGCGCTCTTGAATGTAGATGGATACTACCGGTAAAGTTCACCAAGCATTGTACATTAACGCTCCGATCAACGGAAGAATCAGGCATTTCAGCACTACTGAAGTTATAGATATAAGAAGTACATAAAAGAGCATAGCAATTCCCGTAGCAATGCCCAAAGTTCCAATTATCACCATTATTGCTTTACTATCTTTGAAGAGCGTTATAGAAAATCCCAAGCAAACAGACAGGATACCTACCGCCAAAAAGAAATAATTTACTTGGTTAGTTTCTCTAAAGAAAGAAAAGCATGCCATGAATGAGAAGAATGCGGCAAGAAAGAAACCATATTGCGAGAATTTTTTGATCCTCCGCTTTTTCTCAGATGGGGGCGCCCATGCAAGAGGCAGGTCTTCATCTTTTATTTCTTTTTTCATTCCGCACCCTCCCAGTGTCTACAAGAACGGCAGAGAGCATGTTAGACATCACCAACGCCATTGTTTTTGCCCTTAAATAAACAGAACCTTGATAGTATATACAGAGTTCGTCGTTGATTTTGGTGAGAGCATGATAACAGACGCCTGTTTGACTCCAGACCGACCACAATCATGAAGTCAAAACCTCATGATAGACGGCGAGACCGCCTAAGTGACCCTGCTGATACCGTTCTCCTTCACGATCCTCACCGTGCGGTCAGCGCAGCCTTCCAGCTCCCGCTCATGCGACACCAGTATGACCTGCCTGCACCCTATGACCCTGAGAAGCTCCCCGAACTGTTCTATCTGCTCTGCGCTGAAGCCGTCCGTTGGCTCGTCCAATATTATGGTGCTCTCCTCCATCCCGGAGCTCTCCCTCTGGACCGTCCTGTTGAGCGCTAGACGGTAGGCCATGGCAACGGAAGTCCTCTCCCCTCCGCTCAGGGAGCTGAGGTTTATGTCCATTCCGTTCTCCCTTATCACTGGCGTGAAGCTTTCGTCCACTTCTACGGATATCTCCCCATTATCTATGAGCAGGGAGAACAGCTCCTGGAACTTGCTCTGAAACTCCTGGTTCAGGAAGTTCACGACGTTCTTCTCAATCGTCTCTACCTTCTCAGCGAAATCGGTAAGCCATCTCACAGCATCGTCCAGTCTCTTTCTTCTCTCCTCCTTTGCTTCTAGCTTCCTTATCTCCTCCTCCAGTCTCTTTATCTCTTCCTCCTGCCTCTTGACCAGCTCTCTCACGCTCTTTAGCCTCTCTCCCAGACTAGAGAGCTCCCTGACCACTGCTTCACGCTCGCTTCTCATCGTTCTGAGCTCCTCGCTCACCGGCTCCAGGACCCTTGCCTTCTCTTCAAGCGCCTTTTCCTCATCTGTTAATACTATGACCTTTCCTCTCTTTGAGTCCTGCTCCTCCTTCAGCTCTTTCTCTCTCTCAACCTCACCTCTGGCGCGTATGTACTCGTCATACCTGCTCTTCAGACTTTTTCTCTCAGCCTCCAGGGTGGCAATGTCGGTTACGGTGATGGAATCGCGCTTCGCGCAGACCGCAGAGAGTTCCTCCTCCAGCGCTCTTCTCTTCTCCTCTCTATCAACAAGAGCTTTTTTGTGCATCTCTATGCGGTTTTTTTCTGTGATGGCGCTCTGAAACTCCCTGTTCAGGCTGTCAATCCTTCTCCGTTCTTCCTCTATCTTCGTCCACTCTCTCTCGAGATCGCTCTTTCTGGCAAGAAGCCCAGCTCTCCTGCGGGTTATGTCACCTCTCTCCTCCCCCATCTTAGAGATCAGACTCCGCACGTGCTCCTCCGTGAGCTCCTGCCCGCACTTCGGGCAGATCTTCTGACCGCTGAGCTCTCTGTAGCCCCTCTCTTCTCTGTCCAGATCTTTGAGATTTTTCTCCAGAAGCTCGAGATCCTTCGCAATGGAGGTCTTTTCCTCCGTGTTCTTTCTCCACCTCTCTTCTATGCCTGAAAGATCTGCCTCCGTCTTCAGCGAGTCTATCCTTTCATTTATCTCCTTCTCACGCGATATCTCCTTCCTGTGCTCCCCTATCTCTCCCTCAAGAGCCCTCATACTGCTCTCGAGATCCTTTGCTCTGCTCTCGTACCTGTCTCTATCTGCCTTCTTTGAGCGCTCCTCGTTTATGACATGATCCAGCTCTTCATAGCGCGCATGATCCTTCTCTAGAGCAGCAAGTCTCTCTCTTAGATCCCTGATCCTGACGAGATCCTTCTCAAGCCTCTCGAGGTCCGATCGCAGGTGCCCGATCTCGCTCCTCACGCCCTGAAGTTTCATTCTTGTTTCCTGGAGCTCCCTCTCCCTGCTCTCCCACTCTGCGATCCTTTTCCTCATCTCTTCGTCCTTTCGCTTTGTGACGTCAAGCTCCGCAGAGACCTTCTTCTCTTCCTCTCTCATTCTGTCCAGCTCTTTTACAGCCGCAGAGAGCTCTTCTCTCCTCGGCTGCATTTCGTCAATCTGCTGCTTGAGACCTTTGCTCTCGCTCTCAAAGACCTTGGTTATGATCCCTGCATTGTCCCTCGCGTTCGCGTAGTCCGTAAGACCGAATGCCTTGCGCAGAAGCTTCATCCTGTCCTCAGGCCTGTCCTCAAGGATCTTCTTCATCTCCTCCTGCGGGGTGAATATCGCATACTCGTATATGTATGACCGCGACCTCGAGCTCTTCGGCTCCCTCAGCTTCAGCACCTCCAGGGCCTTCCTCCTCAGCTCTACAGCGGACAGACTGCTCTTCACACCATCCTCTATGACCCAGCCTCCCTTGTCATAGCCGTCCTTTATCTCCCTGTGGAATACGTAATCCTTGCCCTCAACCTCGAGCCTTACCTCAACAAAGCCGCTGCGCTCTCCAGCCCTCAGGAGCTTGATGTCATTCTTTCCGAACCTTGAACCGGTACCGAACAGGGCGAACTCTATGGCATAGAGCACTGATGATTTTCCTGACCCTATATCGCCGTGTATCAGGTTTATGCCTTCTCCCATACTCACGACAGTGTCGGAGTGACTCCTTATGTTCTTCAGTCTTATCTCCCTGATTATCATCTATTCCTCCAGACCGAAGAAACCTAAACCACGCCTCTCCACCTCACTCTCAAAGTCGCTCCTGCTCATCCCGAGCTCCTCCTGATCCATGGAGAGCTCCGAGAAGAGCGCCCTAGCCCTTGCTTTGTCGTTCCCGAACAGATCGTCAAAGAGCTTGTTCTCTATCTCATCTCTTGTGCTCCCCGAGGCAATTAGAGTCTGTCTCTCCTCGCTGGTCACGCTCCTATTCATGACCACAAACTCCGCCCCGTTCTGCAGCACTTCTCTCTTGGCGCCGCTCACATCTATCTCGGCAACAGAGCCACTCTTAAGACTGCCATGAAGATCCAGCAGAACCACTTTTCCGGCAAGATCTCTGCCGCACCTCTGCAGCAGCAGATCGGAGGCCTCTCTGCTGTCCATGCCGCTGAAGTCCAGGTCTATGAGCTCGAAGTCGGCCACTCTGACAGGCACGAACTCGGGCCTTATTGCTTTGCCGTCCACATCCACTACAAAGAAACCGCGCGCCTCTAGTGCACTGAGATCCCTGAAGTCGGCGCCGAACAGAGGCCCGGGGAAGAATGTCTTTTCGTGCTCTATCCTCTCATGCACGTGCCCTCCGGCGTAATAATCGAAGCCCGCAGGCAGCAGACTCTCAGGTATGGCATCGTCCTGCGGCACATTTTCAGGGCGAAACTCCTTTATCGCGGTGTGGAACATGAATATGTTGAATGCTCCCTGCGGTACCGCCTTTACGATCCCGTAGTATTCTCTCTCAAGTGCCTGAGTCCTGCCACTTATGCCCATGAGCTCCGCGCCCGTGTCTTCATCGATCACAGGGCTGAGGTTAGCCTCGCTGTCAACAACAAAAACCTTCTGAAAGAGACCTGCGCTGCCGAGGACATCTATCAGGTTAGTCGTGTTCGCCGTGTAATCGTGGCTTCCATATATGAGATAGATCCTTATGCCCTTGTCGACAAGCGCCTTCATCTTTTCTACGGCGCTCTTTGTGATCCCCAGATCAGGAAAACTGCGGTGGAAGAGATCCCCGCTTATGACCACAAAATCAACCTCCCGGTCAATGCATGCGTCAATCGCCCTTTCAAACGCCTGCAGATTCAGCTCACGCAGGTACTCGTCCCTGAAAGCCCCGAGGTGACAGTCTGCCATATGCGCGAATCTGAACTGCACCTCCTTCATTCTGCGCTCGGCTTTATCTGTGCTATCAAGAACTGTTCTGCTTTTAACAGAATTTTCCTGCCCTGCACCTGAGTCAGGCTCCTGATGAACCGCAGAGCTCTGGAGGAAGTCATCAAGACGCTTCATCAATCCCTTATTCCCGCTTCCGTGACGCTTATCACGACCTCTCTCTCGGGCAGGTTGGGGCTGTCAACGAGCCTCGCTATGCGCTTCTCGCCCTTGCTCTTCCTTATGTAAACTCTGTAGGTCGCGGTGTGGGCCACTATGTTGCCTCCTATAGGCCTTGTGGGATCACCGAACATTATGCCCGGGTTCGTCTGGACCTGATTCGTGACGTAGACGATTGCGTTGTTCACGTCCGCGAACCGCTGGAGCGCATGCATGTGTATGTTGAGCTTCTGCTGCCTGTCGCTGAGCGCTCCTCTGCCTATGTACTCAGCTCTGAAGTGCGCTGTGAGCGAATCCACTATCAGCAGCTTTATCGGGAACTCCTTGGCCACGTCGTTTGCCCTGTCAACGAGCAGGATCTGATGATCGCTGTTGAAGGCTCTGGCAACGTGTATCCTGCTCAGAGTCTCCTCCTGATCCAGCTCCAGGGCCTTTGCCATCTGCCGTATCCTCTCAGGCCTGAATGTGTTCTCTGTGTCAATTATCACCACATGACCATCAAGCCCGCCTCTCTCCTCAGGCAGCTGAACGTTCACCGCGAGCTGATGAGCTAGCTGTGTCTTACCACTCCCGAACTCCCCATAGAACTCCGTTATGGCCTGGGTCTCCAGTCCCCCGCCGAGCATTTCATTAAGCTGCTGTGAACCCGTGGTCAGCTTCTTGAGAGCCTCTCTTCTCTTCATGACCTCAAGTCCTGTTTCGAATCCACCAACATCCGCTGCTTCGCGGGCGGCCATTATTATCTTCATCGCCGTCGCTTCGCCTATGTCTGCCGCTTCCTTCAGCATCGCCGGTGTAGCTACTGCTATGCTCATGAGATCAGTGAAACCGGCGTCTACGAGCTTCTCTGCGGTGGCCGGCCCAACGCCTGGAAGATCCTCTATACTAACCGTCTCCTTTGCCATTGGTTTCCATTGTTTTCTGGGTTTTAATCTTTTGCCATTGCCTTTGCGCAGAGACCAACCTGAGCTGGAAACGTATCTTCCTCCCCGGTTTTGGACACCCTTACAGATCTCATGTGGAAAGTGATGATGTCTTCTACACTCCATCCATCAGATAGCTGTCAAACCAGTTTATCATCCTGTACGTGCGATCTACATAGTTCTTGCCTTTTGTGCCTATACCATGGTATTCGTCAGGATAGCGGATCAGGGCAACGCTGGTGTCTGTATTGTCTGTGATGCCCTTTACCATCTCTTCGGAGTCCTCGATCGCCACATTCAGATCCTTCACCCCATGAATGAACAGCGTGGGCGTTGTAACGTTCTTTACGTAGGTGACCGGAGAGCACCTCTCATAGATCTCCGGGCTCTCCGCGGGTGAGCCGAAAAAGGACCAGTCCAGCGCAGATGCATCCCCGAAATTATTGAGTATGGTGCTGTACCTTCTTGTGAGGTTTGCTATGCCTGCCTCGCTCACAGCAGCCTTGAACCTGTCTGTATGCGTTATCATCCAGTTCGTCATGTAGCCGCCATAGCTGAGGCCTGTGAATCCCAACCTATCCTCATCGACCCATCCTTCTCTGCTGAGGAAATCTGTGGCATCCAGAAAGTCCTGGGAATCGCTTATGCCCCATGCCCCTCTTATCGCCTCTACAAAATCTCTTCCGTACCCCCAGCTGCCTCTTGGGTTGATCCACGCCACGCCGTACCCGTTGGCGGCAAGGAGCTGGAAGTCAAACCCATCAGAGATCTGCAGAGTGTTCGACCACGCACCATAGGGACCGCCGTGGGCCTCCAATATCAGTGGATGCTTTTCCTCGCCTTTCGGCTTCAGGTACCATCCCTGGATCGGTGTACCATCGCTGGCATCGAACCAGAACTCCACCGGCTCGAGGAGCTCTATCTCTCTCAAAAAGTCATCGTTCAGATGCGTCACCTGCCTTTTTGTTTCCTTCTCAAGGTCGTACACGTAGAGCTCCGTAGGTCTGTTTATGTTCCCGGATTTATAAGCGATCGTGTTATTCTTGGCGTCCATCGTCAGGCTCGCGATCGGGCTCCTCTCTCCCTCCGTTATTCTCCTAAAGCTGTCGTTCATGGAGACCTCGTATACATCCGCGGTGCCCTCGCTGACCGCCCTGAAGTATATCTTGTTGTTGGACGACCATAGAGGCAGCCATGAAGGGTTATCGAGCTCTGAGGCGAGCTGACGCCTGTTTCCGTTTAAGTCAACGACCCAGACTTCTGGCCACTGCAGCGCTATGACATCATGATAGTTGTAGACGATCATCTCACCATCAGGAGACCATCCCAGCGGCGTCTCAGCACCCGGCTGATCAGTCAGCTGCTTCTCTTCACCCGAAGGTGTTACTATACGGATGTCCGCCTCTGTCCCGTATACCCTCATAAAGCAGACATAATCCTCATCTGGGGACCAGTCTATCACGACGTCCATCTCCTTGCTGTCTGTCAGCTGTTTTATCCCTTTACCATCCCAGAGATAAACGTTGCTGAGGTCGGAGAATGCTATCCTTCCGCTCTCTGGAGACCAGGCATAGGATATAATAGCGCCCGGGATTGAAGTGAGCTGCTCTGTCTCCCCCGTTCCCAGATCGAGAAGAAAGAGCTGGCCTTCCGATAAATATGCTATGCGCTCTCCGCTCGGTGACCATTGCAGCATTGTGCCGTTTACGCCCAAGCCTCTTGTGATGACCTCTCTTCCATTGACCTCCGCTATAGAGATCTCTCCATCAGAAGAGTATAGAATCTTCCTGCTGTCTGGTGACCACAGTGGTGCGGGGTCGCCATAGTCTGACGGCCCCTCCGAGAGCCACTCGAACCCTCCGTCCGTAGAGGATATGCCCACGTATCTGTAGCTCCCGTTCTCATACTTCTGGGTGACCTGATAGGCCAGAAGTTCTCCGTTCTCTGATAGAACGGGCATGTAAGGATCCCTGAGTCTATATATGTCCTCGGGTTTGATCGGCCTCTTTCCCTCCACTCTCATGTAGAAGAAAGCGAATACGCCAGAGACCAGCAACACAACGACGAGCACCAGAACCAAGAGCTGCCTTCTCATCTTACAACACCTATGCTCTGATAAATTTCAGGGGGTTTTAATCTTTTGCTACCTGCGCGATGTCGTTCTTGGCACAGGAATTAACGGATCTGTCACTATCCTCAATCCTTGGCAAAAAATCGGATAGCAGAAGATCCCGCGTCTTGAGTATTGGAAGAAAGATAGCAGCGAGCGGGGCGGTCTAAAATGCTGTGTCTCGCAGACGTATATTGGCTCTCGGAGCGCCCGTGTGCTTGGAATCTCTCAATCAATTACTATCTTCAGACCATAGACCCTGTAGAACAGGCCGCTGCTGCTCTCTATCCCGTAGCTCCAGATGCTCTTTCTATCGCCCTCGACCGCCAGATGAAGAGCTCCGTCCCTTATGTCGCCGGAGACCGCTCTAACGAGACCGGACTCTGTTATGTCCATCGATTCTGCCAGCCTGAGGAGCACTCCGAGACGCATCACGTCCCTTCTGTCCTTCCCGCTAAGGATCCTTCCGTATCCTTTTAACCCGTCATCCGTGTGCAGCTTTACTATCAGGGCGCATTTCAGTATTTCGATGTGCTCCATTCCGTATATGCCGTTGCTCAGGATGATGCTGCATCCGTTGTCTCCGTGGCCATAGTAGCCTACCGCTAAGCCTATATCATGGAGCAGGGAGGCAACAGAGAGCAGCTTTCTTTCCTCTTCCCCGCCTCCATATCTCTTACTGAGGATGCCGAACAGGCTCAGAGCGATGCTCTCTACATCCCTTGCGTGCTTCACATTCACTCCGTAAAAGTTCATCATGTTGCTAACGCTCATATCCATCGGCTCTCCTTTCGTCTTGAGTATGTCCCTGTACAACAGTCCCTCCCTTATCCCGCTGTGGCTTATCCTGAGTCTCTCTGTGCCAAGGACTTCCATCACCGTTTTAAGAGCCGTGACCCCGGGAAGTACAAGGTCTGATCTGCTGTCGGAGACGCCCGTCCTTGTGATCTCGCCCCTGCTCTTTCCCCTCAGAAGCTTCAGTATCGCGTCCACATCCTTTGCGCTCATCGCATAGTTGTGGAGCAGTCTCAGCGGATAACCCTTTCGCTTCATGTCCAGCTTGGCTATGGCTCTTATCGTACCGCCCACGCCTATTAGCGTGCTGTCTTTTTCCATGGAGGCTAGGCGCTTCCTCATGTCCTTCTCAAGAACCCCAAAGCCCGCCCTTGAGGAGAACTTATCGCTCATGCTGATCGTTCCATAAGGAAGGACGGTCACGGAAGAGAGATCCCCGCCCTTTACCCTCACCAGCTCCATGCTCGCTCCGCCCATGTCCAATATGTAGCCATCGGTGAGATCCATCGTGTTTGTGACACCGCAGTAGTCAAGCTCTCCTTCTTCCTCCCCGCTTATGATCCTGATATCAAGGGCGCACTCCTTTCTTATCCTGTCTATGATCTCTCTCCCGTTTGCGGCGCCACGAATTGCTGCTGTTGCGACGCCTGTGACCTTTTCCGCTCCCAGAGCGTTACAGAAATCCCTGAAAAGGCCCGCGGCCCTGAGAGCCCTGACGATTGCATCCTCATCGATGCGCCCGTCCTTCATTATGCCAGACGCGAGCCTTGTTTCATCCTTAAGGCCCTCGACAAGCCTCGAGTGGCCGTCATTGACCTCGAAGACGAGCAGTCGGGTCGTGTTTGATCCCAGATCGATTATGCCGACCCTCATACAGTCTCTGGTGTCACGAAAAACCTGATGACCCAGACCTCTCCGGAGCTCTCAAGACAGGCTACCGATGATTTTCTGAAGTCCAGCAGATCTTTCTCTCTTCCTATGAGAAGCAGAGACGCCAGACGGGAGAGATTTGGCATATGACCTACGAGCATTATGTCCTCGCTTTTTTCCCCGACCCTGTCAAGCCACAGATGTGCATCATCCTCCGGGTTAAGGCCGTCCGCCTCTTCCACAGGCACACCTAGCTCTCTGGACACGATCTCCGCGGTCTCTCTGGCTCGTATAGCGCTGCTGCACAGTATCGCGGAGGGTTTTATCCCTGCATCACATAGGAGCCTGGCTACTTTCCTGCTCTCTTTCTTGCCCCTCTTCGACAGAACGCGCGGCTCGTCTTTAGTTGCATCCCCATGTCTCATCAGGTAGAGCTTCATGATATTAAAGAGAGAGCGCCATATTAAAGGTTTTCATCCATAGCTTTCAGCTCTGCCTCCAGCTTCTTAGTATTCCTGCCAGCCGCCTCTGTCTCTGCGAGCTTCAGCAGCATAACATCCCTGCCTCCCTCCCTCATCCTGTTAAAGAAATCCTCCTCGCTCTCTCCCCTCCTTCTCTTTATCGCAGAGATCAACCAGGCAACCCTCTCACCAAACAGCCCTCTGACCTCATCCTCTGATCCTCTCGGGACATCCTTGAGTATCGCCGCTTTGTAGAGATCTTCGTCCTCAACTCCATGCTCTCTGAGAACGGCATAGCAGCCGAAGGCACGGCTGGAGTGCTCTGCGTAATCCATGGCATCCCTTGGAGTGCCACTGAACCTCTGGGCCAGGATGGAAACCTTAATGAATGCTTTGATGGTGCTCACGCGCTCTACAAGTGGCGGAAGTCTCGATGTGAGCTCCCCGCGCTTCTCTTTGAGGACGTCTTCGTAAACTCCAAACCTGTCAAGAAAAGAGTCTATGTCGTGTATCTCCCCCAGCAGCTGCTGCAGCTCCTGCATACTCTCAATGAGATCCTCGTCTATGAATGAGAACGAGCCTTTTAGGATCTCCAGGGTGTACCTGAGCCTCTTGAGGGACATCCTCATCCTGTGCAGCACGATTGGATCTCCCTCCGCATAGCTGTCTTCAAAGTTCTCGAATTTCAGAAAAAGGTCTGCGATGATGCCCAAGGTCTCAAAATTACTCGTTTCTCGGATCCTTACCCCTTTCAGCTTCTTGACGATCCTGTCTGTACCCACGCCTGCCAGAGCCTCCCGCAGATCCTCTGCGCTCTTCTGAAGCCTGAGCGCGAGAAGGTCCTCCAGACCCTGAGAGCCTCCCATCTCTCTGATGATAGCGAGCGCTATGTGGCAGTCCCTCAGCTCTCCGCTCGCCTCCATTATTCCCTTAAGCTCCTTCACCTTTATCCTCGAGCCGTTCATCCTCCCTGCGAGGTAGCATGACGCCCTGAGCCTCTGTATTGAGATCCTGAGGTCATGGATGTTCTCTTCGCTTGCCTCTTTCCTTGCGTCCCCCAGACGTTCTAAGAACTTTCCCTGTCTCTTCTCAAGCTCTTCTTCGACTCTATCTTCAAGCATCGCCTCTCCTCAGCAGTCTCCTGAGCGCCCCGCCCTCTATGCCCAGGGTCTTCTTTATCCTTCCCCTGATGTCCCTGTTGACCTGTGCTATGGAGCGATCCCCGTTCACCCTTATGAACCCGTAGTGATCTGACATCCTGTCAAATTCTTCGCCCATACGCTGTTGATAGACCATGAAACTGTCGAACGCGCCCTCCGCAAGCCCTATGTCCATGCCTGACTCCCAGTAATCCAGCTCACCCCTCTGCTCCAGATTTCTCTCTATGAGTATTTGCGGGCTGACCTTGAGATAGAAAACGATGTCAGGGACAACAGCCACGCTGTAGATCTTCTCAAGCCATGCGCGTTCAAGCCCTCTTACGGTCCCTCTCGCTATCGGAGTGTATATGTACCTGTCGGCCAGAACCACAGCTCCTGCCCTCAGTCCCGGGAGTATTATGTTCTCCAGCTGGTCCATGAAGTCGGTCGCATAGAAGAGGGCAAAGGTCCTTTTAGTCATCCTGTGGCCCTCTTTTGCGATCCTTATCTCCTCGCTGACAAGCTCGGACCTGCTCAGCCCGACGATCCTTGTCGCATGGCCATTGTCTTCGAGCCAGTCTCTTAGAAGTGATATCTGTGTTGACCTCCCGGAGCCGTCAAGTCCCTCAACAACTATGAGCTTGCCCGAGAGATCCCCGGCGGCAACCCCCGGCATCTGCAATCCATAGAAGCTCATCTCGCCACCCTCTCGGTCCCTCTGTATCTATAATCTTTGAGGTTTATGGTCTCCTCAACGATCTTCCTCACCTCGTTCTGCTGTGCTTTGATAGACATGGTCCCGTCTATAACCCGGAGAGAGCGCTTTTGGACCACGCCCTCGTATTTTTCTGCGACGATGCCCTGGAACATCCTGAAGCTCTCGACCACGTTCTCAGAGAGACCCATGTCCATGCCCGCTTCATAGAACTTTATCTCCTGCCTGCCATCGAGCACCCTCGCTATCGCGGTCTCCAGGGGTACCCTGAAGAACAGCGCTATGTGCGGCTTTATAGCAAAACTGTACATACTCTCCACCCATTCGGCATCGCAGCCCCTCGCGCAGTCTCTGGCCAGAGCCGTGTACACATAGCGGTCCGCCAGAACTATGTACCCTGCTTTGAGATGCGGCAGTATGTGCCTCGCATACCTGTCGGAAAAGTCCGTTGCGTGCAGTAGGCTGAACGTTGTGGGTGTGAATATCCTCCTCTTTTTTCCCCTCTTCATGGCGCTCTTCACAAGCTCTGAGCTGTTCCATTCGGTCGAAGCAACCTTTACGTTGCGCAGAAGGAGCCACTTCCGCAGGAGCTCTATCTGCGTGCTCTTGCCCGAACCATCCAATCCCTCTACCACGATAAGCTTTCCGGCTATACCATCATCTTCTAACATAACAGCCTCAACAGGTGAGATGCAGTATGGCGTTTGCGCCCTCTGCTGCCCTCAACTCCTCTATCGCCTCTTCTGTGTTCATCACCCTCAGCTCCACTCCCCGCCTCTCAGCCTCCTCATACACCTCATCCATGATTGGCATTCCCCCTTCTTGTCCTGTGCCTATGATGAGAACATCGCAGCTCCATGGTATGTCCTCGTCCGCGCTCAGGGGCGTGTGCCCGTAATCCTTTCTGTAGATCTTTGACGGTTTTTTCTTTCTCTTTCGGACCATGCCTCTGTCTATGACCACGTCTTTTGTGTAAAGCACTCCGTCGATCTCTACGGATCCGAAGGATGCCGCGCTAATGTTCACAATCACATCTCCTTTTTTTTATTAAATAACTTTCTATATATCGCGGCAGCCATGACTCACTCCCGGAAGGGGTATCTCATCATCTTTATCGTCTCTTCGTTATGCCTGACCACGCCAGTTGGAAGAGACACGTAGTGCAGTCCTTCTGCGTAGCCCTGTCCTTCGTGCACCGCCCACCACAGAAAGTCAACAAGAGCCTTTCCAGTCGTTCCATCCCCCTGATCCCTGTAAACGAGGAGGTAACTGAAGGAGGATAGTGGATACGACAGGTTCCCGGGAGCGTTGACTATTGAAACGCCACTCCAGTCTTCGTCTCCCTTTGGTAGCCTCACCTCGGACGCGGCGTTGGCTATCGTCGTTGCATTCGCTTCAACAAAGTTGCCTGCGCTGTTTTTTATCAGCGCATGGCTCAGGCCCTTTTCTATAGCCCATGTCAGCTCCACATATCCTATGGAGTAGGGGAGGCTCGAGAGGATCTCGGACACACCATCGTTTCCCTTCGCAGGTATGCCACCGAACCATTCGATAAGTTTTCCTCGGCCGTAACTATCCCTCCACTCTTCGCTGACCTCGGAGAGGTAACAGGTGAATATGAAGTTTGTTCCACTGCTGTCCAGCCTGTGAACAACCTTTATCTCTTCGTCAGGCATCTCTGTGTTAGGGTTCAACTTCTTTATTCTCTCATCGCTCCACTTTTTTATCTGCCCGCTGAATATGCCAGCTAGGATCTCTCCATCGAGATTCAGCCTATCCTTTATTCCTGGCAGGTTGTAGGCGACCACTACACCACCCATGGTCACTGGTATGTGGAGTATCCCGGGAGCTCTTTTCCTCTCTTCCGGGGTTAAAGGAGCATCGCTCGCACCAAAGTCGACGAGCTTCTTTGTTATCTGCTCTACGCCGCCTCCGCTCCCTATGGGTGAGTATTCCACTGTGACGTTGGATGTCTTTCCGTACTCCTTGGCCCATTTCGACAAGAGGGGGGCAGGAAATGTCGCACCGGAGCCCTGGATTGTGGCTCCATCCAGAGACGTAGCCAGCAAAAGCAGCACCAGAAGCAGAGCTGCCGCGCTCATCGCTCATCCACCCCTTTTGCTATTGTTTTCGCAACCGGACCTATGTATTCCTCATACTTTTTTATAAGTCTGGCCCTCATCTCTTTTCGCCTCCTGCCGTCAACCACGTCCTTCACTACGAGAAGAAACACCGCGATGCCCACAGAATTCCCGATCAGCTCCGGAAGAAGGATACTCTCTCCCAGGATCAGCAGAACATCATAGGAACCGTAATACGAAAAGAAAGGCGCCATCGTGCTGTCCAGAACCAGTATGGTGAAAGCCCTCCAGCCCGCGGTTGCCACAGCGCTGAGCGCTATCTTTTTCCCGCTCAGGTTATGAGACCTTATGCCAAAACGGTTGTGAAGTACGACTCCCAGCATACCGGCGCCGAAGAGACCTATGGCGGATGGCACCGCAAGCCACGGGTTCATCTGTCCGCCAAGGCCGCCCCACCAGAGGCCACTCAGCCTGTATGCCCCTGCCGCCGCACCAGAAACAATCCCGGTCAGGGGCCCTCCGATTATGCCCAGGAATACTATTATCCCGTGACCTACGCCGCCCAGAGAGCCGAGCATTGGAAAGGAGAGCTCGTCCGTGAGGATCCCAATAACGGCCCCAGCCGCAGCCATGAGTATCTGTGTTCTTCTGCTCCGCGTCTCGGACATGAGCACGTCCGAGAATCTGAAGAGCTTGGTTGAGATGAATATCAGGGTGTCACCAACGCACACTATGATCAGCATGCTGTATA
>DAEG01000089.1 GCA_002495235.1 Euryarchaeota archaeon UBA287 | reverse complement strand
AGCCAGGAATTTTGTCCCAAAGCCTTTTCGGCGTGTACAATGTAGCAACGGATTAGAAAGATATTTAAAAACGAACGCACCTATATCGCTTGGTGATAACATGGTGCTATTTGCCTCCGAACTAGAGAGAAAAGATGTCGTAGCTGCTGACGGTAAGGTCCTTGGAAAGGCGAGGACAATGCTCGTTGATGAAGAAAGCGGAGTTGTGACCCACCTGATAGTGGAGCCTTTTGACGAGGTTGACGTGAGAGCCTTCACAACGGACGATGAGGGAAATCTGGTATTTCCCTTCGATAAGGTTCAATCCGTCAAAGACGTCATCGTGATCCAGACAGTCTGATGCATAGAAGCGGCACAGCCACACTCCCCTTACACCCGGGTGATGCTCCACCATGGCTTTTCAAGCGTATGGTTGCCTTGGGCAGGGAGATATCAAAGGTCATAATCTTTGAATACGGCACCGAAGCGTTCGTCGAGAGGCTCTCGGATCCTTTCTGGTTTCAGTCCCTGAGCTGTGTCCTTGGCTTTGACTGGCACTCCAGCGGCACGACCACGGTAACTCTCGGTGCGCTGAAGGAAGCGATAAATGAAGAGAACATCGGAGTAAAGATACTGGGTGGTAAGGGCAAATCCATGAGAAAAACGCCGGCTGAACTTGAACTCGTGGCAGATGAATTTGACCTTGATGATGAAAGGCTAAAGCACACCAGCAGGATGTGCGCAAGGGTGGACAACAACGCCATACAGAGTGGTCACACGCTCTATCACCATTCCTTTGTGATAGACGAGGGAGGCGTCTGGGCCGTGATAGAGCAGGGCATGCGCCCGGAGGATAAGACCGCCAGACGCTATCACTGGCTGAGCAAAGAAGTGAACAGCTTTGTCGAAGAGCCGCACAAAGCCATACTTGGCCAGAGAGAGAAGGAGGTCTTAAACATGGTGGCCAGAGATAGCGAGGAAGCGAGGAGGATCTCCGTTGACCTTGCAAAAGAGCCGACGCAAAAGCTTCAGAGCCTTATCATAGAGGCAAAGAAGGGGCAGGCTACGCTGGATGACTTCACAGGAGCAAGATACCTGCGGATGCCATTCTCGATACCATGGAAGAGGATAAGGAGGATATACGAGATACAACCCAGGAACTATGAAGAACTCCTCGCTGTCGAGGACGTTGGTCCGAGCACGATAAGGGCTCTCGCTCTCATCTCTGAGCTTATGTACGACAAACCCCCCAGCAGAGAGGATCCTGTCAAGTACTCCTTCACAGTCGGTGGCAAGGACGGTGTGCCTTTCCCTGTGGACAAGGCGGCCATGGACAGGGCCACGGAGGTGCTCAAGAGCGCTGTAGGCGATGCCAAGCTCGGTAACGATGAAAGGCTCAGAGCCATAAGAAGGCTGGAGGCTTTCGTCGGCTAGAGCCTCACGGTGACGTTCTGACCTCCAACCGCGGCCATGGATATGCCCTTCACGTATCTGTTGAAGAAGTTCCTCACATCCTCAGGTGTTACCCTGCGCAGATTGTCCACGAACTCGAAGTTCTTCTCCCACCCGCCACCAAACAGCTCCCAAGAGCCGAGCTGGTATGCCTGACTGAGGGTGTCTTCGTTGCCTAGGTAGAATCTCGTGATGTATCCATTGACCGCCTCTTCGATCCTCTCTGCGCTGAGCATCTCCTTTTTGCCCCTGTTCAGCTCATCCCTGACGACCCGCAGGGCTCCATCGGGGTTGTTGGTGGTCACAGATACGAGCGCATAATTATCCCTTCTTGATGATAACCCGCTGCCAACGGAATAGGCGAGTCCTCTCTTTGTTCTGACCTCCTCCCAGAGGGTATCACTCAGTATGTCCTGAGCTACACAGGCCGCGTAGTAGTCCTTGTCGTTCATCCCGGGGGCTCTGAACACTCCCCTTATGTACGTGTTCGGAATGTCCTGGTGCTCAACCATCAGGCCACCGGCATTGGAGACCTCGGGAAGCTCCTTTCTCTTATAAGCGCCCTCGGGGAGGGACGAGAAAGCGGAAGCGTAATTCTCTATCTCCTTTTCAGAGAAATCCCCAACCACGACGAGCAGCATCCTGGATTTGACCATCAGTTCTTTCTGGTGATCCTTCAGATCCTCTATCGTCATACTCTCAAGGCTTTCCTCTATTCCGTTTGGATCCAGAGCGTATGGATGGTTCTTGTATAACAGAGAATTGGCAAGATCCACGACAGAGTTCTCAGGGTGATCTCTCTTCTGTCTGGCTGATGTGATCAGCTGTGACCGTACGAGCTCTACATCCTCCTCTTTGAGACTGGGATTCATCAGGATGTCGGCAAATATGTCCCATGAGTTATCGAAGTTCTGCTTAACACAGTGCATGTATGCGGTCGTGTAGTCATAGTAAACATCAGCGCCTATGCCGGTTCCCATCCTCGTGAGCTCGGATATCATCTCTGCCCTCGGATAATTCTCGCTCTCTCTCATCGAGGCTGTCATGAGAAAAGCGTCTATGCCCTGATTCTCTGATGTCTGCTCTGTAACTCCTCCGTCAAAGAACAGCTGGACACCGACGGTTTCCCCATCGACGGGCTTGAAGATCACTCTCAGCCCACTGACCTCCGTATCTGACACACCCACCCCGCCCTGGCCTTCCGCAAGGGACAATCCTATCGGTACCAGAAGCAGCAACGCCATGAGCAATGCACCGCCCTTCATATGAGATCACTCCCCTTCAAATCCAGAGTGGCCCTGTCCTCCGGGCTTATAAGAACCCCGGTGACGCAGGACTTACCAACGACATAACCTGAGGCATAGCTGATGAGATCATCGATCGTGACCTCCTTCATGTTGTCGATATAGCTGAGATAGTAGTCAAGACCGGTGACCGCCCATGAGAATGGTAGAGAGTCTGGCGCAAAGGTGTTGTGCAGGCTCTCAAGCTCGTATGCTCTAGATACCTCGACCATCGCTTTGGCGTCATCAAGCTCATTCTCGCTGACGTATCCCGCATCGTCAAATCTCTCTATCTCACCAAGCAGCGCGTCTCTCGCCTCAGGGAAATTCTCAGCGGTCGTCTCGCCCATTATCGATATCGGACCAGTGTGATTCTGGGTGTAGTACGATATTGAGCAAGAGGAGAAAAGACCCGAGTCCACCAGATCCTTCTGGAAGTTTGAGTTTGGATTGTTGAGAACGTAAGAGAAGAGATCTGCGGCGTATGTCTTTTCCCTGTCCCTGTAAACGCTTGGGCCGTGCCACTCGATGTCAATGGTTATCGCGCCGACCGGCTTCTCTACTACAACGGCCTCGCTCTTCTGCAGTGGCGGATGTTCGGGCACAGGATACAGAACGAATGGGTCCTCACCCTTCTCCCAGTCGGAGAACACCTCTTCCGCACTCGCAAAGGCCTCATCCGCGGTCAGATCACCCGCGAGTATGAGGGCACAGTTGTTTGGAACGTAGTACCTGTCCTTTATCGTTGTCATCTTTTCCCTCGTGTTTGTTGCTATGACCGTCCTGTTGCCTATCACATTCTTTCTGGAATAGTACGGATACCACATCTTTTTGTCCACAGCCGTCGAGAGGGCACGGTAAGGATCCGCCTCGGTCCTGTCGTACTCAGCAAGGATCACCCCCTTCTCTCTCTCGAGCTCCTCTTCGTCAAATTTGGGAAATCTTATGGCGTTCTCCATGAACTGCATCGTCTCCTCGAAGTTCTCTCTGGGCACTGTGAAGTAATAAGCGACGGTCTCAGTACCTGTCCACCCGTTCCATGAAGCGCCTAGCCTACGAAGCTCCTCCATGTACTCTTCCTGCGATGGTATCTTCTCATTTGCCTTGAAGAACATGTGCTCGTAAAAGTGAGAGAGACCATTGTATTCCGGGCTCTCTGCATAGGCGCCATTCTTCACCGCCATGACCACCGAAACCAATGGTATGTTGTGGTTCTCTACAAATATGACCTCAAGACCATTTGCCAGAGTCTTCGTCTGAAATAGCTCTTTCTCCACCGGGGTCTCCTCCACGCATCCCGCAAGGAGCGCAGCAAGGAGGATAAACGCGATAGCCGCACCACCCTTCATGAATGAACATGGACATTGGTTCATATAAGGTTTTCCAGATGCTCTCTCAGTGCCCTGAAAGCCACTGCCCTGTGGGACATGAGATTTTTCTCGTGCAGGCTCATCTCGGCGAATGTTCTTTCATCTCCCTCAGGGATAAAAACGGGGTCAAAGCCGAAGCCGCTGATACCTCGGGGCTCAAGAGCGATAGAGCCGTAGCACCTGCCTTTAAATATCTTTTTGCCATTGTAGCTCAGTCCTATGCAGGTCTCAAAGAACGCTGCTCTGTTATGCACGCCTTCCATCAGCTTGAGCACTCCTGTGTTTCCTATTGTCTTCTGCACGTAGCTGGCAAAAGGTCCTGGGAAGCCGCTGAGGGCCTCTATGTGGAGAGAGGTGTCCTCCACTATGAATGGCTCTCCCTCCCTCAGGATGTCCATGGCAAATAGCACGACCTCCTCGCTACTGCCCTGGATCTCCGGATATTCCTTATCGACCTGAACTACGTCCATGCCGAGAACGGCTTTGGCCTCCTCTACCTTGTTCTTGTTAGTGGTTATGAAAAGCACGCACATGGATGGCATTCACACTATTAAATCATCTCGGTCCAAGCAAAATTCTGACAAAGTTTAAATAAAGAAGAGCATATAAACCTTATGGTGGTACGCTGACCGAAGAACAGGAAGATTTCTCAAATCTGAGGCTCCCGCGAAGAAGGAATGGGGAGATGTTTGGAGTTGTGACAAGATTTGAGGGGGCTTCTCACCTGACTGTTTTGTGCGCTGACGGAAAGATAAGGCTTGCGAGGATACCCGGTAAGATGAAGAGAAGAAGCTGGATCATAGTCGGTGATCTTGTCGTTGTAAAGCCGTGGTCCGTCGAGGACGCGAAGGCAGACATAGCATTCAGATACACAAAGACACAGAAGAGCTATCTCGCGAGAAAGAAGATCCTGCCTCAGGGAATGGAGTGATATGGATAGAGCGGGGAAGGAAGAAAGGAGAGAGAAGGAAATAGAGAAGACGGAGAGCGGCGTTTTTGATAAGCACACCATGCTCACTATCTCAAAACTGATGTCCGACGGTGTCATAGATCACATAGACTTTCCGATAGCCTCAGGCAAGGAGTCCTTTGTCTTCTGCGCCAAGAGCAGGGATGGAGGCAACCTTGCGGTGAAGATATACCCGATAAACACATCGATATTCAAGAACATGATGCGATACATAGAGGGAGATCCGAGATATGAACACGTGAAAAAGGACGTCAAGGACATAATTTTCACATGGGCCAGAAAAGAGTTCGTGAACCTGAGAGAGATCAGAAAGGCCGGAGTCAGAGCCCCTGAACCGATAGAGGTCAGGAACAACATCCTGGTCATGGAGTACATAGGTGATGATGACGGGCCTGCCCCCATGCTGAAAGATGTGCACCTGGACGCAGAGACCGCAGAGACCTATCTCAACACCATAGTGGGATACATGAAAGCCATGTACAAGGCCAAGCTGGTGCATGGCGACCTGAGTGAATACAACATACTCGTATGGGAAGATGAGCCTGTTGTTATAGACACAGGACAGGCCGTGATGCTGGAGCACCACGCCGCTCAGGAGATGCTGAAGAGAGATATCAGGAATATAGTAAGATTTTTTAACAGGTATGACGTTGAAATCAAGGCAGAGAGCATAGAGCAGACAGTGAAAGGAAATGATTGAGAGAATAAACATACCAGCAGACAGAGTGAGAGTTCTTCTAAGCCGCAGGAGTTACCTGGAGAAGGAGTCTAAGGCACGCCTCGATGTCACTATGGATGGTGAAGTGATTGTTGATGGAGACGACGCTCTACTCATCTACAGATGCCTGCAGGTGATAAAAGCGATAGGCAGGGGCTTTGCTCCCATAAAGGCAGAGAGGCTGTTCGATGATCGGTTCTATCTGCGCATATTTGACATCCGCGACTTCTCGGGAAAAAGCAGAAACAGATCTATAGAGCTGAAGGGAAGGATCATAGGAAGAAACGGTAAGGCGAGAAGGACCATTGAGGAATCAACAGACTGCTACCTATCGGTTTACGGGCACACGGTTTCGATAATAGGATCCTATCCCGCCATGGAGAGCGCCGAGAGGGCTGCTGAGATGCTGCTCGAAGGCTCTGAGCACTCGGTTGTCTTCTCATTCCTGAGAAAAGAGAAGACGAGACGGATAAAAGAGGAGCTCATGAACAAGAATGAGCAATAAAAAATTTAAATCCGTATGCGCATTAAAATACTGCTTTGCAATAGGCGGCCCGGAGACTCTGCTGTGCAGCGCATGATCCGGGGGCAGCATTGCGAAGCACAAGGATCCAACAACGCCGGGCATGGGTCAACCC
Organism: Euryarchaeota archaeon UBA287; assembly: GCA_002495235.1. Lineage (GTDB taxonomy): Archaea > Thermoplasmatota > UBA186 > UBA287 > UBA287 > UBA287. Next base: position 10,430 of record DAEG01000089.1, on the reverse strand, counting down.
TGCTGAAAGGTGATGCAGGACGTTAATGTCCGGCTACAGGATCATTCAGAGTATTCCTCCTGAAGATCCATAGCCAGCTCAGTGAGGAGATCCTCGAAATTGTATCCCTTGTATTCTCTCACGCCCTCGTTTGTCGCATGAACCTTTATGATGTACATCCGGTTGTCCCTTGATATTTCTATATAGCACAGCGGTTCTTCCATTTTACCACGCAAAAGATGTATGCACACTTTTATATAAATTGTTTTCCATAAAAAAGTGCCCATGCGAAAGGGATATTAACGGAACGGTGTATAGTAAGATATGAAGACCACCATAAGCGCTATAAAGGCGGACATAGGAAGCTATCCCGGACACACAAGAGCGCATCCAGAGGCGCTGAAAAGAGCTATAGAGCTTCTGGACAAGGCAAAGAAGAACAGGGACTTGACCGACTTCTGCGTCACCAACTGCGGTGATGATCTGGAGCTCATAATGAGCCACACCAAAGGCGTAGATAACAGCGATGTGCATGCTATAGCTTGGAGAGTGTTCGAGGAGTGCACGGAGATAGCGAAGGGGCTGAAGCTCTACGGAGCGGGGCAGGACATGCTGAAGGAATCCTTTTCGGGCAACGTGAGGGGCATGGGACCCGGGATAGCTGAGATGGAGTTCACGGAACGCGCAGGAGAACCGGTCCTAGTCTTCATGATGGACAAGACCGAGCCCGGAGCCTTCAATCNNTGATGGACAAGACCGAGCCCGGAGCATTCAACATGCCGATCTTCAAGACGTTCGCTGATCCTTTTAATACCGCCGGGCTCGTGATAGATCCTAAGCTGATCTCTGGATTCTCCTTTGAGGTGTGGGATGTTGTGGAGCACAAAAAGGTAGTGCTAAGCTGCCCTGAGGAGATGTACTACCTCCTTGCGCTCATAGGGGCAAAGGATCATTACGTGATAAAGAGGGTCTTTCCGAAGGCGGGACTGCCGGAGAACGAGCCGGTGGCTGTAGTATCCACCGAGAAACTGGCCCAGATAGCACACAAGTACGTTGGCAAGGATGATCCCGTCGCTATCGTTAGAGCGCAGTCTGGACTGCCTGCCGTCGGAGAGGTCATCGAGCCCTATTCCTTCCCGTTCCTTGTCAGCGGATGGATGAGGGGATCACACAACGGGCCGATAATGCCCGTTTCCCAGAGGTATGCGCAGTGCACGCGCTTCGACGGCCCTCCGAGGGTCCTGTGCCTCGGATTTCAGATGAATGAAGGAAAACTCGTGGGCCCTGTGGACATGTTCGACGATCCTGCGTACGATGGGGCCAGGGAGGAGTGCGTCAGGATAGCGGACTACATGCGAAGACACGGCCCATTCGAGCCTCACAGGCTTCCGCTGGAGCACATGGAGTACACAACACTACCGCAGGTCCTTGAGAGGATAAAGGACAGGTTCTCTAGCGTCTGATCCTCTCTACCCTCTCCTTCATATCGGTCCAGTGCTTGCCCACCCAGTAGTATTTATCGCACTGCCCGCAGTACCAGAATCTGTCCGAGTTCTCAAAACTCCTTTCAGGCACCCTGCCTCTCGCGGATTCCTTATCGACGGCCTTCAGCATGGAATTACACAGGGGGCACCTGGTAAGCATTCTATCCTCGTCTATCTCTATCAGCCCTGCGTCCAGAAGCTCCTTCAGCTGATCATCCACCGAGGACTTCTTTATGAGAAAACCTCCCGACCTGCCGGCTAACTCTTCATCTCTGGTGAGCAGGATCCTCTTCTCTCCCTTTGCTATCATCATGAGACCATCATCGCTCTCCTTCGCATAGACCGCGTCATAGCCTAGTATGCGCAGCCATCTCGCGAGCTTTCCCAGCATAGTATCGCAGACGAACACGCAACAGAGAGGAAAAAGCGCTTAAATAACCATCGATTCTTCTATTTCCCTGTACACGAGAGGACGCGGTAATATTAAATACGTGCTTGTCCCTCTTTTTTATGGACTTATTTGACTGGATCGCACAGGGCTTCGGCGAATCGCAGATCGGGACGCTATTCTCATATCTGTGTGTCCTGTCTGTATTCCTGCTGCTTGGAAAGCTGCTGCGGGTAAAGGTCAGGTTCTTCCAGAGGATCCTGCTCCCGGCCAGCGTCATCGGCGGATTCATAGGCCTGATCTGCGGACCGTTCGTATTAGGCGCCGTAACCGGCAACGAAGGCTTTGTGAGCGTTCTGGAGAGCATGAGGATCGGCTTCAGTTCTCTGCCCGGAAGGCTGATAGACATAGTCTTTGCCACGATGTTCCTCGGAATAGCGATACCAAAGGGAAGAGACATAGTAAGGAACTCGGGACCCATGCTTAGCTATTCCATGATAGTCGGAGGACCTATGCAGTATGTGCTGGGGGCTCTGCTAACACTCCTCGTATTCATCCCTCTGTTCGGTGTTGATCCCACATTCGGGACGATACTCGAGATAGGCTTTGCCGGAGGACACGGGACCGCGGGGGGGATGGCAGACCTCTTTAGAGAGGGGATCGGCGGATGGAGCTTCCCCGCCGGCGCAGACCTAGCTTTCACATCGGCCACNNAACCTCCACCATAGTTGGCATAGCGCTCATAAATCTGGCCGCGAGCAGGGGATACACCAGAGTTCTGGAAAAACCACAGGAACTGCCTGAAGAGATAAGGATAGGCATAATACCACCGGACAAGAGATATCCCATCTCCAGCGCAACAGTGGCGTGTGAATCCATAGAACCCATGGCGTTTCATCTGGCTATAATATTCATCGGGATATTCCTGGGTTATCTCATGGACTCTTTTCTTTCAAGAATGGGCGCGTTCCTGGGAACAAGCCTCGGAAATGACATGATAACAATAGCTCTGGACTCTGTGCCGGCGTTCCCTCTGTGCATGCTCGGAGGGCTTTCTGTGCAGTTGATCATGAGAAAAACTAACACGGCAAACCTCATAGACAGGGGCACGGTCGAGAGGCTCCAGGGACTTGCCCTCGAATTTCTTGTGGTGAGCGCCATTTCAAGCATAAGCATACCGGTCGTCATAGAGTATGCCGGCCCTTTTCTCATCCTGATGGCCTCCGGGATACTGTACATAGTGGCGGTGACCTGGTTCATAGCGCCGAGGATGCTCTCAAACTCATGGTTCGAGAAAGCGATAGTGGAGTTTGGCATGGAGACGGGAGTCACAGCCATGGGCATAATGCTACTGCGGGTGGTTGATCCTCACTTTGAGACCGATGCTTCAGAGACGTTCGCCTTCAAGCAGCTGATATATCAGCCCTTCTTCGGTGGCGGCTTTGTGACCGCCATGACCCCGGTGCTGATACTCACGATGGGGCTTGCCCGTTTCATAGGGCTGATGCTAGCGATAGCACTGATCCTTGGAGTTCTGTTGCCCTTTGCCGTAGGCTGGATGCACCGACGTGCAGATCCCTACAGGTAGACTCAAAGGCGAACGGCTGGCCCGCCCATGGTCTCTGAGAGCTCGTTGAGCCTCTGGATCCTCTCCTCTGTCGGTGGATGGGTGGAAAAGAGCTTCACCAGAGCGCTGCCCTTGAAGGGATTGACGATAAACAATGAAGCGGAGGCCGGGTTTCCGTTTTTGATCTGTGTCCTGCCGTTTGCAAGCTCGAGCTTCTTCAGGGCACTGGCTAGAGCCCACGGCTTTCCTGTGGCCAGAGCTCCTTCCCTGTCGGCCTTGAATTCCCTAGTTCTTGAGATGGCCATCTGGATCATGGCCGCGGCGATGGGCGCGGTTATAGCCGCGATTACAACGATGATGGCGCTTCCATCGTTCCTTCTGTCCCTTCCACCAAACAAAACATTCCAGTAGGCCATCCTCACAAAGATCGCTATGGCTCCGGCGACCGTGGCCGCTATGGTCATGACCAGAGTGTCCCTGTCCCTTATGTGAGCCATCTCGTGGGCTATGACACCCTCTATCTCATCATCATCCAGATTATCCAGCAACGGCTTTGTGACGCAGACCACTGCCCTGCTCTTGTTTCTGCCGGTGGCAAACGCGTTTGGCACGTTCATCGGCACTATGGCTACTCTGGGCATCGGTATACCTGAGTCGCTCGCGACCCTTGCGACTATCCTAAAGAGCCTCGGATTCTCTGCCTCGCTTATGATCTTTGCTCTGTAATTGGCTAGGACTATCCTGTCTGAATAGAGATACACCACGAGGTTCATTATCCCTGCAAGAAACAGGAAAACACCGAGCGTTACTACGCTTCCTCCACCTATGGCGTACCCTATAAGGGCAAAAAGCCCGAATAAAAGGGCGAACAGCGCCGCCGTCCTCAGCATCGGTTTCATAGAGAGGGGAGGGAAATCCGGAGATTTAAGAGTTTTCTATCTCCTTTATCAGGTCGGTCCTTGTGACCATGCCTTCTATCTTTCCTGAGACGTCCACTATGGGTAGGCACCCAACGTTCTCTCTCTGCATGAGCTCTGCTGCCTCTTTTGCGCTCATATCCCTTGACGCTTTTTCGATGTCGCGCTTCATCGCGTGCTCAACGAGAAGGCCGTCAAGCCTTGCCTGCTGGTATTTGTTCTCCACACGCATGCGGAACTCGTACAGGAACAGCGCGAGATCCATGGCCGCGATTATGCCCTCCACCTTACCCTCTTTTAGCACCGGCAGGCGCTCTATCCCGTTGTCCACCATGATCCTCCTCGCGTGAACGATCCTGTCGTCCGGCGCGACGGATTTCACAGGGGTGATCATGATCTCCCCGAGTTTCTTATCGGACTTCACCAGCTGGAGGAGGTCTGATTTCGTTATCACTCCCGCAAGTCTTCCGTCCTCAAGAACAGGGAAGATCCCTATGCCGCCGAGCTTTGCCCTCTCGACTATCCTTGACACCTCTTCCTCGGTGGTTACGCTGAAGAAGTCTCTGATCATGATGCTGGAGACGTGAAGGGCGCTGGGCGTTATAGTCCTTGTCCTGACAGAGCCTAGCTTATCCACGATCTCCTCGTCGCTCACCAGCCCTATCAGCTTCCCGTCCTCTAGGACCGGGAATTTTGTGATCCTCTCTTTCTCCATCAGGTGTATGACTCTCTCAATGCTCTCGTCCTTGTCCACACCTATTACCTCTCTGCTCATTATGTCCTTTGCCCTGAGCTTTGATGACATAATCTCTATTGGCCCGTGCCTTTTTCTACTTTTCCAATGGGAGCTTTATCCCCTTCCTCTTTGCATCGATGGCGGAGAGCACGTAATGGAGCAGCATCGTCAGGATCACTCCTCCGACCAGAGCCACAGCCCAGAGAGCCTTTGAGTTGAAATCTATTGAGACTATGAGATAGGCAACAACTGTCACAGCAGCCCCGAGAAGCGCGTAAGGCATCTGCGTTTTGACGTGCGCCAGATGATCACTACCAGAAAACATAGATGCCATGACCGTCGTATCGCTTATCGGGGAACAGTGATCTCCACAAACGCCACCAGTCAGGACTGGAGCTATGGCTATCGGAAGCGGAACGCCGAGCGCGTAACCGAGTGGTATCGCTATGGGCAGTACAATAGCCATAGTGCCCCATGAGGTGCCGGTAGAGAACCCTATGAAAAAACTCACCAGGAACACTAGTATGGGCAGAGCCCACGTGCTGTTCTGCATGATGGGAGTGACGAGGTCCACGACGTACTGTCCTGTGCCAACCATGTTGCATATGCTGCCTATGGACCATGCCAGCAGCAGGATGAGGTTTGCTGTGATCATCATCTCGGCGCCATTGCCGAACGCTTTCAGGAGCTCTGATAACTTGAAACCCTGTGACATATAGAGGGTGATGGCCACTATGACCGCGCCTAGTGCACCGAACAGAAGGGCGTCCATAACTCCGGTGTCCGTATCGCCAACGGCATTCAGGGCTTCCGTGAACGGTATAAAGGATGGAGAACCGGAGGCGTTAAAACCTAGGGTATACAGCGCTGTCATGGTGATAGAAACCAGCACAATGATTGGTATGAGCATGTTCCAGGCTCTCTCACTTGCGCCCTCCTTTACGGCCAGCTTGTCCGTGTTCATCAGAGGCTCTGCATTATCGTCCATGAGCTTACCTGTCGTTGAGGTCCTGTACTCCGCCCTGAGCATGGGTCCGAAGTCCCTTCTGCTGGCTGATGAGAAAAGCACCAGCGTTATGGCAAAGAAGCTGTAGAAGCTGTACATGATAACACCGGGAAGGAACACACTCATGGGCGAGATGGAGAGGTTCATTGACTCGAACACGTCCTTTATCACACCAACCTGATAGCCGGTCCACACAGAAATGACACCGATCGTAGCAATGGGAGCACTCGTGGCGTCTATTATGTACGAGAACCGCTCCCTGCTCACCTTTGCATGCTCGCACGCCGGCCTCATGCCATTGCCCGCTATGACGGAACTTGAGTAGTCATCGAAGAATATCAGCATGCCCAGCGCCGAGGCCGCAAGCTCTATGCCCCTCCTGCTCTTTATCCTCGACGCGAGAAGGTTTCCAAAACCATAAGCCCCGCCCGAATAGTATATCAATCCGACCATGCCGCCAACAATAAAGTCAAAGAGGAAGACGGTGGCGTTCCACGGATCCGCGAGGTTGTTCCTAACTATCAGCGTGGTGTCTGCTATGGCGAATATCGGGTTGAGGTCCTTGAGTATCAGTGCCCCGAGGAATATGCCTATGAACAGAGATGGCAGGACCTCCCGAGTGGCGAAGCACAGGACTATCGCAACGATCGGAGGCACAAGGGAGAGCCATGGGAAAGATTCCAGAAGCATATGGATTATGCAAGATGTGCTATTTAAAATTTCTGACAATCTGGTGCGGTTATGCAGTTGATATTCAAAAGATGAAAAATCAGAGATGCTACAACGATCCTTGCTGCGAATTTTGGCGTCATAAGCAGGCCGGAGATAAATGACGCGCATACGCCGTTGAAGGTCAGAGCAGAGAATGGGACAAAAGAGAAATAGGAGGTATCCCATTTCAACTCGTGAGCATAAAGAGACTGGTGCTTGACGTGCTGAAACCCCACAACCCCGGGATAATAGAGCTGGCAGAGGAGCTCAGCAGGATCCCTGAGGTGAGCGGCGTGAACATATCGCTGTCAGAGGTGGATCAGGAGACTGACACCGTCAAGATAGTGATAGAGGGCACAGCCGTAGACTATGACGAAGTGAGAAATGCTCTGGAGGCTTTTGACGCTGTGATCCACTCAGTCGACAACGTTGTCTCTGGACAGAGGATCGTCGAGGACGTGGAGACACCACAGGATTAGTGAATAAATATTTAACCAAAAAAAACAATAGCAGAGGTTAATATGGAAGAAAGTGTAGAAGAGTGGATAAAGAATCAACAGTTTGAGAACACCGCGGAGATAGAGGTTCCTCAGCTTCAGGTGGATCAGGTCGTAGGACAGGAGGAGGCTGTAGAGGTTGTAAAAAAGGCGGCCGAGCAGAGGAGAAATGTCCTGCTCATAGGTGACCCAGGCACAGGAAAGAGCATGCTTGCCAGAGCCATGACCGAGCTTTTGCCATCCGAAGAGCTGGAGGACATCCTGATATATCCAAATCCAGAGGATCCTGACATGCCAAAGGTCAGGGTCGTTCCCGCGGGAAAGGGCAGGGAGATCGTTGACAGCTACAAAGCAAAAGCAGCCCAGACAAGGGGTTCCAGAGACTGGCTACTGACAGGCCTGATAATCTTCACAATCATATTTGCGCTGGTGGCCTTTGTCATGTATCAGAGCATTGACGTCATATTCCTAGCTCTGATGGTTTTGTTCATGGTGATAATCATGTCAAACTACAATAGGGGCGGACCTAAGGTGATGATACCAAAGCTCCTCGTCTCGCACAAACCAGGGGAAAAGGCACCTTTCGTGGATGCAACAGGCTCGCGTTCCGGCGCCCTGCTGGGCGATGTGAGGCATGACCCTTATCAGTCCGGAGGACTGGAGACACCGGCTCATGACAGGGTTGAGCCTGGTGACATACACCGAGCTCACAGAGGGGTGCTCTACGTCGACGAGATAGGCACCATGGACCTGGACACACAGCAGCACCTGCTGACCGCTATGCAGGAAAAAAAGTTCCAGATAACGGGACAGAGCGAGAGGAGCGCTGGAGCGCTCGTGAAGACAGAGCCTGTGCCCTGTGATTTCATACTTGTGGCCGCCGGCAATCTTCAGACGATAGAGAACATGCATCCCGCGCTGCGCTCAAGGATAAAGGGCTATGGATATGAGGTCTACATGCGCAGCGAGATGGACGACAGCGAAGAGAACAGAAAGAACCTGATACAGTTCGTTGCGCAGGAAGTCACGAAGGACAAGAAGATACCGCACTTCAAAAAAGACGCTGTGGCTGAGATAATAAAAGAGGCGCAGAGAAGAGCCGGGAGAAAAGGAAAACTGACGATGAGGCTCAGAGAGCTTGGCGGTCTCGTGAGAGTTGCCGGCGACATAGCTGTTGAGCAGAAAAAGCAGTTCGTGGATGTGGAGGATGTGCTAAAAGCAAAGGCGATAGCCAGACCTCTGGAGCAACAGGTCGTGGACAGATACATCGAGAGGATGACTGACTACAGCACCATACGCACAGGGGGAGAAGAGGTGGGAATAGTAAATGGCCTAGCCGTCATGGGCACGGACACCGGTCTCAACGAGCTTTCTGGTATAGTTATGCCCATCGTTGCAGAGGTGACTCCTTCACAGTCCAGTGAGGAGGGCAGGATAATCGCGACAGGAAAGCTGGGCGAGATAGCAAAAGAGGCCGTCCAGAATGTCAGTGCGGTCATAAAGAAGATGTCAGGAAAAGACATCTCAAAATATGACATACACATACAGTTCATAGGAACGTACGAGGGTGTGGAGGGAGACAGCGCAAGCGTTTCAATAGCGACGGCTGTCATGTCTGCACTCGAGGGTGTGGCAGTAGACCAGTCCATAGCAATGACCGGTTCTCTGTCCGTGCGCGGAGAGATACTACCAGTCGGAGGTGTCAGTGCGAAGGTTGAGGGCGCCATAAAGGCAGGGCTCAAGAAGGTCCTCATACCGGACAGCAATCTGAACGACGTGATGCTCGACTCCACATTCGAGAACAGGATAGAGGTGATACCGGTCAGAACGATAAAGGACGTACTTGAGATGGCTCTGGTAGGGCCGGATAAAGATAGCCTGATAAAGAAGATCTCAAAGCTATTGCCAAGGACCCAATCAAAGCCGCTGACAAACCCTTAAATAAGCGCTGATGCATTACCCATATGGTCAAATTCCCTGAAGCGACAGAGAGAGTCTTAAACAAAAAGGTGTGCATGAAATGCTCCGCCACAAACCCTCCGAGAGCCAAGAGATGCAGAAGGTGCGGCAGCAAGGAGCTCAGAGTCAAGTCCAAGGAAACAAAGGCTAAGAGCTGATGGTAACCATCCACATACCTCTGGGTGATATCTCAGGCGACCTGAACATTCCAGATCAGGATGTGCGAGAAGGGCTCAGAAGCATAGGCTGCTCTGTTGAGGAGGATGGCATAGAGATAAATCCCAACAGGCCGGATCTTTTCTCAAGGCCTGGGATAGAGAGAGCGCTCAGGCATTATTTTTTCAGAGAGCTCACGGAGTACTCTACCGGCGCGCCAAGCATAGAATGCGTGAACGAGAGGCCCGCCATCAGGCCTTTCATAACCTGCGCGGTGTTAAGAGGCGTAAAGTTCGATGACCGCTCGATAAGAGAGCTTGTGGAATTTCAGGAACTGCTCCATCTCACGCTTGGAAGGAACAGACGGTTCGCAGCCATAGGACTGCACGACCTTGATAAGGTCTCATCACCATTCCGATACAGGAATGCGCACGGAGACGAGAGATTTGTCCCACTCGGCGGCGACGGAGAGATCAGCATAAGTGAGATCCTGGAAAAAAACGAGAAGGGCATCGAATACAGGCATCTTGTTGAGGGCGATAAGGGACTGTATCCCCTGCTGGAGGACGCTCATGGCAGGGTTCTATCAATGCCGCCGATAATAAATGGTAACGTGACGGCGCTGACAGGGTCCACACGGATGCTTTTCATAGATGTTACGGGAATCAGTGAGTATGTGCCCTGCACCGTCCTCAATCTGATCGTATGTGATCTTCTGGAGAGGTTCAGGGGCGCAAAGGCTGAGAGGGTTAAGATCATGACAGGCGATGATAAGGCGGAATATCCGACTCTGGACAGGGCCGAAATGAGTGTAAACGTGAGAGAGACGGCTAGGATAGTAGGCGCAGATATCCCGACAGGGGACATGATCGATGCGCTTAACAGAATGGGCCACGTTGCATACAAGGCAGCAAGAGAGGAGGAGCTGCGAGTCGGGATCCCGTGCTACAGGAGCGACATAATGCACCAGCAGGACATATTCGAGGAGATAGCCATAGGACACGGTTATGATAGGTTGGGTGAGAGACTT
>DAEG01000011.1 GCA_002495235.1 Euryarchaeota archaeon UBA287 | reverse complement strand
GGTCCTCTGCTTCAAACCAGCACCACCCTACCATCCTCTATCCTTATGCGGACCAGCGTCTTTATCTTTACGCCGAACTCCCGCTCTAGGTCCTCTCTCACCTCACCGCTCTTCTCTATGACCACGATCACGTCTTTTATATCACAACCTATCGACCTCAGAGCTGACAAAACCGCTCTGAGCGTGCCTCCTGTGCTTATCACAACATCCAGCAGCAGGATCTTGCATCCCGCTCTGAGTCCGTTGACATAGAGTCTGTTCTCAGAATAACCGGTTCTCTGCACCACCTCCACCTCACCCTCAAGTCCATAGCGCCTCTTCCTGACTATAGTGTACGGCGTGTTGACAAGCAGAGAGAAGGCAGTGGTGACCGGGAGCCCCATCGCCTCCACGGTGACGATCCTCTCGTAGTCCTTCTCCGCTATCCTGTTTATCTCATCAGCTACCTCTATCAGAAGACCCGGGTCTATCTTCTCTATACCGTCCGTCAGCGGGTGGACAAAATAATCATACTCACCCTTTTTTATCACCCTGGCACCCCTCAGGGATTCTGACAGTCTGTCAAGGGCCATATGGAATATGGAGGAGAGGGATTATTTCATTTTCTAATCCTATGACGGCATGAGGAACAAAACATTTAACTACGCAATCTTTGATTGTGGGTATGGTCTTTACAGAATCAATACAGGTGGACACAAACAGAGAACTGGATGTTGTCAACATAACCGGAAGGATAGAGGAAGTGGTGTCTGAGAGCGGTATCACCAACGGACTGGTCAACGTCTTCGTGAAGGGCTCTACCTGTGCCATAGTCGCTCTGGAATACGAACCGGGACTGATAAAGGACCTTGGATCGATACTGGAGAGGATAGCTCCGGGTGAGGAAGATTTCGATTACCTGCATCAGCAGAGATGGAACGACTACAACGGGCATTCCCACATAAGGTCCAGCATACTCGGGTGCTCGATAACGGTGCCACTAGTAGACAACACCCTCGCTCTGGGCACATGGCAGCAGATAGTGCTGGTGGAGCTGGATGTGAGAAAGAGGAACAGAGAGGTGATAGTGACAGTGGTGGACTGAAAAGACTGCCCGTGCCATAAGACACCAGGATCACGGGTTTATCACCACAGAACCGCTGACCGATATTTGCGATACGGGATCTCAATGATCCCACAGGAGCATCACATTCCTGCTGGTGCTCACTCCCTGTGACGGATTAATTATAAATAAAGACAATCCAATTAGCTCCATGAATATAATAAAGGTCAGCAACTACACCACCATGAGCACCAAGGCCAAGGAGATAGTCCTTGATCGAATATCGGACTTCAGCGATATAGCACTTGCTCTTCCCACCGGAAACACACCAGAGATGCTCTATTCTCTTCTGGTTGATGAGCACAGAAAGGGACGTGCGAGCTTTAAAGACGCGGTCACCTTCAATCTTGACGAATACGTAGGTCTTTCACCAGACCATCCGATGAGCTACAGTTACTACACAAAAAATCACTTTCTGAAGCATGTGGACGTCAAACGGAGCTACATACCAGACGGATCCGCCATGGATCTCGAGGAAGAGTGCACGGAGTATGAAGACAGGATCAGAGAAGAGGGCGGGATAGACCTGGCCATCCTTGGTATAGGGAGGAACGGGCACATCGCGTTCAACGAGCCAGGCACGAGCTTTGACTCATTAACACACGTCGTTGAGCTGAGCGAGGACACCATAAGGGCGAATGCACGGTTCTTCTCAAAGGAAGCGGAAGTGCCGAAAAGAGCCATCACCATGGGAATAAAAACCATAATGGGCGCCAGAGAGATCATTCTAATGGCCTCCGGGAAGGAGAAGGCAGACGCCGTAAAAAAAGCGGTGCTGGGTAAAATAAACGAAGACGTCCCCGCATCTGCGCTGCAGGATCATGGACGCTGCACGATGATACTTGACAGTGATGCATCATCATCACTGAAAAACTGGTAAACACCACAGGAGCAAAAAGGCAGAAGATATATAGAAGAATAGATATCTTGATCAATGCTGGTTCGCGCTGCTTTCGTGGTGTATCTTGCACTGCTGCTGATAGGGCTTACGGATATCGAAAAGCAGGAAAAGATACTGCAGATGACAGAAGAACTGTGCGGTGAGCTGCCACCTGATCTCGTCCTAGCAGTAATGAGGCAGGAGGGCGGCGCTGGTGCTTTCTACTGCGACGGCTGGAGGCACAATTCCTTTTATTCCGAGGAGGCTTCGCCATGGGCGCAGCCGAGCAACGGTGACGGGATAATGCAGGTGACCGAGGCCAGCGGCTGGCACGAGACCTGTGGCCTCTATGAACACAGCGAAGCGGGCTACAGAAACGCGATAAGTGACGGCTGCGGATATCTGAACGAGCTTTACGGAGCCTATGGATCAGAGATACTAGCAGCAATGCACTACAACAGTGGCCCAAACACCCTGTACATATACCTCAACGGGATGGGAGATCCGGGATACCTTTCAAAGCTGGCGGATCACCTTACACAATTCCTCCCAGAGATCTATGGGATGGAGAGCACGGATCTGGCTGAAAGGCTTTACGAAGCGCAGAACCTGCTTGATTCATACCTCGACTCGCTACCTGCGGGGATGCCAAAGAGCTACTATTCAGAGTATCAGGAGGCACTCGATGAAGAGCTCGGTCGCCTTTAAAGCGTGCCTGATCGCGCTTCTCCTCTTCCTGCCGATGTGCGTTGAAGAGACCGATGAGACGAAAAGCGTGAAGCTGGGAATTGACCTGTTTGTTGAGAGATATCTGGACCTCGTTGAGGGGAAGAGAGTGGGGCTGATAACAAATCCCACGGGAGTCAACGGAGAACTGGAGACCACGATAGACCTCTTACTGAGCAGCGGCGTAAACCTTGTTGCGCTCTACGGACCCGAGCACGGGGTCAGAGGAAATGCGCAGGCCGGCGAGTACGTGCCATTCTACTGGGACGATAAGTATGATCTCCCTGTCTTCAGCCTCTATGGACAGACCATGGAGGTGCCCGGGGACATTCTCAACAACATAGACGAATACATGAAGGACTTCGACACAAAGCATGAAGGAAAACTGCCCGAAAAAAAGATGGTCGAGGGGATAGACGTCATGCTCTTTGACATCCAGGACGTCGGAACGAGGGTATACACGTACATAGCGACAATGGCCTATGCAATGAGAAGCTGCGCTGAGCTCGGCATAGACTTCATAGTTCTCGACCGGCCTAATCCCATAGGCGGCGCCATGGAGGGACCGATCCTGGAGTACCCCGAATACAGCTCCTTTGTGGGCCTCTATCCGATACCTATGCGCCATGGAATGACCGCGGGCGAGCTAGCAACGCTCTTCAACGATCGCTTCATGGACAGGGAGGTAAACCTCACCGTCATCAGGATGGAGGGGTGGAAAAGAGATGTGTGGTACGATGACACCGGCCTGCCCTGGGTCATACCCTCACCCAACATGCCCACCCTTGACACCGCTACAGTCTACCCCGGGCAGGTCCTCATAGAGGGCACGAGCATGTCCGAGGGCAGGGGGACGACAAAGCCCTTCGAACTCTTTGGTGCTCCGTGGATAGACGGCTACGAACTCGCAAAGGAACTCAACGCCCTGGAGCTGCCCGGCGTAAAGTTCAGGGAGGTCTGGTTCACACCTACCTTCTCTAAATACAAAAACGAGATGTGCGGCGGAGTGCAGATCCATGTGACGGACAGAGAGAAGTACAAACCCTTCGACACCGCATTATACATCTTAGAAACCGTGAGAAGGCTCTATCCAGGGAAGCTCACCTTCGATGCCCACTACTTCGACAGACTTGCGGGAAACAGCTGGATCAGGGAGTCCCTTGAGCGCGGCGTGCCGGTGCAAAAGATCGTTGATAGATACGCAGAGGATCTCGAGAATTTCAGGAACGTGAGCGAGGAGTGCATGCTGTATGATTAACATAGAGAGTTGATACCCTAGACTTCACACCTGTTCTCCATCAGCGGTCTACCTCTTCGCCCTTTATGAAGACCCTCTCGATGTTTAGATCCCTGTCCATGAGTATCATATCGGCGTCATTGCCCACCTCTAGGCTGCCTTTGCTCTCTAGCCCTAGCAGCTCCGCAGGGTTGAGCGCCGCTGCCCTGAAAATGTCAGGCAGAGGGAAGCCGATAGAGGCCAGGTTCTTTATGCAGGCATCCAGGGTTATGGCACTACCGGCTATGGTCCCATCCTCACGCAGCGCTTTTCCATCAGACACTCTTATCCTGCCAAGGGCTAGGTCATAGACTCCGTCCTCCAGACCTGACGCCTCAGTGCCATCGGTGATCGCTATCGCTCTCTCTCTGCCCTTGGCCCTCCACAGGATCCTTATTATGGCCGGGTGAAGATGCACCAGATCGGGTATGAACTCGCAATAGACCCTCTCGTCATCCAGCACAGCCCCGATTATCCCTGGCTCTCTCTGGTGGAGTGGCCTCATGGTGTTAAATGTGTGTGTTGAAAGCCTTGCCCCTAGGTCTATGGCCTTCTTCGTCGTCTCATAATCCGCATCGCTGTGCCCCAGAGACACAACGCACCTCCGTGAGAGCTCTTTAATTATCGGGAGATTGTCTTCCGGCGCCAGTGTAACGATCCTGACGCTTCCATCGTTTATGCGATCAAACTCCTCGATGCTGCCTTTCCTTATGTGCTTCAGAGGCTGCGCTCCGGGTCTGACTCTGCTCACCCACGGTCCCTCAAGATTGGCGCCGAGGATCTCGCTGCCGCCCGTTTTGCCCATCGCAGATGAGACCTTCCTCACTATCGTCCTGAGCTCTTCTTCCGGGGCGGTTATAGTGGTTGGCAGAAAGGAGGTCACGCCGTGCCCTGCGAGCATCTCTGACATCTCTCTGATATCCCCATTCATCACACTCATGCCATGGCACCCGTGTATGTGTAGGTCTATGAGGCCGGGAGCGATGATCTTTGAGGAACAGTCTATCGAAGGGGCTGATGAACTGACCGCCCCTACCCGCTCTATCTTCCCATCCTCTACCTCGATGTCACCCTTGATGACCCTGTCAGGCAGAACGATCCTCCCGTCACGGAGGATCACTCAATCCACTCCTTCACCACTATCTTTCCTTTCTCTTCCTTTGTGACGGAATTGCTCTTTAGCCATTCCAGCATCTCGTAAGGTTCGTCAAGAGAATTTCTGCGGCCATACTGCGTCGGGCATATGGATACCGCATCAACGAACGAGAAACCGTCATACTGAAGGGCGTTCTTTATGAACTTCGTCAGCATCCGCGCGTGATAGTCCGTCGCCCTAGCGACGTAACCCGCACCTGCGCCACGCACAAGTGAGCACAGATCAAAAGGCCTGTAATAGGAACCTTCCGGAGTCGTCAGCGTCCTCGCCCCCTCTGGCGTGGTTGGCGAAGCCTGCCCTCCGGTCATGCCGTATATCGAGTTGTTTGCGCATATCGTCGTCAGATCTATGTTTCTTCTGGCCGCGTGTATCAGGTGGTTTCCCCCGATGCTGGCCAGATCCCCGTCACCAGCTATGACAACTACCTTCAGCTCCGGGTTTGCGAGTTTTATTCCTGTGGCGAATGCCAACGGCCTACCATGGGTCGTGTGCATGGTGTCAGCCTTCATGTGCGGGCTCGTTATCCAGCCTGCGCAACCGATACCACTGACGAAGACCATGTTCTTGGTATCCAGCTGGAGCTCGTCTATCGCCCGTATGAGCGCATTGAGTATTATGCCATGACCGCAGCCGGGACAGAACGTAGAGGGAAAAACCTCTGTGCGGAGATACTTGTTCACATCCATCTCTTCACCTCTTCCACGATCGCCTCTGGTCCCATGGGTTCGCCATTCGTCCTTGTTATCGATGTGACCTTATCGGAACAGTTCCTTATGAGCAGGGCCAATTGCCCGTAG
>DAEG01000031.1 GCA_002495235.1 Euryarchaeota archaeon UBA287 | reverse complement strand
CACAATTTATATATATGCTTTTACCCTTACGTTATAAGATAACATGTACAGACTTGCAGAGCTCGAAGAAATCGTCAGGATCCCACCATCCGATCTTGGAGGATCGCTTGATGACGCCACGAGAAGGATCCTCAAGGAGGAGTGCGAGGGGAAGCTCTACAAGAACATAGGCATGATCGTGCTGATAAGGGATGTGACCCGAATGGGTGATGGAGAGATAGTGCCGGGAGACGGCTCCGTCTACCAGAGGGCCAGATTCAATGCGGTCGTGTTCAATCCGGAGAACCAGGAGATAGTGGAGGGCAAGGTATCGGAGATCGTCGAGTTCGGCGCCTTTTTGAACTTCGGCCCGCTTGACGCCCTCGTGCATGTGAGTCAGGTGATGGACGATTTCATAGATGTTGATCAGAGCAACAGGAGACTAGTGGGAAGAGACAGCAAGAGGGTCCTCAAGTCAGGCGACAGGTGCAGGGCGAGGATCGTGTCTCTGAGCCTGAACGAGGCAAATCCACGGCAGAGCAGGATAGGTCTGACCATGCGCCAGCCCGGTCTCGGAGCTCTGGAGTGGCTCAAGAACAAGGAGGAGAAAAATGGTTGAGAAATACGCCTGCAGGAGATGCAGAGCTATAGTGACCAGCAACAGATGCCCGTGCGGCGGTGAGGCTACAAAAGAGTGGCAGGGNNGGCGGGCATTTCCAGCAGGGGCGCGTATGCACTCAGAGTCTAGATACATTCTGCCTGAAGGCATGAGGGATGAGATGAGGATGCCACTCGGCACTCTTATTGAGGACAGGGCATTCTCCTTTGATTCTGTTGAGGGAAAAAAGGTCATAACCGTGGGCGATGTCATCACAAAACGTTTCGTGAGCGCTGGAAAGCTCCCGTGGATCGCCATAATCGACGGAAAAACCAGGAGAGAGGTAATGAACAGCAGCTCGATAACCCACGAGAATCCCGTCAGTGTCAGAAACCCTGCAGGCACCATAACGCAGGAACTGTGGAATGCCATAGATGCGGCGTGCATGAGTAGAGGGAACACTCTGATATCGGTCAATGGTGAGGAGGATCTGGCCGCGCTGCCGGCGATATTCCTGGCGCCATCAGATGCTATCGTGATCTACGGCATGCCGGACAGAGGGATTGTGGTAGTCAGAGTCAACGAAGCGAGAGAGAAGGTCAGAGGAATGCTGAAGAGAATGGAGGTGAAGAATGGAAATAAAGATAGATGAGAAGAGAGAGAACGGGCTTCTTAAGAGGCTCGAGGTGAGATGCCGTGTGCTGCACCAGGGCATGAAGACCCCATCGAGGGATGAGGTGAAAAAACTGCTTGCAAGAGAGCTGGGCAAGAACGAGGATCTAATATCTCTGGAGTATGTGAAGAGCAGCTACGGAAAGAGCGAGAGCCTTGTGTACGCGAGAGTATACGAAGATGAAAAGAGCATGAGCATAGAGAAGGAGCACATACTCGGCAGAGGAAAGAAACAGGAGGGCTGAAAATGGCACAGAAGGGAAAGAAACTGAAAAGTTCACTATACAGGATAGAGGGAGACAGGGTAGAGAGACTAAAAAAACAGTGTCCGCGATGCGGGGCGGGTGTCTTCATGGCAGAGCACAAAGACCGCTTCTCCTGCGGCAAGTGCGGATACACTGAATTCAAGAGGGGCTCGTAGCTTAGCGGATTGAGTACCGGCCTCCGAAGCCGGTGACCCGGGTTCAAAATGAAGGACAGGGTCTGCCCTCTCCTCTATGAAGATCCCGGCGAGCCCGCTCAGTCCATAGGAAAGCTTTTTTTATGTGAAGGTTTATCATACTCATGGATATCAAAAAGAGCTTCTCCAGGGTCCAGAGGACGGAAACTGTAAGCAGAGTTCTTGGTTATCTTCGGGGCGCGAGCGATGTTTTGCCCATGGTGTTCGACGGCAACAGGTGCTACGGTTTCGTAAATGAGCGTCTATTGATCTCGACAAGAATTGACACAAACCGGCAGATAAAGGGATTTGATGTGAGAGTAAGGACTGTGAGCGACAGCAACAGCGTTTCGGAGATAGCCCAGGAGATGCTGAGAAGCTACTGTCCTCACGCCCCCTACGGCAAGAATGACAGGGAGGAGAGCATAGAGGGTTACATAGAGGCCGATACCGTCTCGAGAGAGCTGCTGAAGGAAAAAACTATCGGCAGGAACGCTGGCTCGATCGCCAAGTCTGTCGTGACCATGAGAAAGAACGATTCAGTGGGAAAGGCGATAAATCTGCTGAAGAATTTTAGGGCCGTGCCCATCGTGGATGACGAAGACAGGCTGTACGGGTGCATAGAGCAGAGAGGCAACCTGATAGAATTGGCCATGGATCGTGAGAGACCAAGGCAGGGAACATACATGTCCACAAATGAGGAGGGCATATTCAAAAGATCGGTCATACAGTACTCCACAAAGCTCACCCCGCAGTGCGACGCAGGCAGTGCCCTGAACGAGGAGCTCATGGAGACCATAGACACCTATGGCTACTGCTTCGTCTGCACGGATGGCAGACCTTCGGGCCTGATCACCCCGCTCGACATCCTCCACGCCCTGGTCTAGACGTTCTCCCATTCCTTGAGCACAGAATCCCAGTGGACGGATGAGATGCCTCCCATGCCCTCTATCTTTGTTATTATCGTCTCGTAGCCCTTGCCCAGTGTCCTTGTCCTTATCTTAGCTATGAGATCGTATTCACCTGACACCAGAGCAACGGAATCGACCCCCTTTATATTCCATATGCTGTCCATGACGCTGAGCGAGTTCTGACCACTCTCCAGCTTTATGAAGAGCACGCTGTGCACCTCTGCGAAGGATATGTCTATGATCCCTAGGATCACAAGAACAACGCCCATGAACTTGAGGAGTGCAAAGGTGCTCTCTATGCCCGTGAGCTGTCCCATGAGCAGCGAGAACAGGAGAGTGATCACTAGCGAGACGGACTTCACAGCCTGAGCTATACTGGCTGAGGATATGCCAAGAGCCCTTATAAAGAGGATGAATGAGATCGTTGACATCGTCGTTGCAGAGATTATCAGATCCAGCGGGATTGAACCAAAGTTCAGGCTCTTTGGGCTCATTATCAGCGTTATGGCCAGTGTGAACAGCATGGTGAAGAAAACGTTCCAGAACCTTATGTTTATCGCATCATTCGGCGTGCTGCCGAAGGTCATGGACTTCAGTTTCCGCTGGTACAGCGTGAAGATCGCGTAGGCGGGGTTCATTATCAGAAAGACTATCGCCAGGGCCGTCAGATCGGGTATGCCGCTGGTCATGGACATCATTATGGCTCCGAACACCACGGCTACGCTTGCCTCTATCTCCGCTATGGTCGGCGCGTTCTTCTCGGAGAAGGCCTCGATGAACAGCAGGTACAGGAGAACTACCTGATAGAATGGCATGACGCTGGAGGGGTCCGTGAAGAAGTAGTAGAGGGCGTAGAATGACACCGTGGTCACCGCGTTCCCAAACCCGGCGAGCAGGTGATATGGCAACTCCTTCCTCTTCACAAACCTTAGTCTCTTGAAAGAGGGGTCTATCAGGGATCCTATGGTCCTCTTTTTTGTCCCCGTTGAAAAAAACAGGCCCAGCAGAACGCAGACGAGCATACCCACGACAAAGAACGAGCTCGCGTAGGTGAAAGGATCCCCTATGGCCCCCATGACTCTGGAATCTATGAGCGCCACAAGGGAATCGAGGATCGCGGCGGTGAAGAGAAGCGAGTAGAACAGGTATCTCTTCCTCATACCCTCAGTTCTCTCATTATCACGTGAGTGTGCGTCTTTGAGACGCCCTTTATCGCATTGATCGTGTCCGTTATGTCTGCCAGCTTCTGCACATTATCGACTGTCACCCTCACGACTATGTCATATTCCCCTGTTATCACGGCCGTGTTCTCTATCTGTTCTATCTTGCGAAGCTCTTTGACTATCCCGTTGCCGCTGCCCGGAGCCGCCAGGATCATGATGTAAGCGCTGATCATGCGGTGGAAGGGGTTTCTGGTATATTTATCTTTATCACGCATCGGCGCGTGCCGGCACTCGCGCGCGTATGCCGCAAGCAAGACGTGTGAACTGCACTCGTGCATCAACGAACGGATCCGCATGCTGAATGAGCGATAGGAAAGGTGCGAAAAATGCACAAGCAGGGGGCAACACAGCTCCAGCGGTCTCAAAACCATCAGCGCGAATGGACCGCACCAAAGAAGACGCCATCTTTCAACACCGAGTGACAAGGAGAAAAAAACTAAAAAACAGAACTCCATATGTGAGAGAGCCACAGATCTGTGGTGAAAGGAGAAAAAATGAGCGCTGTAAGATTGGGCATAGTGGGATGCGGCATTGCGATGAGAGAGCTACACTATCCGGCGCTTTCAGAGCTGAGGGACCTCTTCAGCGTTGTGGGAGTCACCAGCAGGACAAGAGAGAGCGCAGAAACGTGTGCAGCGCTCTTCGGAACTGAAAGCTATGCGTACGACGAGCTGTTGAGGAGAGTTGAAGCGGTAGACATCGCGGTACCAACGCACCTCAACAGAGGGCTGATAGAAAAGGCCCTTGACGCGGGTGTGCATGTGATATGCGAAAAACCCATAGCAGAAAGCGCTGAGACCGGAGAGAAGATAGTTGAGATCGCCGAGAGAGCGGAGCCCGTGCTTTACATAGCGGAGAACTACAGGCACTACACAGCATACGCAAAAGCGAGAGAGCTGTTGAAGGAGATAGGAGAACCAGAATTCGTGCTCTATTCAAGATTCCAGAACATGGAGAAGGACGCCAAATACGCAGGAACAGGGTGGAGAAAGGAGCCCAAGCACATTGGCGGCTTTTTATCTGACGGAGGTGTGCACGACGTGGCGGCGATGAGGATGGTGGTCGGAGACGTCAAGAGAGTGAAAGCATTCGCTTCCATTGTGAGAGGTTACCTAGGATCCTACGATACCATGGCAGCATCTCTCCTGTTCGAGAATGGCATCATAGGAAACTATTCTGTCAGCTATGGACTGTATGGAGAAGACCTGTTCATGGTCTCTGGGACCGAGGGACGCATGAGGATAGACAAAAAGGCAGTAAGGATAGAGAAAAACGGGGGAGAGAACGAGATAAGAATCGGGGAGGAAGACACCTACAAGAGAGAGCTCATCGACTTCTATGAGGTTCTGAAAGGAAAAAAGAACAGTCTGGGCTCACCAGAAGAGGCCCTGAAAGATCTCATGGTCATAGAAGAGGCCGTCAAAAGCTCAGAGTGCGCATAAGATCACGCGTAGAGAAGCGACCTGATCCGTTCAGGACGCCAACCTCCTGTGCTGCTGTCTGAAGTTATCCGTGCTGGCACTGCCAAGAAAGTTGACCACTGTTACCCCGGATAAGGCTAGCGTCATGGTAAGGAAGACTCCTTCAAGCTCTTTTTCCTTCGACCACACTTACAGCGCATATCAAAACAAGAAAAAACAAATATCATTGACCACATATTTAGGTCATGAATAAAGCATTTCTGGTAGCGCTGCTGATGATAACGGTCTCTTTTGCACAGGAGAGCGCTACAGATCAAAAAGCGCTGTTTCTGATACGATGTGATACTCCCATCGAGACCACGGGCATAGCTCTTGTTGAAAAGAACCTCACGGGAATCTCGGGCGAGATTGCCGCCGATTACATGAACTTCATCGATTTCCCCTCATATCTCGCAATAGGCGCCACAGGTTCTGAGGATCTCGCGTACAGCTCTGGTCTTTACGTAGCATCACAGCTCTCATCCATGGGAGTGACCGCGCTTTACGGCCTTCGTTTTGACAGCATAACCAGCAAGGACACCAGCATAGGTGGCCGAGGTTTCGGATCGGATGATGACCTCGTCTGCAGGCTGGCCAGATCGTTCGCCAGAGGCGTCAGGGATGGTGGGTTGAGGTGCATAGGGATACTCACAAACGCGACAGAGGAGAGAGTGAGATGCGCTGTCGAGAGCGGCGTTGATGGGCTGGTGCTGAAAGACGCCGGTGCTGTGGACACCATCAGAGCTTCAGGTTTCAACGGAGCTGTGATAACCCCCCTGATAAGTGAGGGTGTTGAGCAGGGTGTCAGGGATGCTCTTATGGCGGGTTATGATATGGTCCAGATAAGAAACACGGACATCGAGAGCGCCACGAGCGGGGTGAACCGGGCGATGGGTGATGGAGCCAACGTACAGAGGGCTCTCGAGAGAGCTAACGCCGTGAAAGGAGAGATAAAGGCCAGCGCAGAGGCTAATGCTGAAACACCCATCAGGGTCGCCAGGAGAGCGGTCTCCTGCGTGATCGGTGGAGGAGTCCCGGTGCCGCAGAATGTGAGCGTCGGGGTCATAACAGACAACGAAAAGCTGGTCTCAGAGATCAGGACGCTCAGGGAGAATGTCTCATTCTACAACTATGACTCTTACGAAACAAGGGATGTCCTCGTGCTTTGTGTTGAGGGCGATAAGGGCAGGACTCTCATACCAGAACTGGCAGCCGACATGGGTGAAAAGCTGATTGTTCTCTCTCTCGGTTTCCCCATGGACGTATTCTACTACTCGGAGATAAGGAATTACATAACGACCTACGGGAACGACAGCAGCTCCCTCAGGGCGGCCGCCGAGACTCTCTTCGGCTCGAACACGCCCACCGGATCTTTCCCATTGAAAGCACCGAGAACTAGGATAACGGACATAAATTACGCCACTGAAGGAAAAAAGGATCTAAAAGCTCTCGAGGGCAGCTCCGACGATGCTATCCTGTTCAACGCGGATTACTATACGGAAAAGAGGATGGTGAAGGTCGGACTGCATCCCGGCTCTGCTGCCGTGCTCACGGCAAATGCGACGGTCGGTGCGAGCTTCCCATCGCCGGTAAAGAACGGCAGCCTGACAATGCAGGTCGAATTCAGCGGGGGCGTCAGAGGATCCATCGACAACGCTCTGACATCAGGATCCTTCGAGGTCATGGCGGGGGTGATAGATCTGACAACAAATGAGACCTACGGCACCCAGGTCCTGTACAGGAACATGACCAAGGAGGGGATCAACCAGAGCTACACGGCGACGCTGAACGTGACATTCACACAGGGGCACAGATACCTAGCCTACATAGAAACGAGGGCGAAACAGGATGCCACTCTCCTGCTCACGGGCAAGATAGACTTCTGGACCAACGATTACGGAGTATGGTATGACCGCATAACGATATGGGTGTGATCATGGATGTCATGATCGCGCTCTTCGCCCTCGCGTTCATAAGCGGCATGATGATAGGCGGCAACTGCTCCTACGCCATGGCCGCCCCGTTCGGAGCCGGCGCGCTATCGAAGCGGAGAGCTCTCATACTCTACCTGATATTCATCTTTCTTGGAGCCGTTTTTGGAGGCCGCGATGTCGCGCAGAACCTCGGCAGGAACATAATCGGGGCCGTCAATCCTGCTCTCGGGGCGGTGGCTCTGCTCTCGCTCCTGCTCTGTGTCCTCATGGCCAACATCCTCAAGGTACCTCTCTCGACCAGCGAGATGACCACGGGCGCCATAGCGGGCATAGGCATATTCTTCGGATCCCTTCTATCGGGCAGTCTGCTGGAGTTCTACGCTTCATGGATCCTGGGTGCCATACTGTGCTTTCTGGTAACGTACCTTGCGGCAAGGGCGTTCAAGCGCAGGGAACCGAGGATACCTTTCAGGAAGATCCTTCTCATAGGGGTTGGCTGTTTCTTTGCATTCTCCATGGGAGCCAACAATGTAGGGAACGCCATATTTCCTCTGATAGGGACACTATCGATGCCCTTCGCGCTGCTCTTTGGAGGTCTGGCTCTAGTGATAGGAGGAGCGGCGTTCAGTGGCAGGACCATGGAGAAGATGGGAAAGGGAGTCACGGAGATAGATGAGGCCAGCGGCCTGGTCTCCTCACTGGTGGCGGCGATGACGCTCCTGATCATGAGCCTGATGGGTCTTCCCGCTCCCGCTGCGCATTTCTACACGCTCAGCACCTTCGGCATCGGGGCTGCCAATGGCAGGGATAATGTCAGCCTCAGGGCGGTGCTGGAGATCCTGGTGATCTGGATAGTGTCGCCTCTGCTGTCCATAGGGATATCCTACGGCATCCTCGCGCTTCTTTATTGAAAAATGAGATATAGGCCTAATGGCATGTCTTTCTCATGCATGAGGCTGGGCACACAGATCCGGGACTTGAGGGCAGGGACCTAATAACGCTTCAGGAGTGGAGCGCCGATGAGATAGATGAGACCATGGAGCTCGCGGGAGAGATAAAGAGACTGCACAAAAGCGGAAAGATCTCTTCTTTCAACCCCCTGATCAAGAGGACGCTGATAATGCTGTTTTACGCCCCTTCGACCAGGACCAGGAGCGCATTCGAGACCGCGATGACCCTAATGGGAGGACACGCACAGCACGTGAGCTCTTCCATGACCAGGGAGGGGGAGGGCGAGAGCAGGAAGGACATAGCTAAGATGTACGAGCTCTACGGAGACGCGCTGGGCATAAGGCTTCTAGACCACGCCACAGATTTCGTCTACGGCCGCGGCAACGCGGTCCTGAGAGAGTTCGCGGAGCATTCGGGGAAGCCCGTGATAAACATGGCCGATGACACCTTCCATCCGACGCAGGCTCTGGCGGACCTGATGACCGTGAAGGAGAGACTGGGCTCTTTAGAACACAGAAAATTCGCGATAACGTGGGCCTACGCGAACGTGCCCCGAGGATATTGCAGCATAGACGAGGATGCCCTCCTCGCCACAAGGCTGGGCATGGACGTGTCCATAGCTCATCCTCCGGGATTTGAACTGCCTGATGAGATAGTGAACATGGCGGAGAAAAATGCAAGGGCTTCCGGAACGGAGTTCGAGATAACAAACAGCAGGGAGGATGCTCTGAAGGGCGCCAGCGTGGTGTTCCCGAGATCCTGGATAACCAAAAGGGTCTCAAAGGGGGGATACGCAAAGGCGTGGGACGAGGAGAAGGGGGGATATGAGCGCTACCGCGACTGGAGGCTGAAGAAGGGCGACCTGAGACTTATGAGCAGGGACGCGATAGTGACGCACGTCCTGCCCGTGCTCAGAGGCTATGAGGCCGATGACGACGTCATGGACTCGGAACACTCCGTGATCTACCAGCAGGCGGAGAACGGGCTTTTCGCAAAGTGCGCGGTCCTGCTGCAGCTCATGGGGGCAAAGGAATGAACGAAGGCTACCTCATCAGACTCTGCAGGAACCTGGTGGGGATAAGGAGCTACTCGTGCGAGGAGGAGAACATAGCGCACTTCATAAGGGATGAGATGAGGGATCTGGGCTATAAGGCGAGGATAGATGGCTGGGGCAACGTCATAGGAGAGATAGACGACGGCGGCGAGAGCAGCGTGATGTTCGAGGGACACATGGACACCGTGGCCGCTGACGAGAGCGAATGGAAGCACAGACCATTCGAGGGAGCGATCGAGGGGGACAGGCTCTACGGCCGGGGCACCAGCGACATGAAGGGCGCTCTGGGGGCCATGATATACGGCGCAAGCCTGGCAGAGACATCAGGAAAGGTCTGCGTTGTGTGCGTCCCTATGGAGGAGATATTCGAGGGCGTGCTCTTCGGAAAAGCGCTGGACGAGATAAAGCCGGACCTGGTGGTTCTTGGCGAGTCTACAGAGCTGAATCTGAACATAGGGCAGAGGGGCAGGGCGGAGGTCGTGGTCGAGACGAGGGGCATTCCGGTCCATTCATCTAACCCTGACAGGGGTCTGAACGCTGTGTATGGGATGATGGAGGCTATAGAAAAGGTCCGGGCATTAAAACTGCCGGAGGATCCTTTCCTCGGAAAGGCGATAATAGAGCTGACGGACATAATATCACATCCGTACCCCGGCGCCTCGGTCGTCCCGTATCTCTGCAGGGCGACGTTCGACAGGAGGCTCGTTCTCGGAGAAGACAGCGCCGCGGTGCTCGACCCGATAAACTCGGCGATAGAGGGCGGAGAGGCAAGGATAGCAAGAGGATCCGCGGACACGTACACCGGGAAGCGCATAGAGGCCGAGAGGTTCTTTCCCGCGTGGAGCATGAGCGAAGAAAACGCTGTCGTAAAAAAGTGCTTTGAGGCGGTAAGGGGCGTGAACCAGAGCGCCAGACTGTCCAGATACTCCTTCTGCACCGATGGGAGCGAGAGCGCGGGAAGGAGGGGCATAACCACGGTCGGTTTCGGCCCGTCGAGAGAGGACCTCGCGCACACAAACGACGAATACGTGGAGATCCGGGATCTTGTGAAAGCGTGCGAGGGCTATAAGGCCATAGCCGAAGCACTGCTGCATTGAGCGGGCGCGCTACTGACCGCTCGCGGATCAGGCAGACGGGTCTGTAACCCTTCCCATGAACAGTATGTTCCCGTTCTGCTGGATCAGGAATATGAACGGGTGATCCGCTCTGAAGACATCTCTCCGCATAGCCGTTCTTGTGAAGACAACGGCCGTGGCGGCGGCGGCCTCAGTGCCCTCCTCATTCACCTCTACAAAGGCCTTGTGGACCACATCGGATATCCGCAGATCCTTTCTGCCCGTGATGCCTGAGAAGTCTGCCTCACCGCCGAAGGCCGGCTCCATTCCCATCTTCATCAGGACTTCGTTCAAGTCCAGGGCTTTCTCAAGCTTGAACCTCGGCAGGTAGACGTCAACCTCAGTCTCTCTCATCGCCTTCATGTATTCGGTGAGCTTCTCGTAACTCATGGCACTCTCAAAACCGCCGATATCCCCCTTCGGCAGGAGGATCACCATGGACGTGTTGTTCCCTCTGTAGGGAAGCTCCAAAACCTGCGCTTCGGCGGTGTCGAGATACCTGAAGCTCTGTTCGGGCAGTGACATCATGTCCACCTCGACGGTCCTGTTTTCGTTGACCGTGAAGCCGCTCTTGTGCGTCAGCTCTCTGTTGAACTGCAGCACCCACTGACCCTTGAAATAGATGGCGTTCGTTATCACCAGCGCGGTCAGCGGCGTGATGACCTGCGGTGGTATGAGATCCTTTATCCTCTGCTTCGTCTGCTCCGCGACCCAGTCATTTATTATCTTTCTCGAGCCCTCCGGGTCCCGGGCAAAATCCACGTTCTCCGCATTGCCCCCGTAGTAATTCTTTATCACTCCGAGGTACTCCTCGAGCAGAGCGTAATTCTTCTGGATCCAGAGCGCGTTGGCGACGTTCATCTCATAGCCCCCGGCAGAGCGCATCTCGTTGTATAGCCGTGCGTACCCATTCCTGAGCGCTTCCGTCTCCGGAAAATAAAACACTCCTTTTATGGAGTCGGCAGTCTCTCCTCTTGCGCCTTCATAGGTCATTGCGAGAGCCGACGAGATGGAGTAGGGAGAGAAGAACAGATTGCCCTCCTTTGAGTACAGTTCATTGTACAGATCAAAAGCGAACCTGTTGTTTGCGTCAATGACCGCATCTACGTCAGCCTCTGTAGCCTTGCTGTCATCGGCCTTAAAGTCCCTGTTAAAGATCCTGTCAATGATCCTGCCGATGGGGCCCTGGGCCTCAGAGAATCTGGCGAACAGGATCAGCAGAGCAAAGAGCAGCACAAATCCCTTCATAATTTCGTATGCTCCGCCTCCCTATATATAATTTGCTTCCGTGCTTTCTCATGACCGGACACTATCCCTCAAAGCAAGATCCCTGCATCCCCATGACCTTGAGAGGCATGCTGAGATGCCTTCTCGCGCATGACGGCACCTCGTAGAACCCGGGCTTGAGACCCCTCTCCAGCTCTTTTCTATCCTCCTTTGTCCTCCTTCCGCACTTCTCGCACCTGAATCCCTTGCCTCTGCCCATAGATTTCATTGACACCCCGCAGCACACCGGGTTCTTCAGGATCCTGACCGTGTCCCTGACCCGCATCTTCTCCATGTTGAACGTATCGTACCTGTTCATCCCTCCGTACAGCTCCACTCTGTCCCCAGGCAGCAGCTTCAGGACGACTTCCCTGAACTGCTTGGTCGGCTCGTACGCGGCGCAAGCCATCGCGCCATCACCATCCATTAGCTCGAATATCACGTGCCCGCCCTCTGTGGTCCTCGGCCGTGTTTTAATCAGACCCTCGATTATGCCGGAGGTGTGCTCTCTCATATCCCCGATGCTCTTCCTCTCCAGGTGCTCGTCCGTGCCCTGATTCGTCTGGTATATCATCCAGCGCTCCGCCTCCTCCGTGCGCAGCACTTCCAGAACGCCGGAGAGCTCGGGGCTCATGCCTCTGACGCCGAAGAGCACGGGACATGGAGAGTTCGGAGCTATGCACACGTGATCGTTCTCATAATCGTAGTTGTCGAAGGTCTCAGGGAATCTCCTGTCCATCTCTATGACAGAATCCCTGTCTATGACCCTCCTCTCTCCTATGTTCTCGTCCTTCCTGTACGCGATCAGCTCGTACGTGCAGAAGGCTGGCTCATAAGCTATGGCGGCGGTGGCTCCTATGAGCCCCCTGCGGTCCTTGTAACCCATGTACGATGCACCAGCGCTGTCCAGCACCTTCAGCGCGTCTTCCAGGTCAACGATCTCCCTGGCGCACCTCTCATAGAATGCTCTCGGGGGCTTTCTCTCTGAAACTACGAAACCCGGATTTGTCTTTTCATCATCAAAGTACGAGTACCTCTCAACCGCCGCCCTGACCAGATCGAACACCTCACCGGAGGAGCACTCCTCCCCTGCGCCATAGAGATGGTACCTGTCACCGATCTTCCTCTTCTTATCCTCATTGTCCACGATCCTTCCGATGCGCATTGACAGGGCACCATTGCCCCTGGTCTTCCATGGTATGTTCGGGTTCAGCCTCACAAGCCGGGGATATTCGACCAGACCCATGCCCCGTTCCTGCAGCTCCTCGATTATCAGAGCCGCGAGGTACGTGGTGCACATGCCCCTTGTTGAGTCCGTATCGTCCAAGCCTATGTACACTGAGAAGAGGAAGAGGATATGCGATATATAAGGATTTTCAGACCAGCTGCGACCATGAGAGAGCGCTGATGGGCATAATCCGGGATAAAGAATATATAAAGATCTTCAGATTACATTAATGCGCGTTGTTCTTGCGATAACGGGTGCCTCCGGTGTTATCTACGGTGTAAAGCTCCTGGAGGCTCTCAAGGGCAAAGCAGAGGTATCGCTCGTGGTTAGCGATATCGGCAAAAAACTGCTTGAAGATGAGACTGGCCTGAAGTATGAGAATGTGAAGAGGATGGCCGCAGATAGCTATGAAAACAGCGATCTTTTCTCCCCTCTGGCCTCTGGGAGCTCCCATTTCGATGCAATGGCCATAGTACCGTGCTCTATCTCTACAATAGGTAAGATCGCAAACGGGATAGCAGATGATCTCATAACCAGGACCGCTCTAGTTGCAATGAAAGAGAGGAGAAAGCTCATAGTTGTTCCGAGGGAGATGCCACTGGACGCGATAGCGCTTGAGAACATGACCAGGCTGGCGCGTCTGGGTGTCATCGTGTGCCCCGCCGCTCCGGCGTTCTATGGGAGACCGGAGAACCTGGACGACCTTGTGAATTTTGTAGCGGGCAGGATCATGGACCTTCTTGGCATCGAGAACGAGCTTTATGAGAGGTACCAAAATAGAAATAAAGAAAAGGTTTAATATCCTTGGCAGGTATCTAAAATGCAGATGAGCGATATCATAAAAGTCGATGACCTCACCATGGTCCTCAAATCAAGGATGGAGATAGAGTCTGAGGAAGCGCGGGCTCTCGCGGAGTTTGTTCTTGACATTTTCGGACTGGAAGACAGGATCATAGATAACCTCCTCTACCCCTCCGACAGACAGCTCTTCTACTTTCTCGAAGGGAAGGGGATACTGTCCACCGGCAGGGAGACCATAAGCCTTTACGACGGCAGGGACTGGAGGATACACTACTGGGTCTTCAACAGGGACCTTGTCAGGCACTTCCTGACCGAGGAAGAGAAGAGGACCAAGGAGAAGAAGGAGGAAGACGTCTATTCCGAGCTACCCCCTGAGGCGTGGGTCAGGCAGTGACCCTGCTGAAAACTGGTATCACATCAAGCGGCGAGTCATACTCCATCCAACGGGAACCTCTGTAGAGATCCCCGCTCCAGTAGTCCTTCCATAAGCCGGCAGGAAGGTAGACCGACCTCTGACTGACGCCTTTATCCAGCACTGGGGCCACAAGAATGTCCGGACCGAGCAGATACTCGTCGTTTATGAGATAGCATTCCTCCTCTTCGGGGTACTGGAAGAATAACGGGCGCACCATGGGCATTCCGGTCTCTGCGGCCTTCACAGCCAGCGCTGACAGGTATGGATACAGACCCTCATGGATCTTCACATAATCAGAGGCCAGAACCCTTGCCCTCTCGCCCTGTCCGAAGAAGTCATCTGCGAACTGCATGACGGGCATGAAGGCCGCGAGCTCTGCCCATCGCACATAGAGCTCCTCATCATACCCATTATCAAAGAACTGGCCTCCTCCGACCGCATCAGGCAGCACATAGGGATAACCCAGTATCGACAGGGTCAGGGCCTCAGGTATCACGCTCTTTATCCCGTTCTCCTCACTCCATGAGGCGAACTTGTCATACTCCCTAGCCCATCCACCATGGCTTTGAGAGAACCAACCGCTCCTTATCTCGTAGTAGTCAAAGCCCTCTCCAACCTTCGTGCACAGGTCTGTGTACTCATTGACCGTCATGTTACCAAAAGTGGCGCCCTTCGCAGGGAGGAAGGCAGCCTCACCCTGATCCATCTTGAAACCATCAACGCCGTAATTCTTCACCAGATGTTCCAGATTGCCCACGTACCAGTCAAAAGCCTCCGGATTGCTCAGGTCTATGATGGCGGAGCACAGGGGCCTTGTCAGCCCCCTTGACGCGGTGTACAGCTTGAGGTTCATGGCGTCAAGAGCTATCTGCGAGACGTAGCTCCACGGTATCAGCAGGGGCAGAGATGTCACAGGATCCTTTATGAAATACCCCTTCTCGAAGCCCTCCCTGTAGTTGGAGGATGTTGATGAGACGTATGGCACTGTCCACAGTATCACTTTGAAGCCCATCGCGTGCAGTTCCTCTATCATCTTCCCTGGGTCGGGAAAACGCGATAGGTCAAAGTC
>DAEG01000039.1 GCA_002495235.1 Euryarchaeota archaeon UBA287 | reverse complement strand
TTGTGATAATGGACAGAGAGGGCTGGATACTGGAGAGCGGCAAAAAAGTGATCAGGGCGACGATAGTGGAGCCGAACTGGCATAGCTCCTCTCTCTTTGAGACCATCCAGCTGCACGGGAGGGGCTCTCTCGCCACCGCGATATCAAATTTCTGTGCCTACAAAGAGCGGGGGGAAGGCTGCAAATACTGCATAATCGATGTTGGTGCAGAGAGGGTGACGCGCAGAGCCGAGGACATCGCTGCAGCAATACGCGAGATAGAGACTATGCCGGAGCTCAGAGAGTACCGCAGATTTGAGGACAGGCACAATCCAGAGCTGGTGGAACAAAGGAGAGAAGTTGTCAGGCCCGAGGACATCAACATAAATTCCGGCGCTCTCAAGAACGCAGCAAGAGTCTATGAAGACGTGACTTCATCCATCAGAGAGGTCAGCGATCTACCCATAGGCATCCAGATATGTCCCCTGAACGAGGGTGAGATGGAATCCATCCACTCGGCAGGGGTTGACGAGATAAGCTTTAATCTTGAGGTTTATGACAAAAGAGCCAGAAGAGAGGTGATCCCGGGAAAGGATGGGGATCATTCTCTTGAGAGCTGCCTGAAGGCCATGGACACCGCTGTGGATGTGTTCGGTGATAATCAGGTGGAGTCATGGATACTGATAGGTCTCGAACCAGTGGAGAAGACCATCGAGGGTATCAAGGCCATAGCTGAGACCGGGGCGATACCCCTGCCGAAGCCCTTCAGGCCTCTCTATGGCACCGAATACGAGAGAAAGGGACCGCCCTCCGTTGAGGAGGCCATGACAATCTACGAGGCGTGGTCTGATATCATCAAGGACTGCGGGCTGGATCCATTAAAGACCCGGGCTGGTTGCGGCAGATGCAACGGTTGTTTTCCCCTCCACGAGCTGCTGAAGTGCGGGATATGAACTCATCAATTTTGGCTGGTGTGCGTTCGGTCTGGTGAGTGTTCGGATCCTGCCATCGCTTTCAGGATAAAGATTAAGAGTACCAATCACTCATTCCGTGTGTGAATACCAGGAGGATCCTCTACGAGACCGTTCCCGTGCTGATTCTGTGCGGTATGGTGGAGCTCCTCGCGGGGGCGAACCTCAGCAGGATGGAGTCCCTGCTGGAGAGCCTGCCCGGGCTCCTGATAATGGTCCCTCCCATGCTTGATCTGAGGGGGGACATAAACGGCGCCTTTGCGGCCAGACTCAGCAGCGGGATACATCTGGGCGTTATAGACTTCAAGCGGCGCGGAGAGATATGGGAGAACCTCAAGGCCGTGCTATTTCTGAGTGTGGTCGTTCCCACCCTGATCGCTTTATTCTCCTACTCCGTGTGTTATCTGCTCTCCATGCATTCGATAGCGCTGCCCGAATTGTTGTTCATAGCCGTGTGCACCGGTCTGGTCTCAAGCGCGATCATGAGCGTTCTATCGGTGACGATAACCTACGCATCAGTTAGCAGAGGCATAGATCCCGACAATGTTGCCATACCAGTGCTCGCGACGCTCGGGGACTTCGTAGTGGTTGTCCTCCTCTTTGTGTTTGCGATGGTGGTGGCATGAAGTATTACAACGCGCGCAGAATAATCAGAGAGGAGCTGTCCGTAGATGTGCTGTCGATAGCTATCGGAGTGTTTGGGGGTCTTCTGCTGAACGGTAGGGTTGAGAGCTTTATAACTCTGCCCATACTCCTTGCATACGTGCCCATAATAAATGGGATAGGAGGCAACGTTCTCAGTGTTTTCGGCTCGAGACTGGGCTCTGCCCTCCATCTCGGTTATGCCCGGGGTTTTGACCGGGAGACCTCAAAGAACATGGCACTGTTTGTTTTGATAGCTATCATAACCTTCTCTATCGCAGCACTAGTTTTATATGTGAGTAATCATGTTAGTGGTGAATCGATGAGCTTCAGAATAGCATTCATACCGGTGCTTGCGGGGGTCATGCTGGTCGGGTCGCTCCTGCCGCTGACAGTGCTGCTTGGTCTGGTAGCCTACAGGCTGGGTCTGGATCCGGATAACGTCGTCATATCACTTATGACCACAGTTGCGGATTTTTCAGGGATAGTTTTCCTTTTGCTCTCAATGAGGTTGATGGGCGTATGAGCAGGCTTGGAAGAAAGAGGATATGGCGGAGAGAGGAGAGAAGAAAGGTAGAGTACGAGGCAAGGAACGTCCGAGAGATCCTCAAGGAGATGAAGGACATCTCAGAGCTCATAGTGGATCTGAGCTATTCGGCGATACTTTTCAACAACGAGGATCTTGTCGAGGAGGTAAAATATCTCGAGGCGAGGATGGACACTCTCAACTACGGGATAAGGATGCAGGCCATGCTCGCGGCCAGGGACGCGGAGGACGCGGCAAAGCTAGCCGGCATACTGCAGGTAGCCGAGGCGGCAGAGACCATATCAAACGCCGCAGCGGACATAACAGACATAACCAAGCTCAAGCTGGAGCACCCTCTGATACCATCACTCTTCCGGGAGTCTGACGAGATCATTGTCAGAGCCAGAGTGGGGCAGAAGGCGTATGGCAGGAGTGCCTATGATCTGCACATCCGTTCCAGGACGGGATGCAAGGTCATAGCTATAAGAAGGGAGAACTCGTGGATATTCGCTCCAAAGAATGAGCCGTTCGCAGAGGGGGACATCGCGCTTGTGAAGGGTACGGAGGAGGGCATAGAAAAGCTGAGGGAGGTGTTCTATGAGTGAGGACGAAGTGAAAGAGAAGCTTCTCGAGATGAAGGAGAGCGCAGACGTGATGATAGACCTGGCCTACTCCTCCATCATATACGATCGTGCGGAGATTGCCAACGAGGTCTATGACCTTGAGAACGAGAACGATCTTCTGGCAGAGGAGCTGGTGAGATTGATAATAGAGGACTCCAAAGCGGGCGTTCTGACCACCGATGAGACGCTTGCGCTTCTGAAGCTCACATCCGCACTTGAGGAGATGTGTGACGGTGCGCGCGATATAGCGGACGTGGAGCTTAGGGACATAGAACTTCACCCGGTCCTAAAGATGAGCATAGACGAGTCTGATGAGGTATTCCTGCGCGAGGTTCTTGATGAGAGCTCTGTCCTCTGTGATAAGACCCTGGGGGAGGTGCGTCTTGCTTCCGAGCTCGGGGCGTGGGTGATAGCAATAAGGCGCGGCAATCGCTGGTACTATGATCCCGGAAAATACACCCACCTCAAGGCCGGGGACGTTCTCTACATGACCACTACGAGAGAGAGCAGAGGAAGAGTGATTAGGATCGTCGGAGGGGAAAAGAATGAGAGCGAAACTTATAAATAAGATGTCCTCGTTTTTCTTTTATGAAGAGTTTGGTGTTGTTTCTCGCAGTCCTGTTGTTTATGGCTCAAAGTCAGGTGGAGGGTCCTATGGATAGGGTGTGGGATAGGTTTAGAAATATTCTCGGGGTGAACAGGGGAGGAGCAAAGTCTATAGAGGTCACAACAAACAAGGGCGTTTATTCGGTCGGTGAGAAGGTCACAATAATGATAAAGAACAACGGCTCATCAGTGCTTGAAGGCACACCCGGTTACAGGATATATGACAGCTCCGACAGGGAGATATTCNNGATAACTACTCTGGGGGTGAATGAGAGCACGTCATTCACGTGGAACCAGATCGATAACGGCGGCAAACAGGCGAAAGAGGGATCATACCGGGTCGAGGTCTCTTTCGCAGGGCTTAATGGAAAGGCCAGATTTGAGATAAAAGGCTCCTACGCCCGGATAGGTGACATAATAGCAGAGCCACAGAGATATGAAGGGAAAGAGGTCATGATAAAGGGCAGGTTCATGGGGTGGTCCCTGCCTGAGGAGCATGAGATCGTGACGCCGATGATCACCCGGAGTGACTGGATACTGGATGATGAATCCGGTGCCATCTATGTGACAAAACTCAGCGCAGAACCCCTCGACCCTATGGAGGACGTCGGGAAAAAGGTCATAGTATCCGGCATTGTCAGATTGCAGGAAGGGAAGCCGTACATAGAGGGCAGGAGCATAAGGGCCGTCTGAATGCTCAAGCCTCTGACGGTCTCTCTTCTGCTCATACTGCCATCAGTAACGGGCGCTGTGGAGCAGTGCGGCTACGAAACTGAGGTGCCGATGCCCATCGGCAACTTCGGCAATTTTTTTCTCAGCTATGGGAAGGGGGGCTTTGAGAGGGGCGCGGTATATAACAACTACTGGGACTCGATCGGAGGGATCTACTCGCAGGGCACTGCTGAGATGTGCGACTTTTTCTCCCTAGAGACGGGCGGCGAAAGGTACATGCTCCAGGAGCATGGGCTAGATTCCCTCGGAATGAGTAGGGTGCGGATGAGCCAGAGCTTTCTCTTTCCCCTGGCTTACTACGAGTTCTATGGTACGCCTGTGGAGATAGGCCTCACAGCATTCTCACCCTTCATACTGAAGGACACTCTCAATTCCACCGTGCCGGCTTACTGCTTTGTCTTTAGCGTCCGGAACCCGTCCGACAAGCCTCTGTCTCTCTCTCTGGCCCTCAACTTTGAGAATGACATCGGCTGGAGGGATCCTTACACGGGTCTGTGGAACCTTGATGGCAACACTAACGTGCCCGTTAAGAACGGGTTCTACATGACCTACGATCCTGCAAAGAAGAGGGTGTTTGACGGAGCGCTGGACGGCAGGGAGTATCTGGGTAACATCACGATAATGAGCACCCCGGAATGCCGTCTGTCCGAATGGCAGAAGGACGGTAGAGCTATCGCGCGGGTGGAACGGGTTGTGACGCTCGATCCCGGGAAGAGAGTCGAGATACCGTTCGTCATAGCCACGTGTTTTCCCTACTTCAATCCGGGGGGCGTGCTTTACGGTAGGGACTGGGACGAGGGCTGGAAGGTCAACCAGTACATGGAGTGGTACTGGAGCGACTTCTTTACGGATTCGAGAGAGGTGGCGGATTACGCAATCGTGAACTATGCGAACTGGCTAAGAACTATGGAGGAGCAGAGCGCCAGGATTTTCACAGAGGTAAAGGACCCTGAATTGGCGAAACTTCTCATCAACTCCATGCACGTCCTCGGGTCAGAGAGCTTCTACTCAAATGACGGCTTATTCTTCACAATAGAGGGTGAGTTCACGCTGCTGCACACGATAGATGTCCTGTTTTACGCTCATCCCTTCTTTGTAGAATTCTTTCCGGAGATCGCAGAGGACATAGTCACAGAATACGCCCGCTCCATGAGCGAGGAGGGCAGAGTGCCGCACAGCCTGTTCTACGACTACGCGGAGAACCATGAGGAGCCGTACTTTGTGATAATGGCGTACATGAGCGCCGAGCATGACAGGGAATTCGCAGAGGTCATATACCCCTACGTTAAAAAGGCGATGCTCTTCAGGCTGGGCGAGGATGTCGGTGAGGACGCGTTGATACATAACAGAGGTGGGGATCACAGCTATGACATGTGGAGCGCTCCAACGATGAGCTACATAAATTCGCTCTGGCTCCTTGCCATGAGGCTCACAGCGGACATGGCTTCAGAGCTAGGTCTTGAAGAGGACGCCACGCGCTTCGAGGGGCTCTTTGAGAGGGCGCAGAAGAGCTTCATTGATGAGTTCTGGAACGGGGAGTACTTCGATCTCAGCGCGGAGCGCTCCGGCTATCTTCCATGGTTTGAGAGGAGGGGCATAGAGATAAAGATCCCCATGCTGGACAACAGGGCCAGCCAGGTTGAGCAGATGACCGGTGTCCTCTTTGCGGAGATCCTCGGCAAGAGCATACTGCCAGAGAACATGACTGCGAAAGCAGCGCTCCACACATACGAGAACAACTTTGACAGTTACAGGGAGCTCGGCTGGATCAACGGTGTTCTCCCCGGAGGCTGGATAGACATGCTAGCCTGCTTTCCTCTCTACTCGACCATGGTGTGGAGCGGAGCTCAGTGGGTGCTGGCCGCGCAGCTGTATGCCCTCGGCCTGGAGGGTGAGGCTGATAGCGTGGCGTCCGTCACCGCGCGAAATCAGCTCTACAGGGGCTTCTCGCTCTTCAATCTCGGCGAGGGCTACACGAACCTGTTCGGCACGACTTATCTCAATTTTCCCCTGTTCCACGAGAACTACGTCCTGCTGAAACCCACACTGTACCCCGCCTATCCCAGGATCCTCGCGTGCTGGCTTTATTACTCCATTCTCATGTCCGATAGCGCAGGAATAGAAGTAGTCAATTGATAACCACAATATATATACAATGAAAATCAATCATTTCTCATGAAGAGCAGAGTTTTTTTGGTCCTTGTGGTTGTGGCGATGCTGATCCCTCGCGCCATAGGCGAGGTGGATTACCGCTATGAGGATGTGACCTTTGATGGCGCCGAGGGAGCAAGACTGGTCGGCAGGGTCTTTATACCAGAAGAGCAGAACGGCATGGGTATCGTCATATATCACGGGTTCGGAGGCAGCTGTGAGGGGTTCTATTCCGATCAATTACCCATAGCGCAGACGCTTGCAGACAGGGGATACACCGTTCTGACCTATGACAACAGGGCGCACGATCACTCGACGGGCAACTTCGATTTTGAGTACCTCGTTTCTGACGCGATGACCGCGATAGACGTGTTGCAGAGCTATGGGGTCGATCGTATAGGAGTGGCCGGTCACTCGATGGGGGGTATGATCGCCGTTCTGGTTTCAGCATACGATCCCAGGGTTGAGTGCACGGTCGCTTGGGCGGCGCCCAAGAGCATAGATTCAGCGATAGCATGGATCATGGGCAGCGCTGTCAGGGGAGAGCCTACCGAGGAGGATTTCCTCACCGCGATCAATGAGGTCTACGGGACAGACCTCTCCGTTGAGGAGAGAGCGCTGGTGCCCATAAACGTGGGCAAGCTGCACACTTCAGTCAGTGACCTGCTTCACTTCTTCTCGCAGTCACAGCTGCCGCGCTACAGACCCGCGGCTCAGGCGGAGGACACGGACACGATAAGATTCGTCCATGGGACCGCAGACGACACGGTAAATCCTGAGGATTCTGCGGATATGCACGGGGTAGCTGGACAGCCCAAGGATCTCCACTATATAGAAGGTGCATCTCACGGTGCCGGCGGTCATGAAACAGAGTTCCTTGATGCGATAGTCTCATGGTTTGACGCAGAGTTCAATTAGTGCAGCGCTTTGATCATGTAGAACTCATTCAGGGAGTAGCCCAGCCGTGAGTAGTACTCCCTGACCCCCGGTCCACATATTATCCTTATCCGGTCATAGTTCGCATCGCGCGTTAATCGCTCCGCTTCTTCCACCAGCATTTTGCCGTATCCTCTGTGCTGGTATGCTTCAGAGCTGTGAACTCCCAGAGGGATGGATTCCCCTACGACCTTGAGTTCTCTGATCACCGGATCGTCGCTGAGCCTGAGCCTCAGGTATCCTACCAGCGTGCTGTTCTCGTCTTCGTAGGAGAGGAACAGCTCTTTTGCCCCTGATGCGGAGTACTCTGTCTCTTTCAGTTTCACGGCTCCCAGCTCTTCGGCGTTTCTGAAACCTATCTCCCTGCAGCGTATGCATCTGCACTCACTGCCCCCTGCCCTCATTCTCTCGTGCACGAGCTCTCTTATGTCCGATCTCCTTATGCCAGCCTCTATGTTCTTAACAGGCACATCCCGCTCTATCCTCTGTATCCGCACCCACGGAGGGACGATGCTCTTCGCGCGGGCAAGCAGAGATACGCCCCTTTCTTCGTCCATCGGTTCATATTCTCCGTTCTTCCACATCTCGTACAGCTGGGTCCCCTTTATGACCAGCGTCGGATAGATCTTCAGCATGTCCGGCTTGAATCTCTCGTCCTCGAATATGGTCTTGAAAGCCTCGAAGTCTCTCTCGTCGTTGCTGTACGGCAATCCCGGCATCATGTGGTAGCAGATCTTGAAACCCGCTTCCCGGGCCAGCGCGGTGGCCTTCACTATCTCACGGACGCCGTGTTTTCTTCCTACCCTCTGAAGAGTGTCATCAAACACGGTCTGCACGCCAAGCTCCACCTTGGTGGCCCCGTAGGACAGAGCCTCCTCTATCTCATTCTTCATGAAAAAATCCGGTCTTGTCTCAATGGTCATCCCTATGCACCGGTGCTCTGCGGTCTCGTTCTTCTTCACAGCCTCAGAGATCGTTGCGCTCGCGCTCCCGTTCATCGCGTCATAGCAGCGCTGGACGAACCAGTCCCTGTACTCCTTATCCCTCGCTGTGAATGTTCCCCCCATCACTATGAGCTCTATCTTCTCCGTTGTATGCCCTATGCGCTCCAGCTGTTCTATCCTCGCCTCAGTCTGGGCGAAGGGATCATAGTAGTACTGCGCGGCGCGCAGGGCGGCTGGCTCGCTTCCCGTGTAGCTCTGCGGGCTATCTACCCCTCCGGGGCAGTACATGCACCTTCCGTGCGGACACGGCTCGGGTGAGGTCATCACAGCGACAACGCTGACGCCGGCCGCCGTCCTAGTCTTTTTTATCCTCAGCAGCTTCCTATATTTCTCTCTGTCGTCGCCGTCCAGTCTTTCCAGTATGTCCGAATTTCCGATCATCACGTGATACTTTCTTGCTACTGTCCTCTTTTCTCTCTCAAGATCCTCCTTTGTCTTTATAGAACCAAGATCTGCTATGATCTCCCTGACGGCTTCGTCCATCTCGTGCAAAATGAGATACGGGATTTTTAATTTTGCCCAGTTTACAAAACTTAAATACCTTCAGCCCTATGCATGATCATGGAAAAGGTGAGGGACATACGCGTGAACAAGGACATGACATCCGCGGAGATAATAGAGCAGCTCTCAAAGTGCGGCGGCTTTATGGCCATGAACTTTTCGCAGGCGCACAGCATACTTGAGGAGATGTTCGATGACAAGGAGTGCTTTCGTTTCCTGTCTTTTCCGGCGTGCATCATCTCCACGGGAATGAGAGGCATAATAGCCGAGCTTGCAAGGAGGAAGATGTTCGATGCGATAGTAACAACGTGCGGCACTCTTGATCATGACATAGCGCGCAGCATGAAGAGCTACTACGCTGGCACGTTCGATGCGAATGACGATGAGCTGTACGAGAAGAGCATAATGCGCCTCGGCAATGAGTTCATACCCAGGGACAACTACGGAAAACCCATCGAAGATTTCGTCCAGAAGACCCTAAACGAGCTGTACCCAGAAAAAAAAGAGTTCTCCGGCAGGGAGATC
The DNA here is from genome assembly GCA_002495235.1 of Euryarchaeota archaeon UBA287. Classification (GTDB taxonomy): domain Archaea; phylum Thermoplasmatota; class UBA186; order UBA287; family UBA287; genus UBA287. The sequence goes on along the minus strand of DAEG01000039.1, from coordinate 21,724 downwards.
GTATGGGAGATGGGCAAGAGGATGAAGAAGAACACGATACTCTACTGGTGCTACAAGAACAGGATACCTGTCTTCGTACCGGGCATATTCGACGGAGCCTTCGGTCTTCAGCTGTGGATGTTCTATCAACAGCACAGGGACTTTCGCATAAATCTGATGAAGGACGAGGATGATCTCTCAGAGATCGCGTTCAATTCAAAGGACACCGGCGCCCTCATCCTTGGAGGCGGGATATCAAAGCACCATACAATATGGTGGAACCAGTTCAAGGACGGCCTTGACTACGCGGTTTACGTCACAACGGCCGTGGAATGGGACGGAAGCCTCTCGGGCGCCAGAAGCAAGGAGGCTGTGTCATGGGGCAAGATAAAGGAGAAGGGTAAACATGTCACGCTATACGGGGAGATAACGACCACGCTACCATTCCTGATGGCGCCCTTCCTCTGATCTACTCCTCCTCTTCTTCTTCACTCTGAAGACCGTACTCCTTCAGCTTTTCCTCCAGGTAGTCCTCAAAGTCTTCCAGCATCTCCATCCTGTTCTTCTTTGAGCCAATCTTCGCATAGAATTCGTTCCTTGCGTGGCATATGCGTTCCTCTATCACGGAGAGATTCTTCTCCATCTCGAAGGATATGTTATCCATGTTCTCTTCGTTTGCTTCTTCGTTGTCCACTAGCTTCTGGGCTTCGTCGTTGAGCCTGTTTATGTTCTCCAGTTCCTTCTGCGACGCAGCGAACACCCTGTTTATAGCATCCTCATGCTCCTTACTCATCTGATCACCGCACATGTAAAGAAATGTCCCTATAAAAAGCTTTGTGGCATCCGTGCGGCCGTTTGCCATCTGCAAAGCTTTTAATACGCGATATGCGATGGCGTCTATGGACGAGGTTATGGACATAAGAAGGATGGCCATGGAGAACAACGATCTTTTCGGGTCTTCGTTGCCCATGATAGCCAGCGAGAACGTCATGGGTCCCATAGCGACCGAGATGCTCATCAGCGACTTTGAGCACAGGTACGCGGAGGGCAAGCCCGGTGAGAGGTACTATCAGGGCTGCAGATACGTGGACGAAGTGGAGAGAAAGGCAGTCGAGCTTGGTCTGAGGCTCTTTGCCTGCGGTTACATAAACGTTCAGATAGTCTCCGGTACACTTGCAAATCTTGCGGCATTCAGCGCCTTTGCGCAGCCTGGTGACGTGATGACAGCCCTAGACACGAACGCGGGGGCGCACATAAGCCACCAGCGCATAGGAGCCGCTGGTATACGGGGGCTGAAGGTCGTGCACTACCCGTATGACATGGAGAGCCTCAACATAGATGTTGATGCGTCGGTGAGGCTCATAAGAGAAGAAAAGCCGAAGATAGTGCTTCTTGGTCAGTCGCTCTTTCTCTTTCCTCTGCCGGTGAGGGAGCTCTCTGAAGCGGCGCGCGAGGTCGGAGCCAAGGTCATATACGATGGGGCCCACGTCCTCGGACTCATCGCCGGCAAGAGATTCCAGGATCCTCTGAAGGAGGGGGCCGATGTCCTCACAGGCAGCACGCACAAGACCTTCCCCGGGCCGCAGGGTGGGATAATCCTCGGCAACCTTGATGAGAAGGACGCAAAGAGGATGGACAGCGCCGTCTTTCCCGGACTGGTGAGCAACCACCACCTGCACAGGCTTGCGGCTCTGGCCGTGACCCTGGCGGAGGAGGTTCATTTCGGTGAGGCTTATGCGGACCAGATCGTCAGGAATGCCAAGGCCTTTGCACAGAGGATGCACGAGCTTGGTTTTACGGTCCTTGGAGAGCACATGGGCTTCACACAGTCGCATCAGATCGCCATCGATGTCAAAGCGCTGGGCGGAGGCACGGAGATCGCTGACCTTCTCGAGCGCTGCGGCATTATAGTGAACAAGAACATGCTGCCATATGATGACCCGAAGAAGCCGAAGAACCCCAGTGGTCTCCGCATAGGCGTCCAGGAGCTCACAAGGTGTGGCATGAGAGAGAGGGAGATGGAACGAGTTGCTGAGCTGTTCAAGGAGGCGGCCATGGACAGAAAGGATCCTGTGGTGGTGCGGAAAGAGGTGAATGAGATCAGGAGGGGCTACCGCAGGGTTAGGTACTGTTTCAACGAGTGGGATCCATATAAATATGTGAAGCTCGTTTAGCGGACAGGCTAACTGCCCAGGCGGATCAGCAGTTTTACCAGTCGGCCGTGGGACATCGCCATAACGTCAGGGCACACGGGGACAACGTAGATCAGGTGCCCCAGTCCGCTAGACACACGGACGAACGCCGTCAGCCAGTTTGTCCCGCGGGTCCCCTCCGACCGCAGAAGGTCTGCGCAGTATATGGGCGTGTACCCGTGGACGTCTGGAAGCCCCACTGACCAGTGGATTATCTTCCTTTCCGGCTCTATTATGAGCGAGAACACAGTTCCGCCAGCCATAGCAACACTTTTCAAGAGATCCTTTAAACCCATTTCATCGCCGAGATATCTCCTGCAGGTGAGCTGCAGATTCGGCGCTCTGGAGATCGATTGCTGATACTGCGGATTTTCCGAATACCTGTCAGGGTCGGTCTCTTCAGGCAGCGGAACGATCGCCCTGTCGGTCATTATTGACTCTATGGTATCAAGGTCTATGCTGCCCCTGTTCTCTCTCACAAGGTCCCATGCCCTGTACAGCCTCATTGTCGTGCCCATCATCGCGGGCTCCTCTACGGGGCAGCCCGTCAGGGCGGGATCCAGAAACTGATGAAGGTTCGTCTGGGCGCTTATGCCGTCCTCACCGTGAAATGCAGCAAAGTGATTGTGCGAGTACTCTATGGCTGCTATTCCTCCTTCGGCGTCAACGAACTGCATGTTGAGGCACAAGAATTCTGAAATGTCTAGGGGCACACCAGGTCCCGGAGAGAATCTTTCCTGTCCCTTTATCAGTTCTTCCGCCTCATATGCGTGGCTGCATGACTCCATAGCCATAGCTATCAGATCCATGTGGAGCAGCCCTTCACCGCCATCAGCGACCGGAACGGCGTTCACAACGCAGGAAAGCCCCTTTTCGTTCAGAAGACCTATGCCCGCCAGCACCGGGATGCCGATCTGGATGTACCTGTACCCATCAGGCGGCTCAACAACCGTCAGAAGTGGCAGCCACCCGCCAACGGGAAACAGCTTGAGCAGATAAAAGAGATCCATGTTCCACGCTGAGTAGATCCCTCCCGTCGTTGCTGGTGGAGCTGCGGCGACGCAGGTGCATGCGCCGAGAGACTCCGTGAGGAGTTGTGAGACGTAGATCCTGGCTTTCAGGACCTCATCCAGCTTGAGCTCCAGGGCATCAGCCATACCCCGCAATCTGCTCAGCATCTCAGGATATCGCGAGGACAGTGCTCTCTCGTAGCCTGACACAGGGATCTCTGCTGGTGTGTCACTCAACACGGTGATGTAAGCGTCCGGATGCAGTTTTGCGGCGTCAAAGCCGCATCTGTAGTCTGCATCCTGAGGCTGCGCTACTGTAGCCTGGAGAGGAAGCAGGAAGAGTGCAGACATTGCCGCGCAGAGAATGATCCACTCTGTGATCCTTTTGATTCGCATAAACCCTCTGTGTTGTAATTGATATTTAAAAGTTACGTTTTATGTTCGTCAGTCTTGTGCTATCCACTTTCATCCGATCCTAAGCAGAACCGAAAGAAGAGAGGCAGAGCGGTCAGGATCGTGGAAAGCTCAACGACGTTAGTTCGCAGGGCGTATGGCTAAAGGGGATACAGGAAGTGTTTCTGCTGGATCAGCACCAGCACGTATATAGCGATGGTGACGGCATTTATGATCCTGAAGTGCTTCAGTGCCAATTTCTCCGGCGATGTGAGGATAAGCCCTGACATGGGGTACAGCGAACCCGGTATCATCAGCTGCGAGAGGAGCGCGAGATGCGTCATTGACAGCAGGGAAAAGGCGACATCTCTTCTCTCGCCAAGCAGCACAGCGCTGGTTTTGACCCCCGCCTTCTCATCGTTTTCGAAGTCCTCTATGTGGTTCCTGAGCTCAAAGAGACAGGAGTAAAAGAAGATGGACAGGGCTATCTCGAGATGTTCTAAGCGGAATGTTCCCGATACCGAGATCCCGAACAGAAAGATCATGGCCCCAAAAAAGAGCCCGTGGGATATCATGTCCATCGGCGGCAGAGCCTTCAGCCTTGGTGGAGCCGAGTAGGCATATGCGAGCACGAGCATGAGCGCATAGAGCACGGAGCTGGTCCATGGCAGCGCAAGTGTCGTGAGAAACCCCGAGGCTGCGAACAGGTATGAAATCGCTCTCGCTCTTTCCTGGCTGACTTCTCGTGAGACCACCGGGTTCTTTTTTGAAGACAGAACATCGGTGTCTGTGTCGTAGCAGTTGTTTATGGCAAACGCAAAGGCGAGATAGAGGGACATGGATACAAGAAAGATTACGGCTCTCACGTCCACTGTGTCTGCCGACAGAGCATAGCCGAACAGAGACATGCCTAAGTAAGCCTTCCAGGATCTGATTCTTATGAGATCAAGAAGCATATGGAGTATGCTCTCTATCGTTAATAGCAGTTTCTCTCGATCCTGACGGCGGAGACCTTGTATTCTGGCGTCTTGGCCTCTTCGTCAAGCGCATCACCGGTCAGCATGTTTGCAGGGGCCTCAGCGAAATGGAAAGGCATGAACGCGGTGCGTCTGCTTCCTCTCTCTTTTTTTCCTCTCATAACCTTCTCCAAGACGGTCATCTATGCTCTGGTCGGAAGCACCGATCCAAAGGCTATTGTTCCAAGTTTTCCTCCGGGTCCTCCAAGATACGGCATAGAGAGGATATATCCGAGCCCACACACTATGTCTGCAAATGCCGCTGGAGCCAAAGTTCTGAAACGCTCTCTGCCCGCCATCCCTGCAAATGATGCGCATATGACCACCAAAGCCAAAATGTTGTCCATCCCAGGGTATGGGTGCGGCAGGGTTAATCCAAAAACTAGGCTGACTATTCCAGATGCCATCACGGGACCCTTTTTTAACCACGCATCTATATAAAATGTCAACACAGCAGCAACGACAGAGAACACGATAATCAAAAAACCATCAGTTAGCCCAGGCAAAAGAGAAATCAGCCCCAGAATTGGCCCGCCCAGAATACAACCCGTGAAAGCTATGGTTCCTAATTTCCCTCCAAACCCTCTGAAGTTTCCTTCATTCAACATGTAAACAATTCCTGCAGTGGTTCCTGCCAGCAGAACAGATGGATAGTTCGTGAGATAGGCCTTTGAAGCCATCCCGGCAAAGGCCACGCAATACACCGGGCCCCATAAGCGGGAGAAAGGAGAGCGCACACAACCGCAACGAGACTTGCGGCAACAGCAGAGCCCAGAGAGATCCACGCTCAAAAAATACCCAATGACGACCGACACAAAATCGTAGATTTGTCTTTTTGTAAATTTTTCAACAGATCCCACCCTGATTCAAAAAATAGATGTGCGATTATTCCTAAAAAGATCAGGGTCATTAATGCATCGAGAGAGGAGAGGGACGAGCTTTCAATGACCGTTGAAAACTATACCCTTTTCTTTATTTATGCTTTCCTATCCCGTGAAGTAGAGTGTGTAGTCTCGGGAGCCCTCAGGGGCTTTCATCATCCCTAACGCAAACAGCTTTAACTCTCCGCCAACCTTAACCGCCCAGGAGACTATATGGCTGAAGCGCCTCAAAGCGCCCATCAGCGGCTCTTTTTCTTTCACCTCGACTCCCTTACCATCCACCAGCATTGGATCCCTCACTCGTATAGGCTGAAGCTGTAACCGCAGTGCTTGCACACCACGCTGTTCCCTTTGATCTCAGGTCTTGAACCGCATTGAGGGCAAGTGCCACTGTTGACTATTCCGTCTATCTTTGCTCTCTTCACCTCTCGTATCTCTTCGCGGGCCGCATCCTGTATCAGCTCCAAATTGGAGTTGATGGTGTACAGTCCGTATGTGTTGAGCTTTTTTCCGCCCGTCGTTCGGGCCCTGAGCGCTCTTCCGCCATCCCCCCTAATCAAAGGGCTCCCATAACCCATGTGCCTCTTCAGGAAGTGTGCCACAGCTATGCCTCCTAGTATCCCGCCGAGGTGCGCCAGATGCGCCACGCTAGGCTCCATGCCGGCAAACTCTGACACGAACTCTATCGCAACAAACAGTAAGAGCAGGACGTTCGCCTGTATGGACACAGGCAGCGGAAACACGAAGAAGCGTTCGTGAGGATAAAGGTACGCAAAGGCCCCGAAGACGCCCATGAGAGCGCCGCTCGCGCCTATGCCCGGGACACCGGTGGCATACTGACAGAAGCTTCCAACAAGGCCGCTGATCAGGTAGACCAGCATGAAATTCCTGCTCCCTACTCTCTGCTCCAGAGGCATACCGACAAAGAAGAGGAAGATCATGTTGAAGAATATGTGGGTGACGTCTCCGTGAAGGAATATGCTGGCTAAAGGCGCAAAAAATGATCCTGTGATAAAAAAGACATCGCTGGTCACTCCATAGACCATCCACAGAGGTATGGAAAGAGCGGAGGTTATATTGTTTGTGAGAATGAACCATGCTATGGTGGGTGATCCAACAACATCACTTAGCATCTGAAGCAGAAAGACGACCACGCAGGCGACTAGCATGGCTACGGCAGCCCTGCCGCGAACAAAGCCGTAAACTACAGAAACCAAGATCACAGCCAGAGAGAGAAAAAGAAAAAACACGTTCGCTGTGCTGAGGATCTGTAGAAGTATCAACCTCTCCTCGCTTCGGCAATTCTCTTTATGACGCTGCTCTTCTTATCGTTCTCTGCCTCTATGACAACCCTTCCTCTCCTGCGGTACCAAAACGCCGGGTGGTGCTTCTGCTCCACCGAAGCCTTATAACCCAGAGATCTCGCGATTTTCGCGATGTCTTCTGCATTCGGGTTCTGAAAAGCGAGCGCTCTACTAATCCTTCTGTGTCTGGTCATCTGAGAATCGAAGTACTCGGGATATACTATCATTTTCACTTCAGCAGGACGCCGTTCAGAGTGCCATCCTGTCCCGGTCTGGAAGTGACCTTGACTCTACCGATGTCAGTCTCAATGATGGCGCCGTGAGTGATTATGTTCCTTCTCACATAGTGAGGATTGGCAGGATTCTCCGAGACCGTCTTTATCTTTGCCACTGAAGTCTTACCACTCTCTGGGTCTGATACGTTTATGGTGTTTGCCTTGAACACTCTGGTCTTCTCATTTCCGCCAGTCGTTCTTATCTTTTTTGTCCTGTTCTCGCCCAGCGTCAGAGGTATTATCTCTCTGGAGAGTTCTCTCCTCTTCTTCCCAGAGTGTCTTCGTATTCTGCCGCCAGAAGGTTTTCTGAGAGATCTTCCCATCCATATTGCCATTGGAGGTTAAATGCAGTGTCAATATTTTAATCTTTTTCCAAAGGTGCACTTTTCCAGACAGCATAAGAGATATTAATCCGTATCTGTTTTCTCTATCGTGCTGCCAAGATCAGTCTATCTGCTGCTCGCGATCCTCATAGCCCCGCCAACACAACCCCCCGTCGGGCCCGGTGGAAGAGATTATCTCTACAGTGTCAAAACATCCATTCACGGCAGTGGTGACGCGCAGTACTGGCTGTTTGAGCCCGAGGGCGCGAAGAGCGCCCCTGTGGTCATATTCCTGCATGGGTGGAGCGCCATGGTGCCTGGACCATACGAGCTCTGGATAGAGCACATAGTCAAGAAGGGCAGGATAGTCATATACCCGAGATACCAGAGGAGCCTCTTAGTCAAGGCGGAAAACTTCACGCCTAACTCCATGGAGGCCGTGAAGCTCGCCATGGAGGAGCTGAAACAGGAAGGTCACGTGAAGCCTGAGCTGGACAACGTGGCCATCGTCGGTCATTCAGCCGGCGGGCTGATAGCCGCGAACATGGCCGTACTGATGGCCGGAGAGGGCATGCCTTCCCCCAGAGCGCTCATGTGCGTTGAGCCGGGCATAACAGAAAGGAATGGAAGAAAGGTCGTGCCGTTGCTGAACCCCGAAGGCATCCCTGACATTCCGATGCTGGTCGTGGTCGGCGACGCGGACAAGAACGTGGGCGACATGGATGCAAAGCACATATTTCGCATGAGCACTGATGTCAGAACTAAGAATTACATCATTGTTCACTCCGATGATCACGGTGATCCTCCTCTGGTCGCAGACCACTATGCGCCTAACGCCGCCAAGGCGGAATGGCGCTGGTTGCCTGAGATACACAACGGCGTTGATGCGCTGGATTACTATGGTTTCTGGAAATTGTTCGATGGGCTCTGTGACTTTGCTTTCTACGGGAAGAACGGGGAATACGCCTTTGGGAACACGGAAGAGCAGAGATTCATGGGCATGTGGGGCGATGGTGTGGCCGTGAGGGAGCTTGAGGTCTATGAAACACTATGACAAATTCTCCAGAGAGCTTTACGCAGATGACGAGGGTTACGAGTCCGCCACTCCCGAGGTGGTAGCGGACTACAGGGCCTCCAGGCTGAGGTGTGGCACGGCACTGGACTGTTGCTGCGGCATAGGCGGGGATACCATAGCTCTCGCAAAAGTCTGCGAGAACGTCATAGCTGTGGATAAGAGCGCGGAGAGGATCTCGATGGCAGAGAGGAATGCGCTGCTGTGCGGTCTGAAGAACATAAAGTTCGTGAACTCTGACATATTCGCGTGTGATCTGAAAAGGCTTGAGGCGGATCTCGCTTTCGCCGATCCGCAGAGGCGAAGGGACGGAAAGAGGGTAAACTCGTTGGATGAGACAGAACCGGACACTGCGCGGCTGGTGTCGTTTCTTGGCGGGAGGTTTGAGGGTTTTTGCATAGAAGCGCCCAGCACAGCGGAGATATCCTACGATTGTGAGAGGGAGTACGTCAGCTGGGACAGCAGAAGGGGGAAGAGGGAATGCATACTCAGTCTCTACTTTGGCAGGCTCAGGAGGTGTGGTATCAGCGCCGTGGCTCTCCCAACGGGGGACAGGATCGAGGTTGAGGAGCACACGGCAGAGCGCTCCGACGCGGACAAACCTCGCGATTATCTTTACGAACCAAAGGTGTGCATAAAGAGGGCATCAATGGAGCGAGATCTCGCTGAAAGTCTGGATTGTTCATTTTACGGTCCATTTCTGACGTCTGACAGTCTGCTAAAATCAGGCTTCTTTGAGAATCGTTTCGCGTTCCTTTCCTTCTTTGAGAGAGACAGACTGATAGAAGCCCTTCGTGCTCTCGGAGCCGGAAAGGTCGTTCTGAGGGGAAAAATGCAGCCCGAGGAGCAGATGCGGATGAAAGAGGAGATTGAGAGGAGACTGGATGGCGAGCGCAAGCTTCACGTGTTTGTTGACGAAGGGATCATATGCGAGTCTCTCTCTATCCCACAAAATGGACGCAGTCATCCCTGACACGCTTTGTTCCATGTTTCTGCTGTTCCGGAACCCCCAGACCAGCGAGAGAAACTAGCCTCAGAGGATGCTCTATCCCCATAATATCAAGGACGTCTTTTTCATAGCTCGTGTTCCATCCGGCGATCCAGCACCCTCCATAGCCGAGGGCGTGAGCCGCAAGCAGCATGTTTTCAGTGGCTGCAGAGCAATCCTCAACGATGCGATCCGTCGTTGTTGGGTTGCCGGTCACAACTACGCAGCAGTAGGCTCTGTTCAGAAACTTTCCGTATGTGCAGACCTCGCTCAGTCTCTGAAGCTTATCCCGGTTTCTGGTCACAAAGAACTCCCACGGCTGCCTGTTGTGCCCGCTGGGAGCAAGGCGCGCGCATTCGAGCAAAGTCTCTAGGTCCTCCTCTCTGACCGGCTCGTTTTTGAACTGTCTGATGCTTCTTCTGCTCTTCAGGCATTCTATGGCGTCCATACGTGATATGGTCCTCTGTGGTGTAATATGTTTTGCATGGACCACACATGGGATACAAATAACAAAAAGTTTTATTAGCTCAAAGATACACATAAGGTAATATGATCAGGTTCGGCGTTGCCGGAATTCCACTCTCGTGCAAATGGAGATCCCTTAAGGAGGGCGTTACCTTTGTGAAGCAGCTAAATCTGGATGCCATGGAGATCCGGATGTTCAAGGATCTGGGACTTGAGGAGGAGGATCTCAAGGAGGTAGGGGAGACGGCCCATTTTCATGGTGTTCAGCTCTCCGCTCACACCCCCAGCTATATAGATTTCAGCGATGACGAGAGAGACACCAGCATAGAGAAGGTCATCAATTGCGGTGAAGCAGCCAGCATGCTGGGCGCAGATGTGCTGGTCACTCACGGAGGGTTTTACTCTCTGGACGGTTCTCTGGACAACACCACAGAGTCCATAAGGGAGATACGCAGTTATTTCTCTGAGAACAATATGGACGTGAGGCTGGGTATAGAGACCATGGGCAGGCCCGATGTCGTTGGAAGTCTGGAGGATGTCATACAGATATGCAAGAAGGTGAAGGGCACCATCCCAGTCCTGGATTTTGCGCACATTCATGCCAGGACGAACGGCTCTCTTCAGACCGTGGAGGACTTTGAGAAGGTCTTCAAGGCTGTGTCATCACTCCGACTGAAGGAATACTACATTCACTTCTCTGGAGTCTATTTTGACGAGTCTGGTGAGAGGTATCATCTCCCGATAAAGAGGGATACGCCAAAATTCGAATGCCTGGCGCAGGTCCTCCTCAAGCACGAATACAACGCCAGGATAATCTGTGAGTCACCGGTGCTCGAGCATGACGCGCAGTACATGAAGATCATCCTGGACAGAGTCAAGGAAAAGGCTTACGCCAAGGCGGAAAAATGATATTCAAGGAGTGTGCATCGTATCTGATGCAAAAGATAAACGAAGGTATTGATGGGCTTGATGAATGCGTGATAAATGATATGATCGAATCCTTCTTTGAGTGCAACCGGATGTTCATCTATGGCGTGGGCAGGAGCGGTCTCGCGAGCAAGGGGTTTGCGATGAGGCTGATGCATCTGGGCTTCAGGATATACGTCATGGGTGAGACGGTATCCCCGACCGTCGGTGAGGGGGATCTCATGATCCTGGTCTCTGGGTCGGGCAGGACTAACAGCGTGATGAAGATCGCTCAGCTATCAAAAGAGATGAGAGCCAAGCTGGTGGTGATAACTGCTGAAAAGAACTCGCCGCTCGGGGAGCTGGCAGATCTGGTAGTGCCACTGAACATACAGAAGGAGAAGGATCCAAAGCTTGCGCCCCTGGGGACGCTGTTCGAGGATGGAGCGATGATATTCTTTGATTGCATAATCGCAGAACTTCTGGAGAGGATGGGTGAGACAGAGGAGCGGATGACCGCAAGGCACGCCTCGCTCGAATGAAGAAGATATTTCTTGATTCGGCCGATTCCACGAATGACATTGCCAGGAAACTGGGAGAAGTAAACACAGTTGTTGTTGCAGAGCGGCAGAGCCGCGGGCGCGGTAGGAACGGCAGGCAGTGGATATCTGGCACAGGCGGGCTCTACGCTTCGTTCGTTCTTGAAAAAAGGAGGCTTCTGCCCATCGTTGCTGCTATAAGCGCGGCTGAGGCTATAGACTCGTTTGTAAACGCCGATGGCCGTTGCCAGCACTCTGTCGAGGTCAAGTGGCCAAACGACATACTGGTGGACGGGAAAAAGACGTCTGGGATACTGTGCGAGGGGTGCAGGGATTTTGATATAGTGGGTGTAGGTATAAATGTCAACAACGATCCTTGTCTGAACGATGCGACCTGCGTCAGAGATCTCATAGGCCACGATGTTTCTGTCACAGAAATGCTGGACTCTCTAATGTCAGCGATGGAAAAAAATTTTTTGAGACCAGATACGGACATAATAGCGGAGTACAGAGAAAGATGCGGGATGCTGGGGAAAAGGGTCTGGGTTAAGCTCAGGGACAGAACCGTGGAGGGTATCGCCGAGATCGATGATGACGGATACCTCCTGGTTGGCGATATGAGGATAGGTGTAGCAGATACCATAAAGGTCGAAAATGATTAAAATCCACAAAACCCTGTTCCCTTTATGAAGGTTAATGGAGAGCTCCTGATACTGGTTTCCATCGTTGCCTTCTCGATCTCAGACCTATTCGACAGAGTCGCAGTCATAGACACAGATCCATTTCTAGCCACGCTGATAAAATGCGTGATCATCTGCGTGTTTGTCCTCGCTCTCGCCATGAGGGAGGGCTTCAATACACGAGGATCACTGTATTTCGTTGCGTCGGGCTTGGTAAGCGAGATACTCGGCTCTGCCAGCTTCATGCGTTCGCTGAGGTACGGTATAAGCGTAGCTCTTCCGATGATACAGAGCCAGGTGATTTTCACCGCAGTGCTTTCTTTCCTCCTCCTACACGAGAGGCTGTCCAGAAAGGCCTACGTCGGTATAGCCGTGGTATTCTCCGGACTGGTGGTCCTTGCGTACTCTCAGGTCTACAATGTCGTATCTCAGAGCCCTGTTCTTGGTTTTGTCTTTGCACTGATAGCATCCCTGGGATGGGGTGCGGGAGCTGTTCTGTGGAAGCTCGGGATTGAGCATGGCGCCTCCTCTAACAGCGGGCTGGTGGTTCACTATCTCACAGCCATAGTTGCTCTGCTCTTTATCGTCGGCGTAGGTGGGAACTTTCACATAGGACTGGCAGATGTTCGTAACCTGGCCGTAGCTGCCCTGCTTGACGGGATAATAGGCATGATGGCCCTCATGCACTCCATGAGATACATAAGCGCTACAAGGGCGCAGACTCTGAAGAGCACTTATCCATTGCTCGCCTGCCTGCTGGCATTCTTTGTGCTCGGAGAGCCGATAACAGGACTTATGGCAGTTGGCATGGTGATAGCCACGTTGGGGGTAGTGCTCTTTGAGAATGGAAAGAGCGCAGAGCCTGCGGGATCCTGAGAGTATTCTACTAAATCATATTCCGACAGGGGTTTAGGTAGCGATAAAGAAAAAAAGGAGAGGTTCAGGCAGCCGTGAAGCCGCCCTGCCAGTAGTTCGTTATGTAGGCGTAGGGTATTATCCCGTACCCCGGGTGCCCGGTCACGCTCTCGTATGCCCAGTCCTCCCCCCAGGAGTTCCTCAGGAGGAAGTAGCCACCGCCAGCGTAGCTGGTGTTGTCAACGTAGCCCACGAGATCCATCGCGTGTCCACCGGCAACCGTGTCCCCGGACAGCGGCATTGTCACCACACCAGTTCTCTTTGTCTCTGGTGACTGATACCACGAGTTGTACACTGCTGTGCCGAAGGATATTATGTGGCCATCATTTATATAACTCTTCAGCGTGTCTATGCTGGGCTTCAGAAAAGGTCCCCAGTATTTGACATCGGGGTAAACAAAGCCCTTTGCCTCCTCTGCGGCCCCGTCCGGGGCGGGTCCCTGTGCAGGGTCGTCCGTTGGGTTCGGGTTGTAGGACCATGTGCTCTCCAAGCATGTACCATCATACTTGACCACGTCCCTCACGGCAGTCATCGTTGTCCCATCACTGTCAGGGCTTCCGTCTCTCTGTTTGCAGGCGTAAAAGAAGTACTGCTCGCTTAGGTCGAGATCGTCATATCCTCCGTAGTTAACAAATTCGTATTCGAGGAATGAGACACCGGAGTGTGCTGCGCACGTGCCCCTGTTGCCCTGATCCCTTATCGGAGTGCAGTTGGGTATGAGATCAACAACATTCATGTCAACATATTCTGGCTGCTGGTAGAGCAGTTCTTCGTAGCTCACGATCCTCGGCTCGTCCTCTAGCAGAAGGCCCAGAGGCTGTTCTTCAGGGTCCACCTGATCAAAGAATCTGACGCGGGGCATCCTGGACAATATCTCGTCCAGCTGATCGTAGTCCATGTCAAGTTCATCACAGAGTATCTCAGGGTTGGTCTCTGCCAGGGCCATGAACTGACTCACATTTCTGTATCCCATCAGCTCCATGTGGCTGGATCGCTCTTCATCCAGATAGTTCCTCAGCCCCTCTCCTCTGGTGCTGTTTGCCAGAGGCAAGAGCAGTGCCAGAAAAAGCGCTATGGCCAAAAGTTTTCCTTTCATAACTTAACATGGGTCATCCCTTTATATGTCCATTGTTATCAGTTGACTACTCAAGTGAATATCACCTCCTCGACAGGATAGCGCCCATCGCTACAGGTAGTCCTCGAGATTCAGCTTCAGGGGCATCTCGACCTTCCTGAAATCCTCCTCAGGTCTGTTCAGAGGTCTTGTGAGGTCAAATCCCATCTTTGTTGTCTCTCTGGTGTCTGGGTCTGCGGAGGGGTCAAGGGAGGATCCAGCCTCGTGCTTTATCACCAGTCTGTCCTGGAATCTCGTTGCCATGGCCCACTCCACATCTGCAGGATTGTGCACGTCTATGTCATCATCAACTATAAAGACGTGCTTCATCGATCTGTGGCCCTGAAATGCCGCCTCTATGGCTTTTAGCCCGTCGTCATCTCTCTTCTTCTTTATGCTCACAACACCGTGCAACCAGGAGCAGCCGCCAGGCGTCACGTAGACATCTTTGCATTCGCACATCCTGTTCACCTCGCGTAATATCGTTGGTTCCTTTGGCATGCCCATGAGCTCTTTGTGCTCAAGACCCCCTGGCAGAAGCGCATGGTATGCCGCGCCCCTGCGCAGAAAGATCTTCTCCACCCTGGCAACCCTCTGCTTCCTGACTATGTCCATTGTCTCAGTCAGGTCAACGAATGGCCCCTCGTCATGCATCTCTCCGGTAAAGCTTGCGATCATCACGATCTCGCTCCTCGGGACCTTGAAACCGCCGACCTCCACAAGTTCGTAGGGTTCAAGTGCGTTCGCTATGTCCAGTTCGCTCTTGCCCAGCTCCGCAGACACCGCTCCCGCTACAAGGACCTGTACCGGCGCTCCGATGCACACGGCAAACCGGTTCACGCCTCTCTTTATGAATTCATCAAAGTGTCTCGGCAGGATTCTGAGCACAATCCTGTCCTTGTCTATCACCATCATCCTGTGGTATGAGACATTCGTGCCAAGATCACTCAGCTCTGCTATCACCACCGCTGAGGCGATGTACGGACCGCCGTCCTGCGGGTAGTACGTGAGTATCGGTATCCTGCTCAAATCCGGTTCGATCTCCATGTAATCTCCCGCCCCCAGCCCAGGCTTTGTAGGGTTGTCTATGGCGTAGGCTAGTTTTTTGATCATCTCTTCCTTTCTCATGCCCATGCCCAGAGCTATCATCTCCCTCGTTGAGCAGACATTTGCCACCACCGGCATGTCGTGTCCTTTGACCTTCTCGAACAGAAGAGCTCTGCCATCGAGCCGTCGCATAAGTGTGGATATCTCATACTTCGTGTCCACTTCCTTCTTTATCCTTGTCAGGAGCCCGTTGTTCTCAAGCTCTTTCACAAAGTCTCTAAAATACATTCACACCCCTCCCACGGTTATCTCTAGTGTTTCAAATCCAGAGATCCTGAATGCGTCTTCTACTTTCTTTTGGAGCTCTTTTCCGGGAGTGAGCGCTATCATGCAACCGCCGACTCCGCCACCAGTCAGTTTTGCTCCGATTGCCCCTACGTCGAGTGCAAGCTCGACCATCCTGTCAAGGACATCAGAAGAGACGTCGATCCGCTGCAGAAGCCCGTGATCCTCATTCATGAGCTTTCCCACCTTTTTCAGGTCATTGCCCTCAAGTGCTTTTCTAGCCTCATGAGCTATGCTCTCCGCCCTTGAGAAAATCTCATCGTACGCCTTTCTGTTGCGCTCTCTCCTCTCTCTGACACCCTCTATGACCCTCTTTGTGTCGGCAACCACGCCACTGTTTGCTAGGACCATCTCGAATGGTTTTGCTCTTATCTTTTCAACGAAGGGAGGCTCATCCGACATAGGATCCGCTGAGCGCCTGAACCATATAAGACCTCCGTATGTTGCTGCCGTGTTATCAACACCGGACGGCGTTCCCGCAAAGGCCTTCTCCGCCCGATACGCCACCCTGTTGATCGCGGCGTCGCTGAGATCCAGCTTATACTCATCAGCTATCGCCCTAGCTATCGCGACCGAGTTTGCGGCGCTGGCGCCTATGCCGCTGAAGGCTGGCAGATCACCCTCCAGGACTATGTGCAGCCCGTCCTTTACGGACAGTTCTCTCTTTATTATGCTGATAGCCTCCATCTGCTGTGCCATCTTTGACTGTGAATAGCCCGCCGTTCCCTTGCGGCGGTCCTCCAGCACGTCCTTATCACTTCTATCAACCCTCGCTGCGGTTCTGTAGTTTACCGCTGAAGCTATCGCCGGCACCCCGTAAACAACAAAATGCTCGTTGAAGAGTATCGCTTTTCCAAAGCCGTGACCAACACCCATAGAAAAAATGGGAGTGCGCTTATTTATTTTTTCCCATAAACACGAACACATCGTTTCGGTCTAGAGATCGTCGATCATGAAAAGACATTTTTTAAAGAGAGGAAAGTAATATATACCGTTAGAGACATAAATTGGTATTGTGCAGGTAAGAACCGTATTTGTAATCTCCGTGCTCATCCTATCGATGGGATTTGCCGATATTGTGAGAGCCCAGAATGCGCCTAAGACTCCCAGTGCGCCCAAAACACCCGGTGTCAGAGTACTGGATGCTGGATACGAATTTGCGGTGTACAGGGAGACCGGTGCCGGGACGATGGTGCCGTCGGAATACAATCTTGTGTACCCTGGTGGGAAGTTCCACATAAGGGTTACCAGTGGGGGTGAACCTGTGCCTTCCGACACCGCTGTGGAGCTGAACACGGGCGAGAAGTACGTTCTCCGAAACACGGATGCGGAGGGGATAGCGGGTGAGTATACAATAAGCGCTAGCGTCAGGCCAAGCCCGCCCAGCACATACCTGTCCATCAGGGTCGGTGGGTCCGAGGCTGGAGGCATCCAGGTCGGGTATAACTACACCATAAGCTTCGTCAGTGACAGGGGTGAGGCATTTACTGCGTCCAATCAATACGGCTCTCCCTCAATACCGGAGGGAAAGGAGTTTTACATAAAGGTATCGTCACCGAATGGGGCTGTTAAGGACGCCACTGTGGGTTACAGGGATTCAAAGGATGAAAATGAGGCGATAGCGGAGAAGAAAGCAACGGGCTCAGACGGCGTTGCGGGTCCATACACATTCTGGGTCAGCAAATCCCAGTACTACACGTTTGTTGCTTATGACGCTCTTGGGGCGTCAGAGTCAAAGATCCAGGTGCAGAACACAGTATCTACGCCGATAACCCCTGAGGAGTTCGGCAAAGCTATAGAGGAGGCCCTGCCGATGCCACCACAGCTGACAGGGAACGTGACCCAGGACGTCTACGCATGGCTCGCATGGTGGTACAACAACTATGTCTTCTATGGAAAGACCTCCAAGCTTGGAGAGGGCGACATATTCGCGATAAAGAACTGGACTCAGATAGTCAAGGATCTTCCCAAGTTCATAAGCGGTTTTCCCAAGTACTGGACGGATCCCGTCGGGGCGGTCGTTGGAACGAAATACATGGTAGCCGTTTTCACTGAGCTTTTCAAGCTTTTGCCTGAGCTTTTCAGTCTTCTGCCGTTGTTGATACAGACAGAGCCAAAGAGGATGCTGAGCCTCTATCCGAGCCTGTGGATGCGTCTGCCAAACATGCTGAAGGGCATAAATCAGGCCGTGATTGATACGGCCATACTCATGCTCTCGGTGGCTCCAGCCATCATGGAGGTCCTGCCCGAGTACTTGACTAAGCTTCCTGACGCTGTGCCTGAAGCAGGGGATATAATGCTGAACACTGCCAAGATACTTCTCCTCTCGATCCCTGCGGCGATGCAGGCTCTACCGGCTGCATTCCTTGCGTTCCCTGCGTTCAGTATGCTGATGTTCATGGCGACATTCATTATGCTACCCGAGTTCGTTGTGAAGGTCATACCGATAGAGATACCAAAGATATTGACAAGGCTCTTTGCTCTCTGGCCTATGTACACCACAGGCATAGCCGCGGCATTCATGGCTGGCGCGCCAATGATGATGTACTTCGAGCCGGGCATAATCCTGCCGGCTCTAGGAAGAACTGCAAAGAGTATAGTTGCCACAGGCCAGAATATGATGGGGGCCATGAGAAGGATGCCATCAGAGCTGCTAGGGCCGACACTCAGCGGAATAGGGTCTTCGTTCTTCTCGATAAACTTTGTGTTTGGTCTGATTTGGATGATAGTTGGCTCTTGCTTCCAGCTGCCTTTAGTCCTGTGCAGCATCGGCATAGATCTACTCATACTTGCCATAATCGGGGTGTTCTTCGTTCTGCCCGCAGTGGCTTTTCTTATGCTGGGAGCAGCCTCAATCATACCTCCGTTCTCATGGGTCGTAGGTGCGTTATCGGCCTGCTGGATGGGCGGATCAATCATGGTCTCGTCTCTCATGGCACTGATATACATAGGGGTAACGCTTGTCAAGCTGTTCGTGATCGATCCCTGCGGGAGCATAATGTCGGCGATAATCGAACCGACCATAGAGAAGCTGAAGCCCGTGATAGAGGACGCTTTCAAGGGCGCCATGGGAGTAGCGGGTAAAACGCTAGAGGCTGCGCCGGAGGCGCTGGCGGGCGGCGGGACGAACGTGCTGGGTTCTCTGCTTCCCTCTCTCGGCGCCTTTGCTGCAGGAGCCACAGGCGGGGCCGCAGCAACAGGAGCCGTAGCAGCAGCCGTTCCAGTGATCTAGAGGTCAAGATACATCAGGTAACCGTCGTTACCATCGCGGTAATACTCCTTCAGGGTTTCGGTTATCCTGAAGCCGAAGCTCTCGTAGAGTCTTCTGGCGTTCTCATTGGTGGTCTTGACCTCCAGCCTGACCCTCTTTATACCCTTGCTCCTGCACCGCTCCAGAAATGTGCTCATGATCTCAGTGCCTATGCCCTCTCCTCTGTGCTCTCCGTCAATAACGAATATGAGCACTCTTGCCTCCTTGGGCGAGGTCAGAGCGCCCATAAGAAAGCCTATGAGTTCTGAATCGTCGAACGCGGTTATGAACTCTTCCGGGAACAGAGTGCCCATCTCAAAGAAAAGATCACTGCTGTACTCCTTGCCGAACGTCTCTTTGACCAGCCTTACCATAGTCTCTATGTCATCAGGATCAAAGCCCCTGAGCACGATCATAATGCATAAATTGTAAAAAGCGCTATAAAAACTTTGCTATTTGATTGGTGTGTACGGCCAATTCCGTAGAATCAACTCTATGCCAAGAGGCTGGCAGGGCAATGCATGCGCAGTTATGCCGTCCGCTTCGAACAGCAGATCTTGGCATTCATCATATACCTGCAAACATAATCAAAAAAGGTTATATAAGAAAAAAACGATTACTCACCAATGAGCAGGACCTATGCAAGAAGGAGAGCGAGACTTACAGCTCCGATCCACAGGGAAGAGAAGCCGGAGTGGCTCAATGTCAATGAGAATGAGATAAAGGAATTGATTGCGGATCTGATCAGGAAGAAGACCAGTCTGAGTGATATAGGCATGATCCTAAGAGACGAGTATGGAATACCGGAAGTGAGGCTGGTGACGGGTAAGGGGCTAAAAGACACAGTCCTTGACATGGGGATGACGCTCGATCTGCCTGACGATATCAGAGATCTGATGGTGAAAGCGCTGAACATACGGGATCATCTGGAGAGGAACAGGAAGGACATGCGTGCAAAGAGGGATCTCTTTGTCACGGAGTCCAGGATAAGAAGCCTTTCTGCTTATTATATAAAGAAAGACGCACTGCCAACCAACTGGAGATACAGCGCGCAGAACGCAAGGCTCCTTGTAGGGAGATGATGGAGCTTGACGCACAGGTAGCTGCTGCCAGAGACCTGGTGGAGCGCAGTGATTCCATAAGAGTTGTGAGCCATCACGATGTGGATGGCATATCGGCAGCGGCGATAATAACGAATTTCCTGCGCGGTAAGGGCAAGAGGTTCATCTGCTCGCTGTTAAAGAATGTCAACGGCGAGCTGAGAAGCGTCTTTCAGGAAGACAGAGATCTCTTCATAGTGTGCGATATGGGCAGCGCAGAGATAGAGGCTTTGGAAGCTTCAGGCAAACGCGTCATAATACTCGACCATCACCGCCCGATCAGGGAGAGCCAGAGCGACAGTGTGATCCAGATAAACTGCCACCTGCATGGCATAGATGGATCATCTGAGGCGTGCGCCGCTACGATGGCCTATCTCTTCGCCGGCGATGTGAGTCTGGTATCCTTCATGATATCCGGGGCTCTGGGAGACAGGCAGGGAACGGATTTTCGCGGGCTGAACAAAAAGCTGGTAGACGAGGCTCTCGAGAAAAAGGTAATCGAGAAAAGGATGTCACTCGTGATTGACTGCTATGATAGAAGCAGCCTCCAGAGAATGCTGGAGAGTTCCATCGCTCCGTTCTTCAGAGGGATCTCGGGCAGGAGCGCAGAGGGTGTTGCGAAGGCGCTGGAAGGGAAGAGCGAGAAGACGATAAACTCTTTCCTTCTGGCGAGCCTGATAGAGCAGGGGTGCAGGGAGGATGTCATTGACGACCTTGTGGGCTATGTCTACAGGTTACCTTTCATGGGGATGAACTCCCAGGAGCTTCTGTCGCTCTTTAGTGTCTGCGACGGTCTCGATATGGCCGAGAAAGGTCTCGCCATGGCCTTGGGTGACAGATCCAGCTATGAAGAGATACTGGAGAGGAGGGAGCAGTATTACAGGAGAGCCATCGGTGGTCTCACAGCTCTGGAGCTCAGCGGCGCCGTGAAGATGAGCGCTCTGCAATACTTTTACAACGAGGATCTGGGTATGAGCGGGCTTTACTGCGGGATAGGGATGCGCTACCTATTCGACCAGAAGATGCCAACCCTAGCCATGACAAAGACCAGAGACCACACAAAGATATCCTCCAGGGGAACGAAGCATCTCGTTGGCAGAGGTCTTAATCTGGCCTTGGCCATGAAGGAGGCCTCGGAGAAGGTCGGGGGGAGCGGTGGAGGACACGACATAGCGGCGGGGGCGACAATACCCAATGGCAGGGAGGAAGACTTTCTTAGCGAAGCTGACGGCATACTGGCGAGGCAGCTGGGTTTATGATAAGATTCAGCGCGACACTGGCTCTCGACGAGAAAATCGCCGAACTTGTTCTGGAAGGCACTGAGATCGAGAACCGGGGCTATGTGGAGATGCGAAGAGCTGTGGGTGGTCTTGAGGTATCATTCGAAGCAAAGGACTATGGCAGTTTCCTGCACACGTTCAATGACCTGTTCGTCTCGGTGCTGATGGTAGTCAGGTTGGCGGGTGGCTGAACAACCTTTTTATCCCTCAATCCCATTCACCTTATGTATTCTATAGCCTACAACAGGCAGTGGTGCAAGGGCTGCGGGATATGTTTCAACGTCTGTCCAAGAAAAGTTTTTGAGGTTGAGGGCATGGATAAGGATGGATACCAGAAGATTCGTGTTGTCAGAGCAGAGGACTGTTCCGGTTGTATGCTGTGCGCTTTTCTGTGTCCAGACATGGCACTGGAGGTGGATAAATGCTGATTCAGGGTAATGTTGCATGCGCCGAAGGAGCCATAGCGGCTGGTTGCAGGTTCTATGCAGCCTATCCGATAACTCCGGCCAGTGAGATAATGAACCACCTCGCGAGGAGGATGAAGGAGGTAGACGGGGTCTTTATACAGATGGAGGACGAGATAGCCAGCATAGCCAGCGTCATAGGCGCTTCATGGGCGGGCAAGAAGGCGATGACGGCCACCAGCGGCC
>DAEG01000026.1 GCA_002495235.1 Euryarchaeota archaeon UBA287 | reverse complement strand
GTCGTATTCTTCTCTGCCCAGCCCTTCCGTCCACTGTGGCACGGTGCTCCTTGCGCCGTTATACCCGTTTCCTATCCGGGCGAATATGCCGATCCCTCTTTTCCCGGCCTCGGACACCAGAGAATCGTAGTATGAGAAGTCAAAGATCCCCCTGTCCCACTCTACCTCCCTCCATGCGAAATCAACCGCTATCCACTCCGCGCCGGCCTCTGCTATCCTATCAAGATCCTCCGCGCCTATCCTGTATGACTCGAGTGGGATGTGATACGCGACCATCCCTAGCATAAAGGCGTTAGCTGTCGGCGCCGCGATCAGCATTAGTGTAATGAGAGCCAGCCTCACCTTCTCTCAACTATCCAGTAGATTATTATGGTCAGCCCTACCAGTATCGCTGCCATGCCGCCGAAATTACCTACGTGAAACTGCTCTGCGATCATCCACAGAAAACCGAGGCAGACGAAGAAAGAACCAATCACCAGAAGGCCGCCGTCACCCTTCTTCTCTTCCTTTCTTGCCTCACCCGCACTCTCCGCCTCCTTAGCCTTTGTCTCCTCTCCGGTCTCTTCCCTGACCTCTCTGGCGCTGACATCAACAGCCTCCTCTGGCTCCAGAGGTATTATGACCCAGCATACCAGATACACGATTATGCCGATACCGAGGGAAAACAGGCACAGCACGATCCAGAGTATTCTGACTATGACGGGATCCACCCTGAAGTAATCCGCTATCCCCCCGCACACTCCGCCAAGGATCTTGCTCTTTCTGCTGCGGTAAAGTCTTTCAGCCATGTGGATAATGGCTTTCAGTATTTATCTTTTTATACCCTAGGGGGTGTAATCGTACAGCCCGTTGAAGAAGAGCATGAAGCTCCCGTCGACGCTGGCCCTGTACTGTGGCAGGAACGCGTAAGCGACTATCTCGCCACTGCCAACCTCCGCCCTCGCCATGCAGCTTTTATTTTCCAGAGCGTCAAAACCTTCGGCGTAGCCTGCTGACAGCGACTCTATGGTAGCCAGGCTTTTCCCGCCCTCGAACGTGATGTTGTCCCAGAAGAATACCGACTGCTCCCCGCTTATCCCATAGGTCATTGGATCGCTCTCAAAGGAGCACTGGAAAAAGCTTCCTGGCACCGTCGCATTGCTCTCTACGGCTTTTATGGGCGCAATGTGCTCAAGGAGAGCGGAGCTCTGCCCCCACGTGAGCAGTCTGCCACCGTTCTCTACGAAGCGTTTTATGCTTTTTACGCCACCCGCACCAATCCCGTTCTTCAACGGGTAATCCTTGCTCCCGTTTATCAGCAGCTCTGCGGAGCTCTCCTCAGGTATTATCAGCACGTCATAATCCAGAGCGCTCAGATCGGTGATCACATCATAGTCAAAGCCAAACTCGTCCATGACGAGCCTGGTCCATCCTTTGTCTATCTCCCCAAGGCCTGAGCGGTTTGTCGAGTATATCGCTACACTCTGTCTTTTGACCCTTGAAGGCTCGGAGATGTTAGCGCCAAAGAGCTCTAGATTGTACTCGTAGACATCGAACGGCTCCTTAACCGCGAATGCACCCGCATCAAAGGTTATGTTCTGCACTGCGGCAGAATGCGTTATGGTAAAAACCTCCATGTCGTTGTTCAGGAGATCGTTTACAGCCCTTACTGCAGAGAGCGTTCTGTTGAACAGATAGTAAGCGCCAGAGCCCGAGACTTTGGCTACGGAGAGGTTCGCTCTCTCTACCTCCTTGCTCTCTGGTACATCATCGATCTCATGTATCTTCAGCTCCTTGGCGAGCCCGTAGTTCCACGCCGTAACATCATAGAAATAGGGCTCTTCAATGCTCTGGACGCCCAGCAGTGTTCTTGCGAGCGGGCTCGTCTTTGGAACGATGAAAGCGCTCTCGTTCTCTCTCACCTCTATGCCCTGCGCTATCATCTTGTTAATGGCCTTATTGAGCGCGTAGGCATCTCTCTGCGCAAATGGGATGACGTAGGCCCCATCTCTCTCCGCCTCGGCTCTGTTCATCAGATAGTAGTTGTAGAGGATATCCTCGCCCATCTTTGCCGTGATGTTCAAAAGAGCCCTCCAGCCCACCAGCCTGTATCGCACCTGATCCTCAAAGCCCCACTGACCGCCCGTCCACGGAGTGAGCTGGTGCTCGCTCCTGCGCTTTGCCCTCTCGCTGAGATTCTCTTCAGGGATGCTTATGCTCTCTGGCCCTCTGCCCTCTGCTATCTCCCATGTGCACCCTATGGAATTGTGCAGAGAGGGCCAAGAATCGCCATAGCCTGGGAAAAAGAGATCGAACTCTTCCTCAAACACGACGCCAGAGCAGTTATTGCGCTCGAATTCGCTCATTATATAACCCGCCAGCAGGTATTTCTCCTCCTGAACGATAGGGTTCACTTCAGGGTTGACAGGATCGCACTCAGGCGCTATGTACATCCTGTACCCGTTGCTCCCCATCATGTGATTGTCTATGAATACCTGGGGGCTGTACTTCAAAAAAGCACTCCATATGTTTCTTATCTCAACGGTGTTGCCCTCCTGCCAGTCCCTGTTGAGATCATGATCCACATAGGCATGATAGTTCGGGGGCAAGGTTCCTGCGTATGCCGTTCCCCTGTACTTTGAGTACCACTCCCTGTAAATATCGTGCCCGTCCGGGTTTATTGACGGATTTATAACGACCATGACCTCCTTCAAGAGAGACCTGCATGCCGTCAAAAGTTCGTAGGTAATCTCAATCGCGCTCTCTGTGTCCTCGTACTCATCGGAATGTATGTCACAGTTAAGAAAGATTATCGGTCTGGCGCTCTCCGCTATCCGCTTTGCCTCGCCATCGCTTATTGGTTCGCTCAGCTTTTTCACCTGCTCCAGATTCCTCTGCACATCCCCATCGAACAGTGTCGCCAGTATCATCTCTCTGCCCCCGGTTGAATTACCGAAGCTCTCAACGCTCATGAGAGAGCTCTCCCTGTCAAGGGTCCTGAAGTATTCCACTTCTCTGTCCCATGGCGTGAGATGCTCGCCCACATCATAGCCGAGGAACTCGGAGGGACGGGTTATCCTGGGCTCTGCTATGCAGAGCATGAACAGCTCAAAAAACATGATGACTGACAAAACAAGCGCGCCCTTCATAATTTTCATGCATATTGCCAGGTATAAATTTATTGGTGCTCTGACATAAAAGAGGAAAAGGAGGAAAAAAGAGGTCAGCCGAGGATGTTGAACACCTGCTGCAGGATCTCGACCATATAAGGCATGCAGACCCGTTCAACGCCCACGAAATAGGGCACCAGGAAAGTCTGCAGCAGCCAGTCGAGGGCTCCATCTATGCCGCTCCCTATCCCGGAATTTATCATCCTGTTGAGCATGGGCGCCGAAAAGTCGAGGCAGCCCACGGTCATTTGGCAGAGTATCGGCATCCACACGATGGATATCAGATATGTGAGCTCCTCTATGACCCATGCTATCAAGCCGGATATCGAACCTGCAACGCTCAGCAGCATCATAGTGCTCCCTCCCCTCTCCTTATGCACTCAACAGGATCCAGCGAGGCGGCGTGCCTTGCGGGAAGCAGGGAGGCCAGAAGAGAGACACCGATCGGTATCACTATCGTCAGGATCAGGGCCCACGGCTGCACGACGTAGCCTATGCTTATAGGCGTGGCTATCCTGGCGGCAGCCCCTATCTGGAGGATCGACTGCAGGCCCATCTGCTGAACAACATAAAGCGCTATGTAGCCCAGAGCTATCCCGACAACGGCGGCGCAGGCACCCACGAGGAGGGCCTGGTAGAGGAAGGACAGCCCTACTGTGAGGTTCGTAGCCCCTATGGCCTTTGTTATGCCTATCTGCCTCATCTTCCTCAGCACTATGGAGTCCATCACGTAGTATATGGCAACAGCACAGAGCGCCAGTATGAACGCTATCGAGAATATGAGCAGGTACGTCACCGTATCGAACATAGTGCCGCTCGTATAAACGAGGACATCGTGCCATGTGAACACCTCAGGCTTGGCTACGGTCTTGGTGCCGTCCGGCATGACTAGCTCCATATTGGAAGTTATGTTCCTGAGATCGCTCTTTATCGCCTCATGATCGCTCGCAGGCGTGCTCAGCGACTTGACAGCTACGGTCGTGCCCGCACCTTCCTTGAAAGCCTTACCGGCAACCTGTCT
>DAEG01000009.1 GCA_002495235.1 Euryarchaeota archaeon UBA287 | reverse complement strand
CAGCAGTACGGCCCGAAGTCCGTCAGAGCACCGCAGGCATGGGACATACAGATGGGCGACGAGGGCATTGTCGTCGCTGTCGTTGACACAGGTGTGGATTACGAGCATGAGGATCTCTACGGAAGGGTCATCAAAGGTTACGACTTTGCGAACAATGATACAGACCCGATGGATGATCAGGGCCATGGAACCCACTGCGCGGGGATAATAGGCGCAACAACCGACAACGGAGTCGGGACTGCAGGAATAGCACAGGTGAGCATAATGGCAGTCAAGGTGCTGGATTCTCAGGGATCAGGATACGAATCATGGGTGGCGAGCGGGATAAGATACGCCGTGGATAACGGAGCGCAGGTCATATCCATGAGTCTCGGCAGCTCAGAGAGCAGCACCGTCATGGAGGACGCCTGCAATTATGCATGGGACAATGGGGTCCTTGTTGTGGCGGCGGCAGGTAATGATTACGGCGGACCGGTGAGCTATCCTGCCAAGTATGACAGCGCCATGGCTGTATCCGCCATAGACAGCTCGGACAAGCTGGCCTACTACTCCAATGTTGGACCGGAGGTAGAGGTGTGCGCGCCCGGCAGCTCTGTTCTGTCAACCTATCCTAACAACCAGTACAAGAGCCTGAGCGGGACCTCAATGGCCTGCCCGCACGTAGCTGGTGTCGCGGGACTTGTGCTCTCTGAGAACCCAAATCTCAGCAACCAGGAAGTCAGGGACATACTGTGCGACACCGCCATAGACCTCGGCAGCTCCGGCTGGGACCAGAGCTTCGGCTACGGCAAGGTGAACGCAGAGGGCGCGGTGAAGGCTGCCTAAAACAGCCCTCTCCTTTTTTTATTTTGATCCGCACTGTCAATAGCTCTTTTGATAGTTTTTGTGATCCCTGCATCACCAGTGTTGGCAGACACCCTGTGGCTTCTCATGAAACAGGCGTATCCGAGACCCTGCCTTTGATGAATCTTGCGCCCAGAATGGTCACAAGGATCGTGAAGACCATCATGACAGCCCCTATCGAGAGGAACTCCGGACCGAGAGCACCCGCGCTTATGCCGTAACCAGCAACTATTATGGCCACCTCTCCCTTTGGCAGCAGGTACATGCCGGCTGTAACCGCGTCATACAGCGGGGCCTTTTTTATCAGTATGGGAATAAAACCTCCAAAGAACTTGACCATCGAAACGACGGAGATCAGCAGCGCCACGGGCAGGACTGGCAGTATGTTCGTGGGGTCGACCAGCATGCCCATGGACACGAAGAACACGCCGGAAAAGACGTCTCTGAACGGCTTTACGTACAAGGACACGCTCGCGGAATACTTCGTGGAAGCGATCATGGCGCCGGCGAAGAAAGCGCCCATGTACGAGGACAGGTTTAGCAGAGAGAAGACAAAGGCCAGGATGAAGCATATTGCTATGGCGAGCAGTATCTCGCTGCCCGACGAAGCCGTGCTTGTGATGTCAAGGGTCAGGGGAATGATCCTGCTTCCCAGGGATATTATGAGCAACATAAGCACAACGACCAGCACGAGCCCTGCCATCATCATGGGCAGGGAGGTCATCTCTTCGACAAAAATGCTTGATACCAGCGACATCACCATGAGACCGGCCAGATCGTCAAGAACGATGGAACCGGCGACGGCCTCCATGGTCAGCCCGTGCCTCGTACCTAGATCGCTCATCAGGCGGAGGGCTGTGGTCGTGGAGGTTGCCACCAGCATCGCGCCAAGGAACGCCGAGGTCTTCAGGCTCCAGCCGAGCCCGAGCCCAAGGAGCAGCCCGGCAACGAATGAGAGAGAGGCGCCTAAAACCAGGATGGAGACCGTGGTGTACTTCACCCTGCTGAGCGTGCTCAGATCCATCTCAAGGCCTATGCTGAACATGAGGAAGATGGCGCCAAGTTCTGCTATGTCAGCTATGCTGGCAGGATCGACAGTGAATCCGGGGGTAAAAGGCCCGAGGATTATGCCGACAATCAGCATCCCGAGCACCGGCGAGAGCCTCAGCCTGTTGAATGCTATGCTCCCAACCTCTGCGGCCACTATGATAACAGCCAGGTCCAGCAGAAAAGATTCGTAGGGCATAGCGAATCGATATCGACATTCACCTTTATATGTGCTTTTCAGGATCAGCTCATGGCTATCCTCTCTCTGGTCACCGGAAGCTTCCTGAACCTTGTGCCCGTTGCCCTGTATATCGCATTAGCTATCGCCGGGGCCACAGGAACAAAGGCGATCTCGCCGCAGCTCTTCGCGCCGAAGGGACCGGAGGGCTCGTTCGTCTCTATGAAATGGTTCTCTATGTCCGGCGCATCAAGCGCGCTGGGTATCTTGTAATTGGTCAGATCAGGATTGATGAGCTTTCCATTCTCGTCGAGGCGCATCTCCTCGAAGAGCGCATAGCCTATGCCCTGAAGTATGGCGCCATGTATCTGGCCCTCTGCCGCTACAGGGTTTATGACCTTGCCGATGTCGTTCATCGCGAGGTATCTCTCTATCCTCACCTCTCCCGTGGCCCTGTTCACGTTCAGCTCGACAAAGTGGGCGGAGAATGGCGGCGGACTCGTTATATCGGTCGCGCTACCGAACCCGCAGAGCTCATCCCTGTCGTTCCCGTAAAAGCACTCCATCGCGAACTCTCTGAGAGGCTTATCGCCAAGAATACTGTCCTTCAGCTCCGGCCTCCCACCGCAGAGCCGCTCTGCTCTCTGCAATACCTTTTCCCTGAGATCCTCCGCGGCCCTCTTGACCGCCATGCCCGTCACGTACGTGACGCTCGAGGCATACGTTCCCATGTCGAACGGGACACGCTCCGTGTCCGCAGACGTGACCCTGATATCTCTGAAGCTTATGCCGGATGCCTGCGCCGCTATCTGCGCCATTGCACTCTCTGCTCCCTGTCCTATGTCCGCAGCACCTATCGCAACGGTCACGCTGCCATCCTCGTTCAGCTTTGCTGTCGCATTTGCGAACTCAAACCCAGCAACACCACTCCCCTTCATACCGCATGCCACGCCTATGATCCCGCCCTCCCCCTTATTCCTGTCCCAGTCAAAGAGCTCTCTGCCCCTCTTCAGGGCCTCCTCTATGCCGCATGACTCTATCCTCCTGGGAATGGCCTCCCCGCCCTCGCTGAGCACCTCGGATATGGGGTCTATGGCCCCCTCCTCTATCACGTTCTTGAGTCTCAGGTCTATCGGATCCATGCCCAGGGCCTCCGCGAGCTCGTCCATGGCACTCTCAAGGGCGAAGCCTCCCTGCGTCGTGCCGTAGCCCCTGAAAGCGCCGGCTATCGGCCTGTTAGTGTAGACTACGGTGGCGTCAAACGCTATGTTCCTGCAGTGCCTGGTGTACAGCGGTAGCGTCATCGATCCCATGTTGGTCGTCACCGTCAGACCGTGAGAGCCGTAGGCGCCAGTATCGCTGAGAGCGTTCATGCTCATCGCCGTGAGCGTGCCATCCTTTTTTGCCCCGAGCTTCATCCTTATCCTCGCGTTGTGCCTCCTGCGCGATATGAAGAACTGCTCCTCTCTCGTGAGAGAGGCAAAACACGGCTTTCCGGTCATGTGGGTGACCACAGCAACGTATTGCTCGAGTGTCATCTCCTGCCTGTCACCGAAGCCTCCGCCCATGGTGTGCGAGAAGACCCTTATCCTGTTCTCTGGCAGGCCTAGGATCCTGGATATAGTCCTCCTGCAATGGTAGACGACCTGACTCCCGGTCTCCACGGTGAGGACGTCGTTGTCCCAGTAGGAGAAGCTGGCGTAGGGCTCGAGGTGAACGTGCTTCTGCATCTGCGTCTCATACTCGCGCTCTATGACCAGGTCCGCTTCCTCAAAGCCTCTGGCGGGGTCACCAACCACCTCGTGTATCTCTGCCACCACGTTGCCCTTTGAGTGAATGCGTATGCTGGTCCTGAGAGCCTCCTCCGGGCCCAGCACGGGCTTCATCACCTCGTACTCGACAGATATCTGCCCCAGAGCCTCCTCGGCCTCATCCTCGCTCTCTGCCGCCACGATGGCGACAGGCTCACCGACATAGCGCACAGGATTGTTCAGCAGCCTCGTATCGTAGGGCGAGGCTTCCGGGTATGACTGCCCCGCGGTGGTGAAGTAGACCTCAGGGACATTCTCGTGAGTCAGCACCAGCACGGTGCCCTTGACTTTGCCAGTGTCTATGCCCTTTATCCTGGCGAAGGCGTGAGGACTTCTGAGGAACTTGAGATACAGGACATCCTCTCTTCCCTTTATCTCAGGTTTTAGATCGTATGCGTAGATAGCTCTGCCCTCTATCTTGTCACCGTAATCCTTGCGCTCAACTCCCTTGCCGACCACATCAGACCCTTCGGGCATCTCTGCGTACGTAGATCCTCCGCTCAGAAGGGATTCCATGGCGTCTATTATCTTCTGGTAGGATCCACACCTGCAGTAGACCCCCGCTATCTCCCGCCTTATCTCCTCACGTGTTGCCTGCCTCCCGTCCTTCAGGATGTGATACGCGTAAAGAACAAAGGCGGGAGTGCAGTAACCGCACTGCAAAGCGCCATGAGCCATGAATGCGTTCTTTATGACCTCAAACTCCCTCTCACCACGCACACCCTCTATCGTCTCTATGCTGTGCCCGTTTGCCTGCGCGGCGACCATGATGCATGAGGTCACGGGCTTTCCATCAAGGAGTATCGTGCACGCACCACACTCACCACCACCACAGCAGTACTTAGTGCCCGTGAGACCGAGATCCTCCCTTATGACGCTCAACAGGCTTTTTTGCGGGTCACAATCGATGACTTTGTGCCCTCCGTTCATTTCAAACTCTATCCTCATAGACCCACCTCCCTCAAGCATTCCTCCAGTAGGGCAGTCTCCAGTCTCTCCCTGTAATCCCTGGCGGCTCTCATGCTGTCCCTCGGACTGGTTTCTGATAACAGCGCGTCACGCGCAGCGCCCATACCAGAACTCAAGGCCTTTTCGGCATTGCGTGCCCTCATGGGCACGGAAGCTGCCGATCCCAGTGCGATCCTGACATCGCCGGAAACACTGATGGCCATGCTGGTAACAGCAAGATCATCCTCCGTCCTCCCCACCTTCCTGAAGTACGACCTGCCATCAAAGCGTGGCAGCAGGAACTCCTTTATGATCTCACCTCTGCGCAGGGCATTCTTTCTCAGTCCTGCGAACAGGCTCTCGACACGCACGATCCTCTCACCAGTAAGGGACGCCAGAACCGCTTCAGCATCAAACACCAGCAGAGGCGGAGCTGTGTCTGCGGAAGCCACGCTCTCCGCGATGTTACCGCCTATGGTAGCCAGGTGCTTCACGGACTGCGTGAAGCCCACGGCCGCTATAGTCAATGCATTATACTCTCTTAGGAGGCTGGAACGCTCTATCTGCGCTATCGTTGCAGTGGCCCCTATCGCGATGCTATCGCCCCTGTCTTCTATGTAGTTCATGCCGATACCGTCAATGTCCACGAGCGGTCCAGCGCCGTGCTTCAGATTGATCTCCGTTCCTCCGGCTATCGGCGAAAATCCGTTCTCTACGAGTCTGCAGGCCTCCTCGATTGTCGAAGCGTAGCGGTATTCCATTGATGTTATAGGGGCAGAGAGAATATAAAAGTTATGCTGCACTGACGCTTTGAGAACGCGGCGCAGATCCGGATAAGATCATGACGCACACGTCATTGCACACCAGATGCATGGTTCTGAACAGTGCGCTAGAGCTCTCTGGCATATCCATATGAAAAGACAATATGAAGAGAGGAACGAAAGTTTAATCTAATGAGAAGGATAAATCAGATTTATGGAGAGAGAGCAGCGAAAGAGCGTTGTTGCTGAAAAAAAGGGGCGAAAGATCGTTGTCACGGGACCCTATAACGCAGGAAAGTCAACGTTCGTCAGGGCTCTCTGCAGGGACTCCGTGAGCATAGACACAGAAGGGACGACCGTTGTCATGGACTACGGGCAGAGAAGGTATCAGGAGATGGACGTCGCTCTCTTCGGAACCCCAGGTCAGAGCAGATTCAACTACATGATAGATGCCATAGCCAAGGGGGCTGACGGCTTTATACTGGTCGTGGACTCATCTTTCCCGGATTCATGGCCTTACGCGATAATAATACTAAACGAGATCGCAAAGGCCGGAAAAAGACCATATGCTGTTGCAGCAAACAAGCAGGATCTGGATAACGCATATCCTCCGGAGGAGGTCAAAAGGATTTTGAGCATAACGCGCCCCGTCATAGGCACAATAGCCTTAACAGGAGAGAACTGTGAAAAAGTGCTGGAAACTCTGATGAAGGAAATCGCCTGAAAGGAACAGGGACCGGATCACGGAAAGAATGCGCTATCCATCAAAGCTCTAGAGGATGATTTAAATAAGGCCGGTCATATATGACATGTGGAACCGACAAAGAAAGAAAAGAGAGACGCCGTAGCAGCCTATATCCTGCTCTGGTTATCAGGAATCCTTATGTACCTGACCAGCGATAAGAGCGAGTATGTCCGTTTCCACGCAAAGCAGTCGATAGTCACGTTCCTCCCGCTGACCATAATAGCTTATCTTGTCGGAGCCTTTGTTCCTGATCCGTATGGCGGGATGATGAGCTCGCTCATAGGCGCGATAGCCTTCATTCTCTGGATCGTGTGCATCTACAACGCAGGAAAGGGGAACGTGTGGAAGGTCCCGCTCTTCGGCGCACTGGTCGACAGGCCCTCCTCATTCCTCAGCGAGGACATAAAGAACTTATCCAAGCGGGATGAGAGGCTCGCAGGACTTCTGTGCTACGCCGGCCTGTTCGTCACCGGACTGCTGTTCTATGCATTCGAGGAGAGGAACAGCTTTGTCCGTTTCCACGCAAAGCAATCGGTTCTGCTATTTCTTCCTCTGACGATAATGACGGTGCTGCTGTACTACGTGCCGGTGGTAGGCCATGTCCTGTGTCTCATATTCCTGCTGCTCATGGTGACACTGTGGCTGATATGTATGATCACGGCCCACCAGGGCAGGGTGTGGAGGGTGCCTCTCCTGTGGAGCATAGCCGAGAGGATCGGCATAAGAGCGGAACGCCCAAGGAGCAGGGACGAGCTCTACTCCTTTGCCCTCTTCCAGTTAGTGACCAAGACATCGGAGGTCGTGGGTGAGGAATCCCTGCAGATATTCAGGAGCGCTATAGAGGGGTATAACAGGAGGTTCAACAGGAACATAGAGGTGGGGACACAGATAAGCTTCTCAAACGTCGGCGATGAGGAGTGGCCCCAGCTGGCCAGATTCGTGCTTGATGTCTACGCGCAGTGCATAGGCCCGGTAGCGTTCGACATAGCAAAGAACATAGACGGGCTCAAGGATTTTGCCGCCTGAGCGCGGCGATGTGCCGCACCCTTTTCTCTATCAGATCCCTCTTTCCTATGTCGCTCCTGTACCAGAGGCCGTCTGTCCTCACCCCTGATGCACCCTCCTCGGCGATCCTCTCGGCCTCATCCACCGTGTTACCAATTCCAAGGACGGCCAGCGCCCTGGAGCCCGTGGTGTATACCCTTCCATCCGTCTCTTCGACAGATGCGTAATAGAGTTTCGCCCTCTTCGGCTCCGCGATGCGAAGCTCAACGCCCCTCTCAGGGTTGTCTGGATATCCTCCCGGCACGAGATACTTGCACACCGTGGCCTCTCTCTCAAAAGCGGCATTGCTAAGGTTCCCATCAAGGATCCTGGTGGAGACATCGGAGAGATCTTCTTTCAGCAGGGAGAGGACGTTCATTGCCTCCGGATCTCCGAAGCGCACATTGTACTCCAAAAGCTTCACGCCGTCGGCGGTCGCCATGAAGCCTCCGTAGAGGACGCCCCTGTAATCTATGGCCTCCGTGGTCTTTTTCATGATCTTCATGGCTTCATCAACGTCCCTTTCCTCAAGGAAGGGAAGCGTGTGATCCTCACAGCTGTAAGAACCCATGCCGCCCGTCATTGGACCCTCATCCCCTTCATAGGC
The DNA here is from genome assembly GCA_002495235.1 of Euryarchaeota archaeon UBA287. Lineage (GTDB taxonomy): Archaea > Thermoplasmatota > UBA186 > UBA287 > UBA287 > UBA287. The sequence goes on along the minus strand of DAEG01000009.1, from coordinate 11,982 downwards.
GTACTTGTGATCCTGCACCAGAGGCATCGGTATCAGGTGCGTTCCGTCGCAGAAGGCCATCAGGGTGAACTCCTCACCCTCCAGCCTCTCCTCAACAACAACGTCCCCCTCGCACAGCAGCTTCTTTGCATAATCCTCCGCTTCATCAACGTCCTTAAGCTGCTTGCCCAGGACCTTGACACCTTTGCCACCGGTTAGCCCCGAGGGCTTAACAGCGAAATCCTCTATCTCCCTCACGGCTTCCTCGACGTCCTCGACGGTTCTGCACACTCTGTATTCAGGATATCCAAAACCGACGTTATCCCTCAGAAAATCCCTGCAGAAGGCCTTATCACCCTCGAGCAGCGCCGCCCTCTTGCCCGGGCCAACGACATTATCCATCACGTCCGCGATCCCCCCTACCAGAGGTTCTTCAGGACCGACAAAGACGAAGTCCATGCCCTCGGCGTATAGCCCTATCTTATCGAAATCCGTGAGAGAACCCAGCATGAAGCCTTTGCAGACGCCCGCTATCCCCGGGTTTTTTCTGCTCATGAAAGCATAGACATCGGAGCTCTCAGCCAGCCTCTCTGCGATCGCCTGCTCCCTCGCACCATTACCAACAACCAGCGCCTTCATCATGCAGCAATGGTTTTCTGTTAGATAACCTTTGTTCAGACCTTTATCCCCAGGTCTCTGGCCTTCCTGAAGGCAAGAGGCCCGACGCACTCGGCATAAAAGCGCACAACAAAGGCGGGCACATCTGGGCTGAAGTCAGAGAAACCTCCCTCACCAAGCTCCACCCTGATGCCGGTGCTGTCGCTGTACCTCTCCAGAGAGAGCCTCAGCAGTGTCAGGGACACACCACCTATGACACCGCCCATCTCCGACGCAAAGCGAAGGAGCAGCTCCTCGTCCGCTGTCTTCGCCTTCCCAGATAGGCTCACCCCCTTCCGCATCTCCCTGTAGAGTGTGCGCGTGCCTACGATGGCGATCATGGCGCCAGCGAAGCCCGGGACCATCTGAAAATCGTCGTAGGTCATGCCGGGCAGGAAATTCGAGAGCTCTCCGTAGATGGACGTGCCTCTGAAGAGGAAGAGAGAGAACTGATTGTAAAGCCAGAGGAGGAAGCTCGTGAGTATCAGAAAAGCTGATAGCACCAGCGCTCCGTGCTTCATCTTCAGTCTTCCCATCATGTTGTCGCACTCTATGTACGAGAGGAATAGGAAATAGAATGCAAAAGGAAAACCGAAATTGCTTATGGCATATATCAGGGGATTCTTCCATCCTGCTGCCAGCGTAGACAGGCTGCCCCCCTGCAGGATCCTGCCCACGTAGAACAAGTGCATCGCAATGACGCAGTAGATGAGATAGAACATCAGAAATGGAGCCGTGAACCTGAGAAGCCTATCATATGCGTCCTCACCGGTGAGCCTCTCGCGCATCCTGAGAAGGAACAGGTACATGAGCAGGGCCGCGATGCCCAGAAGCTCGTTGCCAAAGAATTCGTGGACGCCCCAGAAACCGAGCTGAGACCAGAGAATGAACCAGACCTCATACACTATTATCAACGCGAAGGAAGAACGGAACAGATGCGAGAAACGCTTTTTTTCTCTCTCGGCCAACTCAAATCTCCTGCTCAAGGAGTATATCGCGAAAAAAGGCCCGACAAATATCAGAAAGAATGATATATAGACGAACACATCCGTAAAAACGGTGGACATCGCCACACCTTTGTAGAATCATTTCGCTATATAAGACTATTGTGATGCCAGCGACGCCACGGCCGCATTGGCGAAGAGCGCCCTGACCCTTATATGGGCATTGTTGTCCCGTGTGGGATGCACCCTGTTCGTCAGCAGAATGACAACAAGCTCTGCCTCGGGATCTATCCATATCGAGGTCCCTGTGAAGCCTGTGTGGCCGTAGGAGCTCTCCGAAAGAAGGTCGCCGCCCGAGGAGTAGGTATCGGACTTCATCATCCACCCGAATCCGTAGTCTCCCTTGCCGTGGGTCTGCTCCCGGGTCATCGCCCTGACAGCACCGGTGCTCAGGATCCTCTTCCCCCTGTACTGCCCACCGTTCAGCATCATCTGCGCGAATGTGAAGAGGTCGCTCGCCGTCGAGAAGAGCCCCGCATGCCCGCTGGCGCCTCCCATGGCGTAGGCGTTCTCGTCATGGACCTCTCCGACGATGACCCCTCCACGCCAGGGGCAGAGCTCCGTTGCCGCGCACCTCTCCTTTGACTGAGGGTTGAACGTGGTGTTCCTCATGCCCAGAGGCCCAAAGATGTTTTCACGTGCGAAGACGTCTAGCCTCTCCCCGCTGACCATGCGGACTATCTCGCCGAGGATCATGTAGCCGAGGTCACTGTAGAGATACTCCTCGCCAGGGCTGTACTCCAGAGAGACATTGCAGACTGCGCTTATCACTTCATCATAAGATGAGCAGGACAGGTAAAAAGGCTCCGAGGCTGGGAGCCCGGAAGTGTGGGTGAGCAGCTCTCTTATCGTTATGCTCTCCTTTCCGTTCCTGCCGAACTCGGGTATGAAGAGCACCGCAGGATCATCGAGCCTCATAATGCCCCTGTCGATGAGGATCATCACCGACGTAGCCGTAGCTATCGGCTTCGTGAGCGAGGCGAGGTCGAAGAGCGTGTCCTCTCTCATCTCTCTGACCTCGGGCACCAGCATGGCGTGGCCGTAGGCCTCCTGCGCCGCAACCCTGTTCCCTTTCCCTATGAGAGCCACGGCCCCGGGAAAGGCTCCTTCCTCGACAGCCCTCTCGACGACCTCCATCGCCCTTTCAGTCCCCGTGTCTGCGCCGAAGAGGGGCAGGAGGAGCGAGGCAACAAGAAGAACGGCGAGCTTCATGAGAAGGAATAGGACTTGTCTTATTTAATTCCTTGGAAAATATCAGCACACCATGCTTATCTGCTGTTTTTCCCTGCTGAAGGTGGAGCTCTGGCCACCATCGGGATAAGTGCTTGTCTATGCTGCCACTGATCCTGCAGGTTCAAGCTCTGATGTCATTCTGGGTGGAGTGTTCAGCTCTATATCATTTCTTATGTACGGAGGATAGTAGAACCATATGCTGGGACATATCAGGTTAACGCAGCGGGATATGAAAGTCCTGACATAATTCCAGAGTGAGATGAACAGGATCCATGGGCATAGCAGCAGATTATAGGCACATACAAATGGGCAGCAGCACACAGCACCGATTATGGGTATCCCCAATACCGGCGATATCACTGCAGTGAATGGCGCTTTACAATATCCCGCGATACTGGAGGGGGTGCAGAAGCCAAGATAGGTCAACCAGAGAGCATTGGCGGTGGAATATATCTGCGGGACTGTCATTATGTTTCTGGTATAGACGCTGATCTCATAATACACCGTAACCATCCCTCTGTACCTGTCCACGTTTCTCATTGCGATCGTATAGTTTCCATCTCTGGGTACGATGAATTCTCCTTTTGAACTATTCGTTGGACCTGCAGAAGCAAGTTGTTTATAATCTCCATATTCATCCCTGCCTATTATGGTGAATGAGACATCTCCATCAGCCCCAAAATTCCAGAATATCGTGTCGTTCTCATAACATCTTGTGGTATTCACTATCATCTCATTGGCAGGAGTCAGCTGGATCGAGACCGCACTCTCCTCTTTATAGATCACCTGTCCCCTACCAACGGGCAGCAGGAGGTGCTGATAATAATTGTATATCCCGATTGGGGTGCAGGGTATGGATATCAATTGAGTGTAAGGTAATATTGCATCCTCGATTGTTTCTCCGATCTTCAGTATTCTGTCCAGCTCCGGACGCTGCGCGAAAGCAGGGCTGACCATCAGAGCTATGATCAGGATTATTCCACAGATGTGATCCATGATCCTGCCAATAAACAGCTACATATTTATACTTAACTGCACTCTGAGATTGCTGTAGTTTGGAGCCCTTTGATGAACCGCCGCCTCTGGGGATCCCTGCTCTCCAGTTCTTTGAGCCACCAGATTCTATCCGCCTGGGAGAATATCAGAATCCCGTTCTGAAGACCTCTTGTCCGTGTAAGGCCTCTTGACTTCTAGCCTCCGTTAAGAGCGCGCCAGCGGGATCCGCGCATGGCTGATCATTCAAAGCGCTTCGATCAGCCCTTGCGCCTGTATGCTTTAGGTTGCAGTTGAAACTCAAGCCGTTTTATTGTGAGGGATATCGAGGCGGTGGCAGCTCTGGATGCTCTCTGGGCCAGTAATCATTCCCGGTCCTGCGAGTCTCCCATATCCATCCGGTTATCGAATCTCCTGATTCTGTGAGCTCAACCCTTTTGTCATATTCGTACCATCCCACTATGGTGTTTCCCTGTTTTGTCAGCTCAACCCTGTCCTCTGGTTCGTCTACGTAGCCTGAGATCGAACTCCCGGATACTTTCAAAAAAACGGGATCGTCCCCCCTCCATCCGTATATGGAGGTCCCGTTTATTGTCAACTGGATGTGATCACCTCCGACCCAGCCAGTTACCCTGTCTCCCGCCCTAACCAGGCTAACATACTCTGTATCACTGGCTAGAGCCACCGGCACAAAAAAGGTGACCGCTAGTAAGACCATCAACCTTCTGTTCATAGTTTTCATATAATACTCTTCAGATTTATAACTTGCGATTTGACGGCAGTCATGCTGGGTACATGAGCCTGATTCTCTTCCTGGCCAGAATACGCCTCTCAGGATATTTATCTGATCGTTCTACGGTAGATTATAGTCGAGAACCTGACAGATTGTACGATTCTCGCCTGCCAGTAGAAAACAGGATAAAAGTTTGAAAAGATAGGTTTTCTACTATAGCGCCCCTCGCATTTCCCACAAGCATTGCGTGAAAGCTCACTTCCTTATCCTGACCCTTCGACGCCTGAGCTTCAGTAGAGATCGCAGATAGCCTTCAGCCTGTCCATGCGCGACAGAGTCAGAGAGACCTCGCTCTGCTTCGGGATCCTGTAATCAGGGTCCAGAACTATTCTATCAGGAAACTCTTCCACTGACATTTTCACTCTCTCCGCTCTCTCATCCACCCAGAACTCCTCGGTGCTGGAGCCCGCAGAGATCTCTATGGGCATAGTGTATACATCGCCTTTCTGCACTATGTCGAACTCCAGCTCGTATCCTCCTCTCTTCCTGTTAACAGAGAGATTCGAAAGCCCGTAATCAGGCAGCCCCGGGCGGTAGACCCACTCATCGAAGAACCAGCTCATGTCTTTCTTTTCATTTACAAGGGCTGTGAAGTCTTCAAGCGATGCTTTATTGTATACTCCCGGCACTCCGCCATAGCGCTCAAAGTACTCATGAAACACGTCAAAGACATCTTCTCCCATAAGATGGTAGAGCATGTATGCAATCATTCCACCTTTACAATAACGAATCCATTGTGTTCTAGGGCTCCACTCTGCATCGGCAAATGAGACACTCTGCCAATCACTATCATTCAGCATGGCGTGAGTGTAGTACTTTCTCAGTTCAATACTCAGCTCGGGATCAAAGCTCTCTGTGAACAAAAGCTCAGAAAAAACCGCAGAGCCTTCATTGAGCGCTTCAGATGCAACAAGCCCTCCAAACCAGAAGTGCGAGGTCTCATGGACAGCAGTATAGAGCACATTAATGTAGTTCTTGACAGACTCATTTAGCTCGACTCCTAAAGACTCGACAAGTTCACCCATGCCGAAAGATATGAGTGAGGTAGAGTATCTGTCATTCGCACGATTCGTATTATATTCCCATGGGGTCTCAACAACCCTGAACTCCTTGAGCGGGTAGGGGTAATACTTCTCAGAGTAGAACTCTATAATCCTTTGCGTCAAATCCATTGTCTCGTTTAGCATCCCCTCATGCTCTGGAAACAGATAAACCCTGAAATCTATCCCGTCCTCCGTTGCTCTGGAAGAGACGTACTCTGCCGAAATGAACCATATGCTGCTTACTGTTGTCTTGAAGATGTAAACCGCTCTATCTCCACGGATCTCTACAGAAGGATCCTCGCCCCCAATGGGCTTTGTACAGTTCATACTCTCGCCATCTTCCACTCTCACCTCTGTGACTGGCTCCATAAGCTTCAGGACAGTGAAGCTCCGGGGCACGGATATGGAAAACATCGGTCTCTGTGATTTTGTGAATAACCGCAATATATTGCCTGTGAAGATGTCTGTATACTGCCCCACCATCTCTCTCTTCCGTATTTCATCATAGGGCTCTCCATGAAACCTTATGATAATCTCCACGGATCCTTCAGGATATACCACAAGATCCCCATCGACCTTTTCGTATCTAACCTCTCTGCCCTTTTCGTTAGTTATGCTGTCTATCACAAGGTCCGGGTGCATGAATCCTCTAACTACCTCATCTGCAACCTTGGCTTTTAAGCTTCCTTCCAGTCCGTGCTCTGCAGGAAAAAGATCCAGCTGCATGAGATAATCTAATTCCTCGGATCTGGCAGGGTTGACTAAGGAAAAAAGAGATACTGACACAAAAAGCACAAGCAGAGCGCGCCATCTGTTGCCCATGGGCTCCATACCCTTTCCTTTACATATCCCTTTTCCTTCTGTGCCCCAATATCCTGCTCGTTGAGGATCACTCAACCCTGTAGACCATGCTCCTCCCGTAATCCGTGATGACCCTGACATAACCGCGGAGCATCCCGTTGACCTCTTCATCCCCCGTGTCCACCAGCAGAGGCCTCCCGCTCAGCGAGAGGATCTTTCCTTTCGTGGCGACAACGATCACGTTCTCCCTGCCGACCCTGCGTATGACATCGGCACTTATCTGCTGGTTGCCTCTCCCGAAGAGGAAGCCCTGACCCCCTATGGGCGTAACGATGATCCTTGCCTTTTTTGCGTCCATCGTGTTGAGGATCTCCGCTTCACCAGTATCCTTGGCAATGAGTTCCCGGTTGAGGGTTATGTCAACTCCCAGCAATGTCTTATCAAATCCCAGCTCATCGGCTATCGCCTTTGTCGTCGTCCCGGGGCCCAGGATGTAGTAACAGTCCTTCTCCATGCCCTCTACGACCTCCAGAGCTATGCCATTGAGAGCATCCTCCTCCCATGCGATGCTCTCGGCCTTTGAGCTCTGGACCATGTGCTCTTCGTAGGGAACTCTCAAAAAACCGTAGAGCCTCGCGGAGAGCATGCCGGCCCGGAAGGCGTCCTCGTCCGTGTCCATGACCTCCGCTTCGCGCACCGGCAGAGAGCTCTCGAGATACGCGCGGGCAAGCCTCCCTGCGTGCTTAGCGCTTATCGCGAAGCATGCGGAGTGCATCTTGACACCGGTGGGTATGCCCAGAACAACGACGCGCCCATCGACGGCCTCGCACACGTCCCTCGCGGTACCGTCGCCTCCGGCAAAAAGGATGAAATCAGCGCTCCTGCTGATCTCTCTGGCAGCCCTCTTTGTGTCCTCAGCCGTGGTCCTGTCCGCTATCCCTCCTGTGACCTCGGGCTCAAAACCGGCCGCCCTCGCCTCGTTCTCGCCCATGTCTCCGGGGCAGGTGATGATCTCCAGGCCCTTTACCGTCCTGAGCTCTTTCAACGCTTCTGTCGCCAGCCTTGGCGCCACTGGCTCCGCTCCCAGTGCTACCGCCGCTCTGAGCGTCTCCTCGCCGTCCGTTCCTTTCAAACCGACCCTGCCGCCCATACCCGCAACAGGATTGACTATCAGACCGATCTTCATCTCAACTAATATCTCTGAGCATAGATAAAGCTTGATGCTTTTCGGACACGACGCAACACCAAAGCACCTGCCCTGTGATCCGTCCTTGAGGCGCCGAATGCGGCACGCATCCCTGCTATCTGCTGTTTTAGTTGTTTACGAAAGCACCCACGGGAATGCCCATGTAGATACCGATTCGCCCAAAGAAACCGATTTCGCCTTGCGAAATCATGATTCCGTCGGAATGACGGAATCGGTGTCTAAGCGCGATAGAAAGATAGATATGGCATATGCAGTATAATTGTGGCGCTACAGGCATACAAGTTCAGGATCTATCCCTCGCGCAAGCAGCAGGACAGGCTTCTCGCATCCTTCGACCTTTGCTGCGGCATCTACAATATTCTGTTAAGCAGAGCGCGGGAGGCATACGAGAAGGATGGGACGAACCTGTGCGGCAAGGCAGGGATGTGCAGGATCATCAAGGAGGTAAAGGAAGAGAATCCAGAGTTCTATGGAATCTACTCGCAGGTACTTCAGAACTGCGCAGACCGGTTGGCAAAGGCCTTCAACAACTTCTTCGGCAGGGCGAAGAGGAAGAAAAGAGGAGAGCACATAAAGGCAGGGTATCCTCGGTTCAAGAAGCGGGTGAGATCCATCACATACCCGCAGAGCGGTTTTTCCATAGACGAGAGAAAGCTCAAGGTCTCAAAGATAGGCAGGATCCCGATAGTCCTGCACAGAGAGATGGAGGGCAGGATAAAGACATTGACCATAAAGAGAGTGCCCTCCGGAGAGTGGTTCGCCATCCTCTCCTGCGAGGTGCCCACAGAAAACACCGATTTGTCAAAGACAAATCATGATTCACCCGAAGGTGAATCGGTAAACAGAGAGCACCCGAACAAAGATAAGGAAATAGGAATAGATCTGGGAATCTCTTCCTTTGCCACCATGTCTGATGGAGTGAAGGTTGGGAATCCTCACTTTCTGAAAAAGGCGGAGAAGAGGCTGAAGAGGGCGCAGAGGAAGCTATCCAGAAAAGAAAAGAAATCGAAGAACAGGAAGAAGGCAGGGCACAGGGTCGCAGTCCTGCACGAGAAGGTAGGAAACCAGAGGAGCGACTTCCTGCACAAGACCGCGAGGGCGATCGCTGATAGCTACGGGCTCATAGCGGTCGAGGACCTGAATGTCAAGGGATGGGTCAGGAACAGGCGCCTGTCAAAGGCGATATCAGATGCCGGTTGGTCGGAGTTCCTTCACCTGTTGTCCTGCAAGGCTGAAAGGGCTGGCGGGACGATCGTGAAGGTTCGACCGAACAACACATCCCAGACATGCTCTGCCTGTGGGAGAGCGCTGGAAGAGCACATCCCGCTGTCGGAGAGGGTCTTCAGGTGTCCATTCTGTGGGCACGAAGAGGACAGGGACGTGAACGCGGCGAAGAACATACTTGAGAGGGCAAGAGAAGCCAGACCGATTTGCCAAAGGCAAATCATGAGAATATACCGATTCCGTCGTTCCGACGGAATCATGATTTCGCCTTGCGAAATCGGTTTCTTTGGGCGAATCGGTATCATATACCGTGGGGCACACGGGAATCAACGCCTTCGGAGATACAGGCCTCTACTCCTGGAGCGCATCCAGGAGCAAGCGGTATCATTGAACAAGGAACTATAAGCGGAAGAGCTGTAGCACCACAACTTTAGTTTTTTCCGCTGGAAGCCCACGATTTCAACCGAATCAGGAGATTCGGTTTTGCCGTGCCCAAGAGGCACGGCTTCAATCGTGAGAGGATGTCACACTCACGGCTCTCTGATGTAGTTGCGGATCTCCCAGACTATCAGCGCCATTCCCATTATGTACAGGCACCAGATGACGTTCCCAAGCGCCTGACCAACCTCTACAGAGAACAGCAGCTCTATTATGTACCTGATCCCGTCGGAGAGGGAGACCACAAGGAAGATCACCACGGCCCTTGCCAACGAGGAGAACTTTGAGTGCATGAGGTTCCTGTGCACGAAATAGGCCGTGTAGGCCGTGACAACGAGCGACACGAGAAAGGCCGCGAGCTCCGGTATCAAAGCAGCCGCCTCCGCTTCCGTATCTGCAGGCAGAAACAGAGCACCATGGCGCACATCACGAAGGAGTTCACCGTGAACACGTCGCTGTCGGACAGAACAACGTACAGGACGTTGCTCACGGCGTCGGAGAGAAGGGCCATGGACAGGTACCTCATGGCGCCGCTGAAGTGCCTGAGCGTCATAAGGAACCCGACAAAGGCTATGAACGCCTCGAGCAGGGCGAACTCCTCATACATACCCATCATATCCCTCCGGATATAAATCGCTTTTTCCGGCTCACGCCACGCTGTGCTGCATTATATCATAATACGCTAAAACAGGAAAAAGAACAAAAAAATAGAGGAAGGGATCAGAGGATCCCTGACCCGGCTCACGCCGTCGGGAAGTACTCCTGTATGGGCGCGCAGGCGTTGGCCAGATCCACGGTGCAGCTCCCGACCCAGTTGAGGACATAAGAGATAGATGCTCCCAGAGCCATCAGGATCAGGTTGAGGCACGCGGGGATTATCGCAGATATGCCGCAGCAGAAGCAGAGTCCCGAGCTGACAGCCTTTATCCACGCCTTGTTAAGGATTATGCAGTACTGCCAGACACTGTGCTGAAAGTCTGCCGCGTAGAGACACCCCAGCCCCAATATCGGCATTAATTTTATGAACGTGGCAAAAACCCCGAAAAAGTTCCAGAAATACACTATACACACCGCGATGAAGTTCACCAATGCATCCTCCGCAGGAAGTATTATGCCGCTTGCGTCCACAATCGAGGCCAGCGCCGTCTTGACCTCCTCCTGCCCGGGGGTCTGCGCCATCACAGGGACAAGTGTTACAGCGCTCACCAGCACCAGAGCCGCAAAGACATATGCTATCGCTTTCATAATATTGTATGTGTATATGATACTATATATAATTTTTGCATCACGTCACATCGGGCTCCACAGGAAACAGAGGTTATTTCGTTCTGACCATGGAGACAGCCTCAGCCGGCGCGTGCGTGCTGTCTCCGTGGAACTCCACCCTTATCCTGTAACTGCCCTGCGGCTTGTCGAACTCTGCCCTGACCACAGCACTGCCCTCCGAATCTGTACTGCCGGAGGCGAGGAAGACCCAGCCGCCGACGTCTGGGCTGTAGTAGTAGAAGGAGAGGTTACCCTCCAGGGGGGGTGACAGAGTGACGTTCATCGAGAGCACCCCGGAGGACCAGTCTGTGGCCACGGCTATCTCCGTCGGGATCCTCTCTATCCTGTAGGTGCTGTTCAGCGAGCAGCCCGCGTAGAACTCATTGCCGGCGAAGGAGACGGAGTATGGGTAATCGCCCGGCATCGCGGAGCCTGCGTCTATCTTGACCTCTGCTGTACCATCGGGGGCTGTCCTGAGCGACGTGCTCATGGAACCCGCCGTGAAGGTTAGCTCCCTGCCGCCGAGGGGGTTGTTCCCTCCATCGACCAGTCTCAGGAGGATCGTTACATTGTCTTTGTAAACGCCGGAGGCCTGGATCTCTCTTATATCGGCGCTTGTCGGCCCTGCGAACTTCTCTCCTCTTATATGGATCTCCGTTCCAACCGTGAAGACCTGATCCTTTCCTATGTCAAATATCCGCCTGAAAAACCTGCCTCCCCTGCTGTCTGACACACGGAAAGAAGCAGTTATCGTGCAGTCGCCGCCGCCCATCGCGGTGCCTTCACTGCCCTTCAGACTTATGACTTTAGGATCCGTGGAGCTGTACTCTGCGTCGAACTGAACTATGAAATTGAGGAAGGCCCTCCAATCCCAGCCAAAACCGTAAAACATGCACCACATCCTTGCCAGCTCGTGCCCGAATATCTTCAGAGAGGTTATCCTCACACTGAAGTTAACCTTATCACCGGGCCCGAGCGAGACCGTGGAGGGCACTATGGAAACATCAGTTGTGATTACGTCACGGTACAGCGAGAAGGTCACTGACGGGAAGACCGGAGCCGGATAACCGGGTACGACAACCGGGGGCTCTACCCTCACCGCAAATACCAGCTGTGAAGGCGCGTGCGTGCTGTCCCCGCGGAACTCTGCTTCTGCCCAGTATTCGCCGATGGTCTTGTCGAACTCTGCCCTGACCATAGCATTGCCCTCCGAATCTGTACTGCCAGAGGCGAGGAAGACCCAGCCGCCGACGTCTGGGCTGTAGTAGTAGAAGGAGAGGTTACCCTCCAGGGGGGGTGACAGAGTGACGTTCATCGAGAGCACCCCGGAGGACCAGTCTGTGG
>DAEG01000085.1 GCA_002495235.1 Euryarchaeota archaeon UBA287 | reverse complement strand
TGGATCGGAGGAAAGTACCCTCTGACACCTATGCCAGAGTTGCATTCTGTGGGAAAGGCTCATCTATACTGAACAAGGAAGGGATAGATATCAAAGAGCTTGGGAGAGAAGTGCCCATCTATAATATATCCCTTGTTTACCCAAACAGAGAGCCTGTTTATCTGCCCTTCGGCAAGAAAAACCCACCTTTCGGTTATAGAGTGCAAGGCAGAGATGTTGAAGAACACCTGCTTGGTATGACGCCAAAGAATCTGGATATAGTTCAGAAAAGCGTCACTGATGCGGAAAGGAAGGAGGGGAAAGTGATCCTGAAGCTTTCAGACGATGAACTGGTCAAAGCAAAAATTCTCATAGATGCTTCAGGTTCGTTAAGGGAACCTTCCAGAATGCTTGGCAAGCCTCTGAATATGAAACTCCTGTTTGCTTCCCATGGTTACAGGTGTGAAGGATGTGATCCTAAAGATTTTGATATTGATTTGAAACGCGAATTGACTACGGTGAACAGGGGCGGGCCACTGGGCAATGGCATTGATTTCATGGCCATGCTTTCAGAATACATCGATGAAAAAACGGTCGAGAACTCTGCATGGATAATGACTCCTATGCACAAAAAGAATCCGCTGCCAAATCCTCTGCCATTCGGTTTCGATTTAAAGGAATTTTGTAAAAGCTATACAACACCCGCATGGGACAAATTTGAAGAATTAAGGCCTAAACTGAAAGAAGCAAAAAAGACAAAAGAAATCTGGACTATAATACCCTCCGCAGTAGAAGAGGAGCCTTACGGCGACAACCTGTTAATGGTTGGTGATGCTGCTCGTCAGGGATTGTGCGCTCTCGGTGATGGGATGGTGCCAGGATTGGTTTACGGCATAGACGCGGCTTATACTGCCATCTCGGCCATTGAAAACACAGATTATTCCAAACAGTCTCTGCAGAACTATAAAAAACGTTTAAATGAGCACAAACTCCATCCAGACTCGATACTCAACTTTTTGATGCCCAGACTCATCTCTTTAGTGGCCTCTGGAAACGATATAGTTTTCAATGCCGCAAAGCCGATATCTAGGATACTTGACCGGGAATTTAAAGATGGAAGCTACAGACTTACTCGCCGAATTACTGAGATCATATTCTCAAACAGTATGAAAGACGCATTCGGGTTGCTTGCAAGTCTGCCCAGATACACACCCATGCTTTTGGATTTTATAAAGGAGAATAAATCCGGATTGATTGAGGATATAAAACAGATCGATTTTTATGATCTGATAAAAAATCAATACAAGGAGTGAAAAAAATGGAAAAGCATGAAGTAGTAATTGTCGGCGCAGGCCCCGGTGGCCTGAAGGCAGCGCAGACGCTTGTGAAGCACGGTAAAAAGGATGTTCTAGTGCTTGAAGCGTTGCCCGAGAAAGAAATGGGTGACAAGACATGTCATGGCATGATGTTCCCGAACAACATGGCTATATTCGGAATCACGGAGGAAATGATCGATGTACCGCTGAACGGTTTCGAGATATACTGGGCAGACAGGAGCCACTCAACTGTGCCTTTTGATCCCCCGGTTTGTTACATATGGCAGCGCAAAGACTTTGGCAGATGGCTGATAGAACAGACTAGAAGGATGGGTATAGAGATAAGACCCGGCTCGAAAGCTGTCAAACTGAATAAGGATGAAAATTATATAGAACTAGAAAATGGGGAAAGGATAGACTATAACTATCTCATAGGTGCTGATGGCGCAAAGTCTGTTGTGAGAAGAGCCCTCGGTTTGAAAACAAAGAGTGCTATTGCCACTTACGTTGAAGCCCCAATACCGCCTGATGAGGTACCCAACGGTAGGAAAGATTTTGGACATGGATATATCAGTTTTGATGTTGTAGGGCACGGCTACTCTGGGTACAATCCTTACAAAGACAGAATCTCTTTCTGCTTGTGCTCCATGGATTCCGAGTTCTTTTCCACGAGCGAGAAGATAAAGAGGTTTAACGAGTTCGTCAAGGAGGTGGACGGCATAGATCCCGGACAGTACGAGCTCAGGGCGCAGGCAGTCTGCTATAAACCTGTGGGTCTCAAGCACGGGAACATCTATCTGGTAGGAGATGCAGGCGGCTGGGGTGATATCGGTTGTGGTATAATCTATGCGGCTGCCAAAACGGGAAAGATGGCTGCGGAGGATATCTGTGGCATCGGCATCAAAGAAGAGTTCAGGGAGTTTACAGCATGGAACAGGAAATATATTGCTTTTGGAAGTGCTATCTTGGTTTATGATGCAATCGTACCAGACGGGATAAAGAAAAGAGTAAGCAGGTTCATAATTGATAACCTGCTGTCCAAGCTGGCTAAAAATAGTCTGATCATGAATTTCATCTGGCCACTCGTTTATCCTAAAGGTCTTAAAATCCTGCTAGGGCCTCTGCCGGGGGATGAAGAGTAAATGAGGCGTCTGTGATTATAAAATCCTTTGAAGAACATTTGTTGGGGTGATCAAGATAGAACATCATGATGTTGTTATTGTGGGTGCGGGACCAGCGGGCTTAACTGCCTTCGGGATCCTCGGGAAATAGAGCAGAGCGCAAGCTGGCGTACAATAGCGAGTGCCCGGAGACAAAAGGCATCATTAACACCATCTTAACCTCATCTGGTTATGCCCTTTGCGCGATTACGTGGGCATATCCGAAAAATTCCTTGTGGGAGCTGGCGTTCACAGATATCTGGCGAATTCATCCGGGTCTATCTTTGCCAGCTTCAGTACTCCCTTCAGGGTTCCTATCTTCAGCTCCCGATGCATCGGCACAACCGTGCCGACCTTTCCCTCTGGTGTGATCTTCGAGAGTCTTACGTGGCTCCCTGAGCGGCCACTCATCTCAAAGCCGAATTTATTGCATAGTATCTTTACCACTGTCTAGCCTGAGACCTTTCTGAGCTCAGGCAACGGAAGAAACCTCAAATGTGGTTATGACCGATTTTCTGCCCTCTTTCAGAGGGAACTCTTCCAGATAAAGTTCGGTTGCCTCTCTGAGATTGTCTATGGCTTCCTCCAGGGTCTTCCCCTGACTGAAGGTCCCCACCTCGGGGCATTCTGCCACCCACATATCCTCTTCTTTATGCAGGACTGCTGTGAGAGTCTTCATCTTTTCTACGCCTCAGACCATAATATGCATCTTTTCGTATATAAAACTTGCAGCGCTCCACAGAACAGAAGTCACGACGCTTCTGATCGCTCACGTGAACGGACCGCATATCACTTTTTCGTGGCTCGTTGCATTCCCGGAATCTCCAAGAAGATCGTTGAAGGTCTCGGAGGCATGTTACGACCGTGCAAGCGCGGTCTATCATGCCCGCGATATCGGGCATAGTGCCTGTCTTGGGATCCCTGAAGTTCATTCAGAGGGCTGCCCTCGGGATCGTAGGAAAATAACCATTGCGACTAAAAGCCCAGATCCTCGGGGGTCACGGCCTCAACGCCCTCTATCCTGCCAAAATGCTCAAGGTCTCTTGTCACTATTCCTGAAATACCCTGTGAGAGGGATGTTGCAGCGATCAGGCAATCGTTCAGCTCTATCTCTCTGCCCTTTCCTGTCAGTTCGGCATAGATCCTTCCGCCCTCCGCAGCTATATCCCTGTCAAGGTCTATCACCTCCACAAGTGACAGGAGTGTGAGTGTCTTTTCCAGAGCGTCTTTTCTGGATGACCTGTATGCTCCCACGCAGAGCTCTGCTACGGTTATGACGGAGGTAAAGCCCTCATTCCCGCCCTCCAGGCTCTCAAGAAGCGCTCTCGATGATCCTACCTGCCTTGACCTGAGAACGTCCACAAAAACCGAGGTGTCTATGAAAAGCTTCATAACCCCGCTCTTCTCGTCCGCCTCAGCTCTCTTGTGAACTCCACACTGTCCACATCATAACCCCACGCTCCCGCTGCGGATTTAACGGCGCCCCGGGGCTTTTTTGCCTCTCTGACAGCCTTCAGCAGAGAGTGCAGCTCCTTGTCCAGCTCGAGCAGCCTTCTCTCGATCTCAGGAATGTCCATCAATCTCACTTCCTGCTTATCAGATTGTTCCTTGCTGCTTATTTCTGTTGCGGTCGAGGATCTGTGTTTTATCCGATGCCCGAGATCCTGAGAGACCTCATCGCAGAGACCATTTACGCTACAGAAAGAGATGCCTGAAGGGCTCTCCGGAGCGGAGAGACCGCTGCCAAAGACAACACATGTCCTGAACGGAACTACAGACCGGAGCTGCAGGATCTTCTTAAATACCACAAATATCTGGGCTGGCTGTTTCCATGGCTCGTTGCGTTTCCGGGGATCTCCAGAAAGGCAATTGAGGGTTTAGGCGGGATGTTACGACCGAATCCAGAGATTCGGTCTATAGATCCTGCTTTGCAGGATCGTATACGAACGAGTCGGAACTCGTTCTATAAACCTTGCTTCGGCAAGGTTGTATACGACCGAATCCAGAGATTCGGTCTATAGACCTCGCAAAGCGAGGTCGTATCATGCCCGCGATATCCGCCGGGGTCGCAGGACTCGCCTCCTCGAAATCCGTGCAGCGCGCTGGTTTCAGGATCCTGGGAAAATAGAGCGCTGGCCATGGATCCCTGACAAAAATTTAAAGTAATAATGGTTAAATACAGTTACAACATTCACCAATTGTAAAAATGAGAAAGATCGACCGGGTCTACAGGGATCTCCTCGGGCTGAAGGTTGTCAGTTCAGGGGAAGCTCTGGACGCCGTCAGGCGGGTGGCAGGCGACGTTGACATGAGGTACGCCTACAACGAGTATCTGAAGAAGCTCCTGAGGCAGGGGAAGCTCGTCCGCGTCAGGAGGGGGCTCTACCTCGCGCTCGGAGAGCTGGAGACCCCGGAAAATTTTACCGTAGACAGGTTCCTGCTCGCCTCAAAGCTGAGGGAGAGGTATTTCATAGGGTACCACTCCGCGCTGGAATACCATGGAGCGGCCTATTCCATGTACAACGAGGTCTACGTGTGCATCAGAAAGGAGGAGCGCTTTGCCCCATTCGATTTCGGGGGGCTCTCATTCCGCCCGGTCTATGTCAGTGACCTGGAGACCGGAGTTGAAGAGAGCAGGCACAGAAACGCTCCGCTCAGGGTCTCCGGCAAGGAGAGGACATTCGCTGACTGCCTCCAGAGAGTGTGCTACGCAGGAGGCTGGGAGGAGTGCCTTAAGAGCCTTGAGATGCTCAGCGGCATGGACTTTGAGAAGCTCTTCGTGATCCTGGAGAGAAGGAACAGTGACTTCACCCTCAGAAAGGCCGGATACGTCTTAGAACTGCTCTCGAAGCGCTCCATCTACTATGAGGACGTGGGCAGCGAACTGCTCGAGAGGATCAGAGCAGGGATAGGCAGGACGCCGATGCAGCTCGAGAGAGGCAGACCGAGCCTGCTGAATAAACGATGGAACCTCTATGTGCCGGAAGGGTTCGAAGATTATCTGAGGGGGATCTGATGGAATACGACGTCGCACAGATCAGCCTCGAGATGGGTATGGAACCGAGATACGTGGAGAAGACACTGCGGATAAGTGATCTCCTCCTCAGGATGAGCGAGGTCAGATTCCTGAAAGAGCGCTCTATGGCGGAACGGCGCTGAACTTCATCCATCTCAAGAGCGTATCAAGGCTGTCCATAGACCTGGACTTCAACTACCGCCACTCGGGAAAGAAGGAGTGGTATGAGGAGAGGGATGAGATAGACACGCATCTAAAGAGAGTCCTGAACGACATGGGATACGCAGATATCTCCATTCAGGCAAGCTATCCTCTCACGCGCATGGACGTGCACTACACAGATCTCATGAAGGCTCATGACTCTTTCAAGATCGAGATAGGGTATATGCGGAGAATGCCCGTGATGCGCAGTGACATCTACGGCAAATTTCTTCACGTAGGGACGAAAGAGCACTTTGGAGTGCTGACGCCGCAGAGAGAAGAGCTGTTCTCGAACAAGCTGGCAACCCTCCTCAGCAGGAGCTCTGGAAGAGACGTGTTCGATGCCTACATGATCGCCCGCTCGGACTTCGACAGGGGCACCCTCAGGGAATGTCTTGTGATCGAGAGCCTGATGGACGGGCTGAATCTCCACGAGACGGACATCGAAGGAGCCGTCAAAAAAGCCGCCATTGACAGTTACCTGAAGAACCTGCTGAGGGCAAAACCTCCGGCGGATATCTATGAAGCGGTCAAGACTTTTCTGAGCGGGCTCGTGAAGGAGCTGAAACCATGCGAGATGGAAGTTCTGGAGGATTTCTTCAGAACAGGCAGATCGGAGACTGAGAACATGGATCCCAAAGGAGTGCTCAACCCTCTCCTGAACAGTCATCCCCTGATCCAGCGTCAGAGACAGAAGCTCTCAAAAGAGAGATGACCACCTGCGCTCGGGATCTCAAACTGCCTCGGATGCTGATTGGCCTGCGCTCTGTCATTCCAGCAGGATCCCTGAAATCCGTGCAGAGGGCTGCCTTCGGGATTGTCGGAAGATAAAATGAAAGAAA
Organism: Euryarchaeota archaeon UBA287; assembly: GCA_002495235.1. GTDB lineage: Archaea > Thermoplasmatota > UBA186 > UBA287 > UBA287 > UBA287. Next base: position 3,298 of record DAEG01000085.1, on the reverse strand, counting down.
GGCCAGAAACTGGCTGGCTGATAAGTGAACGGTTCTGCACCCTCTGCCATAATGGTTGAGACAGAGAAACAACAAGCGCATTTAAACCAGGCTATTTGTAGGTGGTTTCGCTCCTCTTCTCTATCTTTACCACCAGAACCTCGTTTCGCTGCTTGTCTATTGTATAAAGTATCCTGTAGTTACCCGCTCTCTTTCTTCTTATGTTCTCATAGCCCTTTACCTTTATCGTTCCTCTGTGCCGCGGATCGCTGCCGATCTCGATGACCGCTTGCCTTACTCTTTCCCTGATACCCTCATCCAGTGATCTTATCTGCTTAGCGCTCTTTGGTGAGAATACAACCTCAAAACTCATCCGAACACTTCATCAAACCCGTGGTACTTTCCCTCTTCTCTCTCGCTCACAGCCTTAAGGACGTCCTCCATGTCCTCTTCTGTCAGGATCTCGTCTCTGTTCAGTATTCTCACCTTCACTGTGTCGGAATCAATTCTGGCAGGCTTCACGATCCTGAGCCTTCCCTTTTCATATATGACTTCGATCTCTTCCATTTTGCTCACTTAATCTATTATTTCCCTGCTTTATTAAACTTTGTGCACCTCGCGCATGCGGTCAATCTGGGGCTGCTGCAGGCCGTTATTACCAGTCGCATTTCAAAGCCCTCAACTAAAAGCCTCGGCGGAATGTTACGAACGAGTCGGAACTCGTTCTATAAACCTTGCTTTGGCAAGGTTGTATACAACCGCATGGAATGCGGTTTATATACCCTGCTTCAGCATGGTAGTATACGACCGAATCCAGAGATCCGGTCTATAGATCCTGCCTTGCAGGATCGTATCATCCCTGCGATTTCATCTATCGTTCCGTTGCTGGGATCCCTGAAATTCATGCAGAGGGCTGCATTCGGGATCCTCGGAAGATAGAGCAGGATCTCGCCATCCACGGCACCATCTAGGTCCGGGCCACTTTTTGATGATCTCACTGGGCACGCATCGCTTTTTTGCATCCACGGTCCCACACCGGTCTCAGCACCGGCAAATGAGAGATCCGGCCCCCCTGCCCGCCCCCGGTCACGGACATGGATATCCCGATAGGCAGGGAGTAATACCGTATTAGTCCCTTTTCATACGCGCCTCTCTTTTTTTACGCCTGTTCGCGCTGTGCGATCCACCTGGGAGGCCTCCGTCGGTCCGAACGAGAGCACTATAGATCGTGCAGCAGTCCCACTTCCTTAGGAATGCTGATACGGCACCTCCAGTCCACACTCGACTCAGAATGACCTGTCCTGAAGCGCGGCCGGCCCACACCGGAACGGCTTGGAGGGGGTGATGACGCAGCCCTGAAGAGAGAGGCCCGCAGCGCACAGGCCCACGCCACTCGAGAACAGACCGCAGGATCCTCTCAACAGACAGGGAACAGAGCAGTGAACTACCCCTGCTTTAGCAGGGAGCCTTCTCGCCGAAAAAAGAACAAAAAGGCGCTCCATCCGTGACCCTGCGATCAGCCAGCTGGCACCTGCATCAGGATCACATCGCCCCCTGTCCTCTTCTTATGCACTCCACAGGGTCGAGCGAGGCCGCGTGCCTCGCCGGCAGGAGAGAGGCGAGCAGGGAGACCACTACGGGCAGTATCACGGTGAGTGCCACGGCCCACGGCTGCACTATGTAGTTTATGTCCACCGGCGTGGCTAACCGCAGCACAGCCCCCGTCTGCAGGAAGTTCTGAAGACCTATCGTCTGCACTGCATAGAGCGCTATGTAGCCGAGGGTCAGGCCCAGCACTGACGCGCACCCGCCCACGAGGAGGGCCTGGTACAGGAAGGACAGCCCTACTGTGAGGTTCGTAGCCCCTATGGCCTTTGTTATGCCTATCTGCCTCATCTTCCTCAGCACTATGGAGTCCATCACGTAGTATATCGCGATCGCACAGAGCGCCAGCGTGAATGTCATGAAGAATATTGCCAGATTGGTCTCCGTATCGAACATCGTGCCGTTCACGTAGAGGAGCACGTCGTGCCATGTAAAGACCGCAGGCTTCACAGCGGCCAAGCCGCCTTCGGGCATGGTCACGGTCATGTTCGAGATTATGCCAGTCAGATCGTTCTTTATGGCACCGTGATCGCTGGGAGGTATGCTGAGCGATCTCACCGCTATGGTCGTCGCTGCGTTCTCGCTCAGGGTCCTTCCGGCTATCTGCCTTAGCCCGTCGATCGGCGTTATGACAACCATCTGCTCTATGAGCGGGAGGCCTATGTCGTACACCCCTATCGCCTTGTACCTTGCGAAGGTTATGTTTCCCAGGTTGCCTCCCTTCTCCACCAGTATAGTAAAATCATCACCCACCTTCAGGCCCGCGATGTCGGCCAGAGATCTGCCCACCAGAGCCGGGTACGCGGTAGCCCGGGAATAGGCGGCCCTCTGGAAGAGCTCCAGGCCAGGGCGAAAAGATCTCATCAGAGGCCCTGTCACCGGCAGGGTCGACCAATCGGAGTACATCGCCTCGTTCAGTATGTATGCCAGGCTTGCTGTCATCTGAGACCCGAAATCACCCTCCAGAGCCCCGGGATTCTTTGCCAGGTAATCATCAAACCACTCACCCTCGACGATAGTGCTCCTGAGGTCATACACTCTGGGGTCGCTCTTCAGGTCTATGCCGTCTATGACCGCCCCCTCGTAGCGCCCGGTTTTGCCGTACTCGACCCCGCCGTAGAAGGCGGCTCCCTGAAAGACGGTGCGCATCGTGACATTATAGCGCCCGGTGGCGTTTATGGCCTCCGCTATCTGCGACGCGTAAGACATCGGCATCGCACCACCTATGGCATCCCTCACCGTCATGCCCGGACCCATTATCAGGGCATCCGATGAAATGCCGTTCTTTATTCCCGTGTTTATGACCTGCTGCATGTAGAACTCATAACACGTCGACAGAAGGAACGTGGACATCGTTATGCCTATGGCGAAGATTATGACCACGTATATCCTCCGGTGCTCCCTGAACTCGTTGGCAGCCAGAAGACGCGCCGCGGAGCTCATAACGAACCTGTTGCCTTTTGCCATCTCACAACCTCCTCTCCTCAGCTATTGATCCGTCAACAAGCCGTATCATCCTGGTCGCATACTTTGTGAAGGACTCTTCGTGTGTGACTAAAACAATGGTTATGCCGCGCTTGTGCAGAGCGCTGAGCAGGTCCATGACATTCTCAGCCGCAACGCTGTCCAGAGAGCCCGTGGGCTCGTCCGCGAATATAACTTCTGGGTCGTTTATCAACGCCCTCGCTATGGCGACCCTCTGCTGCTCTCCACC
>DAEG01000091.1 GCA_002495235.1 Euryarchaeota archaeon UBA287 | reverse complement strand
ACGGCTGCGGCCGAAGAGCCTGCCACCAGGGACGGGATGACGCGCAGCGGATCTGACGCCGCGTAAGGTATAGCCCCCTCGGTCACAAAGGAGAGACCCAGGAACCACGCTATCCTTCCGCTCTCCCTCTCCTCCGCGTTGAATTTCTTGGGGAACAGGAACGTGGCTATCGAGAGGCCTATCGGTGGCGTCATGCCTGCGATCATGACCGCACTCATAACCGGGCTCCGCACACCACCCTCGAGGGTCCAGAGGGCAAAGAAGTACGCGACCTTGTTCACCGGGCCGCCCATATCAAAGGCCATCATGACACCAAGCACAACGGCAATCAGAATGGCGCTCCAAGAAGCATAGGCGCTGATCAGAGCATCGTTCAACAGTGCTGTCAGCTGAGCCAGGGGAGCTCCGATGAGCTCCATGAGCAGCCCTACGACCAGCACGGATAGCAGAGGGAGCAACAGTATGGAGCATATCGGCATCAGAGAGGCTGGGACTTTATCGACTATCTTTCTTCTAAACGCGAGAGAGACGTAACCCGCTATAAGGCCGCCCAGCAGAGCTCCAAGGTAACCTGCGCCGAGCTCAAGAGACAGGGCTCCGGCCAGCATGCCTGACGCAAGGCCGGCCCTGTCAGCTATTGAATAGGATGTGTAACCTGCGAGAGCTATCAGCATGAGATTGAAAGCAGCCCTGCCTATCCTATTTAGAACGGCACTGTTCGGCATCATGAAGCTGAGGGATATCAGTATGCCGCCCGCCACAACGAACGGCAGCATGTAACTTACGCCCGTCATGAAATGTTTTCTGAATTCTATCCGCATCTCAGCACTCCATCGCCCTTCTTATGAGCCCTTCGGGGTCTTTCACTGCATCGCTAAGTGGCACTTGCAGGATCCTCTTGCCCTCAAACCTATCCATCTTTGCTATCGCAACATCGCTCGCCAGCATCACAACATCCGCCCTAGCCATGTCATCATGACCCAGCTCATTCGATATCCCTATCGTGCCCTGAGTCTCGACCTTTATCTCAACGCCTAACTTCTTGGCCGCCTTTTTCAGTTTGTCTGCGGCTATGTATGTGTGGGCTATGCCTGTCGGGCAAGCGGTGACAGCGACAATGAACATCAGGAACAAAGCTCTTTTCTGCTTAATAAGCTTGCTTCCCAAGCGAGCGACTCTGTACACCTTGAGAGATGCCCTCAGCCGAGCACATCAATGCGTCTGATGTGGCCTGAATCCTCATACATGGCTCCCGTCTCTTCACCCGGGCAGATAGTGCTGGTCATATCCAGAGTCTTTACGTCATACCAGTCACCTCTGTGGCTGTGGCCCGCCCCCCACAATCCAGTGTGATATTTGCGTCCATTGTCGTTAAGAAAGCTGGCTATCTCCTGATAGTCCCCGGGCAAAAATGAGCCTTTTGTCTGGTCCTTGGTCAGCGGGTGGTGCGAGAATATGAGCACATTATCCCTTGGCTCGCCATCTGGATCATAGCTCCCGTATCTGGCGGTGAACCATGGCCACGTCCCACCGGAGAACTCATGCGTATGACCCCATGGCTCAACGCCTCCGGGGTCGTCCATGCCGTGGGTGCGGGAGTTAAAGTCCGCGCAGATGATGTGGTATATCTTACCATCCCTGCCTTCAAGATCGAAGGCGTAGTTCTGGAAATGAGTGCTGTACCCGGAATCGGCATCGTAGACCTCATCGAATCGCGTCCCATCGTCCCAGTTGAGCAACTGACCGCCCAGTTCATCGAGATGCCCGCCGAAAACCTCCATGTAAAAGACAACAGCAACCGGCGAGTCTGCCTGAGATGTGCTGTTATACCCCCAGATGTCGTGGTTGCCTATGAGAGGGACCCATGGAACCTCTATGTCTTTAAGTATGTGATAGGCCATCTGAAATTCTGATCTCTCGCCGCTCTGCGTGATGTCACCTGTGACGAGCACCACGTCGATATCCCTAGAATTGGCGTTGATCCACGACACAGCGTCCCTCAGGTTCTCCGCGGCTGCGGTGTTATCTTCAAAAGCGGGCTCACCATTTTCATCCAGAATGCTGTCATCCCACCCGAACGCTCCAGCGCCGGATCCGTAATCGTCTATGCCATTCCCGATGTGCAGGTCAGAGATCTGCACTATGGTGAGCTGAGACGATCCTCCGTTGATCTCATTGTGATCTACTGCGGGGACGGCACGGACGTCATCTGACAGCGTCGCGATCAACGCTAAGACAAATACAATCACGATCTTGATCTTTATCCTACTTCTCACACGCTTTTTTATGCTGTTTTCACTTATATTGCTTGTGTTTTGTAGTGCCAACATTTTGTGATGCCAACATCAGGATGCAAAAAAAAGATTAATCCATATGACGATGAAAGGGCGTAATGTACAAGGAGACGCTTGAAGGTCTGTTGAAAAAGGAGCTCGATATCGCTGAAAAGGCCAGGGCTCTTGGTTTTGATCCCGAGGATGAAGTGGAGATCAGCATAGCCCACGACCTGGCCGAGAGGGTTGAGGAGCTTGTAGGTCCGAAAGGGGTCGCAGAGAGGATACGCAGGTTGTCCAAGGATCTGGACAGAGAAGAACTCTCCCTGCGCATAGCGATGGAGATAGCGAGAGGAGAGATAGGGGAGTTCGGCAGTGACGAGGAGAGGATGTTCCACGCCGTGAGGTGTGGACTGGCAACCCTCACAGAGGGCGTGCTGGTCGCTCCACTTGAAGGACTGATAAAGGTCAAGAAAGGGCAAAACGCGGACAACAGCGATTATATCTCCGTCTTTTACGCTGGCCCCATAAGGAGCGCGGGTGGAACGGCGCAGGCTATGAGCGTCCTTATAGCCGACGTCGTACGGAGAGAGATGGGTGTGGGTCGGTATATCCCGACCGAGGAGGAGATCGAGAGATACAAAGAGGAGATACCGCTGTACAAGAGACTCCAGCACCTGCAGTATCTGCCAAACAATGAGGAGATAGACCTAATAGTGAGACATTGCCCGGTCTGCATAGATGGCGAGGGGACAGAAAAAGAGGAGATCAGCGGCCACAAGGGACTCAAGAGATTCGAGACGGACAGAGTGAGGGGCGGGGCATGCCTGGTCCTTGCGGAGGGCATGTGCCTGAAGGCAAGAAAGCTCCAGAAGCACGTCAGAAAGCTCGGGATAAACGGCTGGGAGTTCATAGATTCGCTGATAGACAAGGGAAATGAGAGCAGCGAGGAGGAAGAGGAGGAGAACGAGGCAAAATACCTGCACGATGTCGTCGGTGGCAGACCCGTGCTCTCGTACCCAAACAGGGCCGGCGGCTTCAGGCTTAGGTATGGCAGGTCAAGGACCTCCGGTCTGGCCGCTTGCTCCCTCAATCCTGTGGTTCTGACGCTGCTGGACGATTTTCTGGCCATAGGGACACAGATCAAGACGGAAGCGCCCGGCAAGGCCGCCGCGGTCAGTGTCTGTGACAGGCTGGAGAGACCCTCTGTCGTCCTAGACAATGGAGACTTCGTCGAGGTCAGGACGGTAGAGGACGCGAGAAAATACAGAGAACATCTCAGGGAGATCGTTGATCTCGGAGATATCCTAGTATCATACGGAGAATTTCTTGAGAACAACAGAGCCCTCCTGCCACCAGAGTATACGGAGGAGTGGTGGGAGAAAGANNCGAAAAAAACCCCGCCAGCATCGATTTTAATGAAGCTCTCGAGCTATCTAAGAGATATTCCATACCGCTGCACCCCGCCTACACTCTGTTCTGGGGCGACATTCCCATGGATGCCATAAAGGCCCTCAGGAGGCACATCCTCGAGAGAGGATCACTGCGGGATGGAAAGCTCGCTCTGGAGAGTGACGATACAACAAAGAGGACCCTCATCGACCTGGGGGTCTACCACAGCGAAGACGGGGGGTACAGGATCACGGAACACACGGATGTGCTCCTCGCATCCCTCGGGCTGAAGGCAGCGGGTGGCAGGATCACCGAGGCAACAGATGACTGCGATGCAGCCTCCACCATCGAGTATGTCTCAAAAATGCTCGGCGTCAGGGTGAAGAACAGGGTGCCGACAAGGATCGGCGTGCGTATGGGGAGGCCTGAAAAGTCAAAGGAGCGCCTCATGGAACCACCACCACACGTGCTCTTTCCGCTCAAGTTCTCAGGGGGAAAGCAGAGGCTGGTCAATCAGGCGGCGAAGCAGAGCTACATTGAGGTGGAGATAGGAGTGCGCAGGTGCGATTCCTGCGGGAGCAGGACATACAGGTACAGATGCACGTGCGGAGGGCACACACACTTCGAAGGGGTGGAGAAGGCAAAGATAGACCTGAACAGCGAGCTCAAGAACGCGATGTCTTATGTCAAAGAGAGAAACATAGGCGACATGAAGGGCGTGGAGGGACTCATATCACCACAGAAAGAACCTGAGATCCTGGAGAAGGGCGTGCTGAGAGCAAAGTACAGACTACACGTGAACAAGGACGGGACGCTGCGCTATGACATGACAGACGTGCCGCTGACGCACTTCAGGCCGGCAGAGGTGCACGCACCCATAGAAAAGCTAATGGAACTGGGATATGACACAGACTGCTATGGGAATCCTCTGAAGGGCGAAGAGCAGGTATTAGAACTCAAGCCACAGGACGTTGTGGTCTCCAGAAGCTGCATGGATTTTCTCCTCAACTGCTCAAAGTTCATGGACGACCTGCTTGTCCGGCTGTACGGACTTGATCCATATTACAGGGCGGAGAGGATAGAGGATCTCATAGGTTGCAACATCGTGGGACTCGCGCCACACACTTCCGCCGGAGTTCTGGGCAGGATCGCGGGTTACACAGACGCCAATGTGTGCTTTGCACACCCATTCTTCCACGCGGCCAAGCGCAGGAATTGCGATGGAGATGAGGACTGCATCATGCTTCTTCTGGACGCTCTCATAAACTTCTCCATGCATTACCTACCCACAACGAGAGGTGGGCGCATGGACTGCCCTCTCATACTGACGACAGTCCTTGATCCAAAAGAGATAGACAAGGAGGCCTGGAACGTGGACATAATGTACTCCTATCCCCTGGAGTTCTACAGGAAGGCTGAGGATGGAGCAAACCCTAAGGACCTATCGGACATCATGGACTACGTAGAGAAGCACCTCGGCTCGGATCTATCCATGGGTTTCTCCTTTGATACCGCGCGCATAGACGGAGGCAACAGGATGTCAAGCTACAAAACGCTCGGAAGCATGGAGGAGAAGATAGGTCTTCAGCTGGAACTGGCTAGAAAGTTGAGGGCGGTTGAGGAGAGCGATGTTGCTGCGAAGATCATAAACACACACCTTCTCCCGGACATGATGGGCAATCTCACGGCTTTTTCGAAGCAGCAGTTCAGGTGCACCAGCTGTAACGCCAAGTACAGAAGAATCCCTCTGTCTGGTAAATGCAAGTGCGGAAAAGCACTGATACTCACTGTTCACAAGGCTTCTGTACGAAAATATTTAGATATTTCAAAGAAGATAATAGAGGAGTATGATGTGCCAATGTACGTAAAACAGTGTGTCTATGTGGCTGAAGCCTCGATGAACTCACTGTTCGAGAACGAAAAGAAAATAACCCTCGCAGACTTTATGGAGGAGAAATGAGCAAGAAAACAGGCTATGGATCGGACGTTGAATACATCAGAGACAGGATGATGCTGCTGCAGGTCAGGCTCTCTGGAAATGGCGAGCTTGCAAAGGAACTCAATACAAAGATAGACGAGAGAAAAAAAGGAAGGGAACTGGCCTTTGATTCATTTGTCAGGGAGTTCGGGCTGGATGCTATGGAGGAGAGCATTGTGCTCATACTTCTGAGTTATGATCTCGAACCTGAGGAAGACGCCTTCGGCAAGGAAATCATAAACAAGGTGTCAAAGCTCTTCGACACGGATCCTCTGGAGGCAAGAGAGTACTTCTACGGGGAGAGCAAGCTGCTGGCCAACGACATAATGGCGATAGAGGAGGAGGGAAACACCACTCTGTCTTCGATATACTCACTGAATGAATGGGTCATAAGGAGGATCCTTGGGCAGAGCGACAGAGCGTGGGACACCCTGACTATAGAGGACGAGAGATACGAGCCTGCGGAGAGAAAGAGTGAGATATTCCGCACAATAGAGCCGTCGGTGAGCCTCAAGGACGTGGTCATGAACTCGGACACCAGGGAGAAGATAGACGAGGCACTCTCCCAGATAAGATATCACGGGAGGATCTTCGAGGAATGGGGCGCACAGGAGCGCTTCACAAAGAGCCTGACCTTCCTGTTTTACGGGCCTCCTGGTACTGGAAAGACCTATACCGCAGAGGCGCTGGCAAAGGACATGGGAAAGAAACTATACATGGTCAGTTATCCAAAACTCATAAGCATGTGGCTTGGGAACACGGAGAAGAATGTGGAGCGGGCCTTCAAGGAGGCAAAAGAGAATGACGCCATCCTACTGTTCGATGAAGCGGATGCGATGCTCAGGGACAGGAGCTTCATGTTCTACAACGGACTCTATGAGAGCGTTAACGTTCTCCTATCCGAACTGGACAGATTCGACGGAGTGGTGATATTCACAACCAACCAGGCAAGCCTGCTGGATAAGGCCCTTGACAGAAGGATAAGCCTAAAGGTGCCGTTCGAACCTCCAGAAGAGAGGGAGAGAGAGGCCCTGTGGAGAATGTATCTGCCAAAAGCCCTGCCCACCGATGTTGACGTCGGAGAGCTTGCGAGAAACTTCAACCTAACAGGGGCGCAGATAAGAAACGTCATAATGAGTGCCATGCGCAAGGGAGCTCCCAACGGGTTCGTCACTATGGAGAACTTCACAAAGGCGTGCAAGGAAGAGCTCAGAGGGGCAAAGAGCATAAAGACAGGATCACAGTACCTCTGAGCGCGCTAAGAAGCGCTCTACGCGCATTAGGCGTGAGCAACTGACGTTTCAGCTCAGAACCGAAAAGAGATGACCAGATAGCTATTTATATCTCCGCACTTGTTTTGGTGCGTGAGCAGACTGTTTGACGCTTGGCTTATGACGGCACTGCTTCTGGGAATGATGGCATCAGCAACCCATGTAGCATCAGATAAGAACCAGCAGCTGATAGACGCTGCAAGGATAGGGGATCTTGAAAATGCCAGGGCTTTGATTGAGGCGGTTGCAGATGTGAATGCTATGGACGAGCACCACTGGACGGCCTTGATGTACGCGGCAGAGTACAATCATGCAGAGAGTGTCAGGCTCCTGATAGAAGCGGGGCGGATGTCAATGCAAGAGATGATTTTGGACGAACAGTCTTGATGAGACCGGTGATTCGTAACTTTGCTGATATAGTCAAGCTCCTGATAGAGGCAGGGGCAAATGTCAATACAAAGGACAACGCTGGCGAAACGTCATTGATGAAGGCGGCACATCTCGGTTACCCCGAGACATCAAAAACTCTGATAGAGGCGGATGCGGATGTGAATGCAAAGGACTATAACGGGACTACTGCCCTGATGTATGCGGCACGCGTCCTGACAACAGTAACAGGTTCTGGTTATCCGGAAACGGTCAGACTCCTGATAGCCGCAGGCGCGGATGTGAATGCAAGGGATGAGAACAGGAGGACAGCGCTCATGCAAGCTGGGGGACAAGGCCGTGACAATACCGAAATAGTCAAGCTCCTGATCTCCGCTGGAGCAGATGTCAATGCAAGAGATGAGGACAGGGCAACGGCCCTCATGCATGCTGCAGGCCATGGTAAGCCTGAAGCGGCCGTGCTTCTGATCGAGGCAGGTGCTGATGTGAGCGCAAAGGACAGCTCTGGGCAGACACCGCTGATGTACGCAGCATGTTGTGGTATCGCTCCATCGATCAACGTTTTGATTGAGGCAGGCGCCGATGTCAACGCGAGAGACGAGGGAAAAAAGACGCCTCTGATCATGGCGGCACATCTCGGCCGTACCGAAGCGGTAAAAGCCTTGATAGAGGCCGGTGCTAATGTCAACGCGAGCGACAATGACGGGATTACTGCCATGATGGAGGGAGCAATCAGGGGCAAGACCGAGATACCCAAAGCCCTGATAGATGCGGGTGCAGATGTCAACGCGAGGGACAACTACGGAACAACTGCCTTGATGTGGGCGGCAATAAAGGGCTATCCTGAAACAGTTAAAGTGTTGATCAGGACAGGCGCGGATGTCAATGCAAGGGATGATGACGGGTATACCGTACTGGACTATGCAAGAGACGGGGGACATCCTGAGATAATCAGGATCCTTAGAGTGTCAGGAGCCAGAGAGCGATCGCCGGAGCGCTGCTTCCCAGCGATCACAAAAGGCTAAAGGCGTACGAGTCTGTTATGCGCATCTCATAGCTAGAGAGGTGAGCACGGAGGCTTGTCTGGGATCTGTATCTATGCACAAGCGCCGGCAGCCCGTAAGGCACTGACATGATCTATGCTCGCTGATAAAAATTGCGAACAATTTCAGCTCTCTTCCAGAAGCTTCTTCGCCTCCTCTATCTCGCTGATACCGAGCGCTTTCATCTCTCTGGCCTCCTCCGGAAAACCGTCAACGGAGGCGCTCCACGCCCTGTAGAGGTGCCTCAATCCCCGTCTGAGGGGCTTGTTTACCTCTGAGAACCGCTCTACAGACATCTTGTTCCTCTTGTCGTACAGGGGGTTCTCAATCTCCTCCTTCACCTTTTTCTCGTAATCCTCAACAAACTTTTTTATCCCTTCCAGCTCGTCCATTTTACCTCCCAGCCCTCCTTATCAGATAAGCCACAACTAACGATGCTATTCCTGCGCCTATCAGTAAGCCCATGTTCGCCGAGTGCGACGGGTAACCCTCAAATCCCTTGACGGTCTCTATGCTGGACAGGGACGTGAGTATCAGCAGGATCGAGAACACGACCCACAGAATCACCGTGTTCGTCTTCATATAGCGCCCACCACCGTGTATATCGCATAAGACACCAGAGTCAGAGCCGCTCCGACTATCAGACCCGCGGCTGCGGATATCGTGTATTCCTCAACCACCTCTTTGCCCATCACGTGGTCAAGTATCCCCTTGATCCACCCGCCTATGGCCGTAGCAAACGGGATTGACAGAGGGAGGTAGATGCCGAGACCGGCGAGAACCCCGGGCAAACCTGTCAGGGTTATGGAGCCTCCAAGCAGCGCTCCACCCAGGAACAGAGCATACGGGACCTCCCCTCCACGTATCATGCCCAGTATCCCTGCAAGTACCCCCGCCTGTGGTGCTGGAAGCATCTCGCTCCCTATCCCGTATGTCTGGGAGAGGACGGAGAGGGTCAGAAGTGAGATGACTGATCCGAGCACCGGACCGAAGAACTTCAGGACCTCCTGCTTGCGCGTGTTGGCTCCCACAAGGTATCCGGTCTTAAGATCAGTGAGCAGGTCTGCACCCTGACCCACCGCGACGCATACGAGACACGATATCATCACTATCGCGTATATGTTGTCTATGCCGAAGCAGAAGACCATGAATATGGCAGATATCAGGGCGATCCCTGAAATGGGAGAGGTATCTGTCAGACCGGTCGCTATACCAACAACGGCGTTTCCTGCAAACAGCCAGACTACGCAGATGGCTGCCGCTATCAGCGCCCTGTATATGGAGACCTGGGTCTGGGAGAGCAGAACTATGCCCGCAAAGAGGGCTATCACTGACACTATGATCCACAC
>DAEG01000104.1 GCA_002495235.1 Euryarchaeota archaeon UBA287 | reverse complement strand
CCTCTGTTCTACTCCGAAAAAGAGAACTGGACAAAGGTAATGAAGTACTGCATAGGGATAAACGGCGTGCATTTCAACTCCTACAGGATGGTGAACCAGTACCTGACAAAGGCGTATGGGCTCTGAGGGGAGCTGAAGTGTGGTAGCTCTGCGGGCCTGACTGCGAGATGGGGCGGGGACGTAGCGCAGGCATGACATGGGTTGGCGTGATTTTTCGTACTTCACGGATCCTGATCTCGCAGAACAGCTCCTGAACGGGCAATTTTTATATAGAATGAAGGAAATAACGCAGAGCATGAAATTGGCGCTATTTCTGGCTCTTTCTCTCCTGCTTATGCCGTGGGGCGTTCCCAGCTCCGCAGAGGAGCGTATGGATTTCTTCGTTTTTGAGGGCAGCTGGTTTGACATGGGCCGCCAGTACGGCGAGAACTGCACTCGCATAGGCGAGGTCTATGATTTTGTGGTTGACACATGGACCAACTACGGTTTCACGATGGATGCCCTGAAGCGGGAGGTGGACAGGTACCGTGAGTACATAGACAGGGAAAAGGATATCTCGGACTTCATGAGAGGCATAGGAGCGGGTTCTTCTCTAGGCGATGATCCGCTCTTATCTTCTTACGAAAAGGTAATAGTGATAAATTCCGGCTTTGAGATCCTCTGGCTGAGTGGCTGGCACCACTCAAAAAAGCTCTGCACCGCCGTTGGCGCTCAGGGCGATGCGACGAGAAACGGGCACACGATAGTGGGGTTGAACAGGGATCTGCCCACGTACCCATTCTCCTATCAGATAGCCTACGTGCTAAAGCCCGACAGCGGTCAGGCGATATTCGGGACCGTGACCGAGGGTCAGGTCGCTTCTAATTTCCAGGTTAGTTCGGACAGGCTTTTCGTGGGTGCGGTGAAGGTCCTCGGGGACTGGAGTCCCGCCAAGGGCGTGTACGAGTGCTCCTATGGTCTGCCGTCTGTTGCGCTCATGCTGAAGCTCTCCATGTGCAGGAGCANNGGGCATGAACTACATGCTCGCTGACACCTCCCGGATGGTGGTGGTGGAGAAATTGCCGTTCCATCACGCCTTGAGGGAACCAGAGAATGACACGATAGTGCTCACGAACCAGATGAGGTCTGATTACAGCTATGAGGATGGAAAAATGACGAGCGTGCCCATGCGTGAGAGGGTGGATGTGAGCGCAGATCCCTCCGCGGAGGCTGTTGAGTACTGCTACAATTCTGCACGTTGGGCTCTCATGAACAACTATGGAAGGATCTCACCCTATACCTGGATGGAGGTCATATCCGGCATGCACTACTGCTATGACAGAGACGGCAATCTTGTCCTCGAGAAGGACGGAGTGCCCGTGCTCGAGGCAGGGCTCACCGTGGAGTACCAGTGCTACGAAGACGGAAAGCTCACCGACGGCACCGTGGCATCACACTGCTGTGACCTTGACACTCTGGACATATACTGGGTGCAGGGTCTGCCCAGCTCTCACAGACAGTGGCAGAAGATAAACCTAGAGGTACTGCAGGGCTGATATGGCGCATCCCGCGTACTTCTTCACTCCGGCCCTGCCGAAGATCTCTATGTATGGCCTCTCTCTTCCGCACCCGCAGCCGCTCTTCACGGTTCCGTAATCTGTTGTCAGTACGGACATGTATGGAGACGTCAGGTTGTATGGGGTCATCAGGTGCAGGAGCCCTTCAGAGCGCTCCTCCATCGTCCTTGGATCTATGGCGCGTGCTTCGGCGTATATAGGCACGTGCATGTTACCGAACTCGCACTCCACATAGGGCACGCCGTGCTCCGCTAGGCCGTAGCAGTCCCTGACGTTCTCTTCCGGTATGCCAGTGGTCTCTCTTATCATCCTCCTGAAATCCGCTTTGCTCATCTGTCCTCTCTTGTTCTTCCATCCGCCGCCGGGCAGGACAAAGCTCCTCTCACCGAGATCGATGCTCCCATAGCGTTCCTCGAATTCCCTGAGGGTCTCTGCCATGTAGGCAGGAAAGCCGAGGATCCTCACCGGCAGTCCCTCCTCGGAGTAACTGCGCAGGCATTCGACGGCCCCCTCCCTGTCAAAGTAGAAGCCTTTGCCTCTCCATTTAAGGGCATAGAACGCCCTGTTCACTCTGGTGAAGCTCATGTTGTTCTTGTCGCTCCACGCGGTTCCAATGTCCTTCGCGTGCTCCGGGTCATAGGTGAAGCAGAGGTAGTTGTCTCTCTCCTCCTTGTTGACGAGCCCCATGCCTCCGTAGACCCTCTCCGCTATGGTCGTCAGGTTGTCCAGGCTCTCTCCGTTCAGGAAGAGTACAGTCTTCTCCCCGGAGGTGCCGGAGGACGTCAGAGTAAGGACGACATCGGACCTGTCCACAGACAGGAGCGGATACCTCTTGAGCACAGGCACGAATATGGGAGGTATCTCCCCGGCGCTTCGCGCTCTTTTCCCGCAGAACTCCCTGTAGGGCCTGCACCGCCCGTAGTGATGGGAGAAGCACTCCAGCATCGCTTCCTCGAACAGCCTGTCATCGCTCTCGAATGCCTCTCTGGCTATGAGTCTATCTATCGCTCCACCCGTACAGATCCCTCCTCATTCTCTCTATGTACAGCTCGCTGTAGGCGGACAAAAAACTCTTGTTCATCTCGTCCGCGTGCACCCACCTGAATGATGGCGGCAGCAGCAGCTTGCAGGCCACAAAGCAGTCAGTGTCCTTCTTGAACGCAGGGAAGTATGCAGATGGCAGGTAGCCGGCGTCATACATGGCGCTCTGAAGCTCGGGCGACTCCGCCGGGAGAACGGACTCTATGTAATAGCAGCCCATGGACAGGGCAGCGGAGGCGATGCCGTTGAGCACCTCGACCATGGGGTCCGAGGTCTTTATCCCAAGCACATAGATGTGTGCCGCCATGGGGTTGTGATAGATGAACACCTCAGTGGACAGGTTATCCGAATAGAGCTTGAGGTTGGGCACGAAGAACGGGAAGTAACTCAACTCAAGCGCGCCATCCTCCATGTAGCTGTTCCACTCTCCGCTGACAGAGGGGGACATTCCGATCTTGAGGTCAACAGACCTCTCAACGCTGCTGGCCGGCCCTTCAGGAACGACATCAGCCTCTCCCAGATCAAGAAGCCGTGAAGCACAGGAGTAAAGGCCCTCGAATGGCTTTATTATGACCGGCCTCTTTCTCTCTCTCGGTGCATTCCTGTAGGTCACAAAGAGGCCATGAGTCTCTACCTCCTTCACTCTCATAGCGTTGGGAAAGATTCCCAGCGGCATGAAACCAAGCTTTTCCAGGAGCTTCTGTGGTGCCAGATAGTTCATCCTGGCTATCGCATAGTATATGCCATACTCCACTCTCCTCTCCGCCTCTCTGTGGATCTCGTAGAGTATGCCCTTTTTCTGGAACTCCTTTGCAACCGCGGCGCCGTAGAATTTGCAGAGGTCCCTGTCCCTGTTTCCTACCAGGAGGAGCGATGCTATTATCTTCTTGTCTTCCTCTGCAACAAGCCAGAGATGTGACGTGTCATTTGTGGTCTCTTCGAACGTACGCCTGTTATATGTTTCAGGCAGGGGGTAAAAACCTTCGTATACGTCATTGTACAGTCGGTTGATATCCCCGAAATCCTTCTTCTCAACCTCTCTTATGATCACAGTGGATGGATTTTGTTCAGACTATATTAAAATTTTGTGTTCAAACCGGGAGCTGTGGTATCGTGTATGGCGCTACCGATGTCTGGCCATCGGCGCTTACGGTCACCAGCAGATAGTGATCCCTTGGCGACTTTCCTAGCGACGCCGCGTTCACCAGCATGGTGTTGTTATAATAGCTGATGCCATACCCATGCGTGTGGCCGTATATGTATGCCGAAGGATGGCTGTCGAGGATGGACTGGAACTCCTCCCTTCCGTATTCGAGGTCATCCAGAGGGTGATGCCCGAAGAAGAAGATCTTTTTGGCGTTTCTGTCCATGTGGCTCTCTATCCAGTTCAGTTCTCCATCATCGAGACCGGCGTTGTCTGTGGGCCACGCCTTTCCGTCATTTCCGGGTGTGCACACGCTAATGAACTGATACTTTCCTTCAGGCAGGTCCACCGTCCAGCTGTTTTGAGTGTAACCTGTTGCTCTGCCCTGGAGGGAGTTCTCAAGGTAATAGGACAGATCTCCATCTCTGTACTGGTCGTGATTGCCCGGAATGTCATAGTAGGCGCTCTCGCTCATTGTGGAGATGATCCGGCTGTACTCGTCCCATTCCTGCTGATAAGGTCCTCCCATCGGTATGAAGCCGCCGTTGGTAGAATCCGTTATATCTCCGGTGTTGACTATAAAGGATGGTCTGATCACTTCGTAAGCGGTGTTCAGGATCCAGTTTAGATTGTCGCTGTCTTGCGTTCCTCCGTCTGTGTTCTCTCCGACGTGCACATCCGATATCACGACGAAGCTGAAGATGGGTTCTCCCGCCATGCTCGGATACAATTCCTGGTGGTCACGCGCGTCTTCTTCTCCCTTCATCTTTTCCATCACACTCTCTATCTCTTCCCGCGCTTTTCCGTCCTCGCCTCTGGTATCCATGAGGCTCAGGGCGTTCTCCAGCTCGTCTGCGGCCTCTCCGGCCATACCGCATCTCTCGTACGCCCCCGAGATGTAGATGCGATACTGAGGGTTATTCGGAGCGAGGTTGACGGCTGTTTTGAACTCCTCCAGAGCTTCCTCATACCGTTCCAGATGGTAATAAGCGAGACCGAGATTTGAGTGGGCAACAGCATAACGCGGATCCACCTCTACAGCCGTAAGAAAGTGCTCGATAGATCCTTCGTAATCCCCCGCCTCCATGAGACCGTTGCCGATCCTGTTTTCTTCTACCGCCCTTGGGTCGGTTGCCGCACCCAATTGTGCGAAGAGGAGGATCAGCGCCAGCGCCGTCAGCCGCAATGACATCATAAACAGCACTCTCATCAGTGATATTTGATTTTTTCTATGGTGTTCTCTATAGCTGCGGTAGAATGTCTGTGATCTACGTAACGTGACAGAGAAACAAATATAAGATAAAAGGTGAAATATGCATTGTGAGCTCTTTGTACAGGTTTCTTGTGTTTGTGCTGGCGGTTGCCATGGTGTTGCCGCCTTTTTCGGAGGCTCGTGATTTCTCTGTTGAGCGATTCTACTTCCCGGGATATGATGGAGCTGACATAAGCGCTATGCTTTACGTGCCATCCGAAGGATCAGCGCATCCAGCGATAATACTGTACCATGGTGTGACAGCGACAAAGGAGACTATGATCGAGTTCGCCGAGAACTTTGCGGAGAATGGTTTTGTAGTTCTGGCCTATGATCACAGGTCTCACGGTGAGTCCACAGGTGATTTCACCTGGGAGGGCATGCTTGAAGATTCCCTGACAGCTCTCGACATCGTGAGAGGGAGAGATGATGTGGACAGTGATAGGGTCTCTCTCATGGGTCACAGCATGGGTGGTATGATAGCCATAATGACCGCCGCTGTTGACGGTAACATAAGAGCAGTTGTCGACCTTGCAGCCCCCGAGACCGTGAACTCATTCCTTCTCTGGGTGTTGCGGCCGTTAAAGGGGGAGTTTGAGCCCAGCGAAAGCGACGTCATAGACGCGATGAACACGGCCTACGGGGATGTCTATGGAGAACACATAGAAACGACCAGGGGCTTCGAGCCTGTGCGGGTGGGAGGTCTTCACACAACGGTTAGAGAGCTCATGGGGATATGGGCCGGTTCTCAACTCCCGAGGTACAAGCCTCTGAAGCAGGTCGAGGATGTCGAGGACATCCTGTTGTTGCACGGGACTGAAGATAACATAGTGAATCCCAGGGATTCGGAAGACATGTTTGATAGGGCGGAGAAAGAAAAGGACATCTTTTACATAGATGGCGCAACCCACATGAGCTATCTCAGATACCTTGGTGTCAAAAGAGATGGTTCGCTCTGGGACAACAAGAATTATGACGAAGAGCATGCCAGGGCGGTCAAGGACAACGCTCTAGAGTGGGTCGAGCGATTTATGTAAACACGATCTTCCTATCGCGTGCGTCCATCCTTGCTATTGTACGGCTATCTGGCTCCTGCACATATTCGCAACGAACTATATCTAGCGCGAGAGCAATTCACGATTGCGTGTCCTCACGCATGCAAAAGAAATATATTGCGTGAAGACGATTTGCGAAGGAAGGGGTTGAGTTAAAAATGAAAGAGATAAGAATACATGGGAGAGCAGGTCAGGGAGCATGGACTGCCGGGAACCTCCTCGCCATGGCCGCCATAGATGAAGGAAAATTCGCCCAGTCATTTCCGGAGTTCGGTCCGGAGCGAATGGGGGCGCCGATGGTGGCGTTCGCGAGGATAGATGATAAACCGATAGAGTTGCATTGCGACGTCTATGAGCCGGATTGCGTGCTTGTTCTTGATCCTACCTTGGTGAAGATAGTCAACGTTGCCGAGGGAACGAGCAAGGAGAGCAAGGTCATAATAAACACGTCAAAGGACATAAAGGTAGAGGGCGCCAGGACATTCAGGGTTCCTGCTAGCGAGATCGCTACGAGAGTGCTCGGCAAGGACATAACTAACACAGCGATACTGGGAGCTCTGCTTAAGGTAGAGCCTCTGATAGATATAGAGACACTCTTCAAAGCAATAGACGCGAGGTTCCCCAGCAAGTTGGCGGAGCTGAACAAGCAGGTCGTGAAGGAAGCTTACGAGAGGGTTGAGGAGATATGAAGAGCTACAAAGAGATACCGGCAGGCGGGGTTGCGTGGAAAAAGTCGCGGGAGTACGAGACGGGCACGTGGAGGAACAAGAAACCCGTGGTGAACGACGAGAAGTGCACCAGGTGCCTGGAGTGTTACATATACTGCCCCGATTCGAGCATAAGTTATGAGGGCGATAAGATAGTCATCGATTATTCACACTGCAAGGGCTGTGGCATATGCGCGAAGGAATGCCCGCAGGACGCCATAACGATGGTGGAGGAGGAAAAATGATAGGATTGAGCGGAGACGAGGCGGTCGCTTTTGCGGCCAAGCAGTGCGACGTGGACGTGGTCGCAGCGTATCCAATAACGCCGCAGACCATAATAGTGGAAAAGTTCAGCGAGTACGTGGCCAATGGCGAGACGCAAGCTGAGTACGTCAGGGTTGAGAGCGAGCACAGCGCCATGAGCGCTTGCATAGGTGCTAGCGCAAGGGGCGCTAGAACGTTCACGGCCACATCCTCGCAGGGTCTCATGCTGATGCATGAGATGCTGTACATAGCGAGCGGCATGCGATTGCCCATAGTCATGGCCAACGTGAACAGGGCTATAAGCGCGCCCATAAACATACACGCGGATCACGCTGACTCCATGGCGGTACGAGATGCGGGATGGCTGCACATCTCGTGCGTGGATGCGCAGGAGGCCTATGACACTACGCTGATGTCATTTAGGATAGCGGAGGAGACGCTGCTGCCCGTCATGGTGCTCCTGGACGGTTTCGTCATAAGCCACACACTGCAGAACGTCTCAACTCTCAGTGACGACAAGGTTCTGGGCTTTGTGGGCGCGAGAAGAAGGATCTCGGAGAACACGCTGGATCCACAGAACCCAAAGACGCTGGGTGCGATGGTCCTGCCGGACTACTACTCAGAGATGAAGATGCAGCAGATGGAGATCATGAACGAATCCAGAGAGGTCGTGAGAAAGGTCATGAGCGAGTTCGGGGATCTAACCGGCAGAAGATACCCGCTTGTGGAGAGCTACAGAACGGAGGACGCAGACCATGTGCTCCTGTGCATGGGCTCCGCTTTCGGAACTGCAAAGGTTGTGGTGGATGAGATGAGGAATGAGGGCAAAAAGGTCGGTGTCACAAGAGTGAAATGTTACAGACCCTTCGCTGGAGAAGAGGTCAGAGAGGCTGTAAAGAACGCCAGTCTGGTCGCCGTTGCCGACAGGGTTGCACCCTTCGGCAGCTATCCGCCTTTGTATCTTGACACAAAATCGTACTGTGATGGCATCGATCTGAGAAGCTATATATATGGCCTTGGCGGGAGGGATGTGGATAAGAAGGTCATAA
>DAEG01000038.1 GCA_002495235.1 Euryarchaeota archaeon UBA287 | reverse complement strand
AGAGGCCATAGCGCTAAAAAGCACATGCGGGCGGGATCAAACGCCAAGGGATCCTTGAAATTCATACAGAGGCTGGCCGGCGAGAGTACTACAGCATTATACTTCTCATATGTGATATCATCCGGGTCCATGCGCTGCCTTCGGGATCCTCGGAAAATAAAAGGAAAAATGAAAGGAACTGGCGGATAAGCGAACGGTTCTGCGCTCTCTGCCACACTGGTTGGGACAGAGACGCAACAGGCGCATTTAAACCAGGCTATCTGTAGGTGGTTTCGCTCCTCTTCTCTATCTTTACCACCAGCACTTCATTCCGCTGTTTGTCTATTGTATAAAGTATCCTGTAGTTACCAGCCCTCTTTCTTCTTATGTTCTCATAGCCCTTTACCTTTATCGTTCCCCTGTGCCACGGATCACTGCCGATCTCAATGATCGCTTTCCTTATCCTCTCCCTGATACCCTCATCCAGTGATCTTATCTGCTTAGCGCCTTTTGGTGAGAATAAAACCTCAAAACTCATCCGAACACTTCATCAAACCTGTGGTACTTTCCCTTCTCTCTCTCGCTAATGGCCTTAAGGACGTCCTCCATGTCCTCTTCTGTCAGGATCTCATCTCTGTTCAGTATCTTTACCTTCACTGTATCAGAATCTATCCTGGCAGGCTTCACGATCCTGAGCTTTCCCTTTTCGTATATGGCTTCTATCTCTTCCATCTTGCTCACTCAATCTATCATTTCCCTGCTTTATTAAACTTTGTGCCCTCAACTGAATGGCCCTGTGTATCATGCCTCTGGCCGGGTCATTAAAGCTTATACAGAGGGCAGGCTTCGGGATAATAGGAAAATAGAGCGCTGGCCGGGATATCGGGCTGCCGGGAGCTTACTCTCTTCGGATATCCGCGGCGATGATCTCCAGCTCGCCTATGAATTCTCTGACAAAGTCGTAGAATTCCATTTCGTCTATCCTCAACAGCAGCAGATCCCTCTCCCTACCCCACTCGAAGATGCTTTTAGAGTTTATCAGTCTCACCTTCTCTTCCAGATTTTTTCTGTACTTCTCGTACATGCCAAGGGCGAATACGGTCTTGTCCACTATCTGCGGTCTGAGCTCTTCCACGTCTATGCCGTATGTCTTTGAGATCAGATACGCGTCAACAAAATCCCTCGCGCTTACTCCTCTCCGTGTCAGTATCGCCCTGACCTTCTCGCAGAATATCTCCTTTATGTCATAGACGGGAAAGGACACTTCCCTGCCGTATTCCCCGTACTCCTCTGGGAAAGAGGCCCTGAGATCATCATGTTCTCTGCCCGAAAGCAGGCTGTTCAGCTCTCTGGTGGACGGAGGGTAGAGTATCTTCTCGATGAAGCTGATCTGCACTTTCACGAAGCTCTCATGCTTCAGGATCCCGGAATCATACCACAGCTTGAACGTGACCGTCTTGTTGCTCCCTCCCAGCTCGACATATCTCTTATCGCCCTTGTCATAGACGAAATCCTCGCCAAGGCCTTCAAAGACCCGCCCGATGCCTTCGATCATGCCGGACAGGTGTGACCGCACCTGTTTCTGCGACATTCCGCTGAAGGCATTCTGGTCACGCCAGGTAAAGTCCAGATCCTCCGAGAATCTGTAGTAGCCCAGGTATGCTTTTATCAGGCATGTCCCGCCTTTGAAAAGAAGGCGGTTCCGAAAAGATTCCGGCAGAGAGCCAAGCAGCCTGTGCAGAATCATGTCCTTCTCTATGAGATCCCTCTGCGGTATGCCGAGGGCGTTTCCCACAGCCTCAACGAAAGCCCTCAAATCAGCGCCTCCGCGATCTTTTTGACCGTTTTTGGATAATGTTCAGCGTACTCTCTCATCCTGCCCGCAGAGGCAAGTCCTGCATAATCCGAGAGATCCATCCGGATCTTCTCCTCAGGCTTGCCGTTGTACCTCCAGATATAGATGAGGTCGAGGATCGTCTTTTCGATGTCCGAGTATCTGTACCTGTTCTTCACTGTCCCGAATCCCAGCAGGCCCTTCTTGAGCTTTACGAACCTGAAACTGTGGCCCGCCACCGACATTGGCTCCTGCCTGAAGAGCCTGTCGCTTATGACGTAGTCCACAGTGAAATGTTCGTGGGTCGCGTTGTTCAGCTTCAGAGCGGTGTACAGGCCAAAATACCAGCTGTCAACACCCTTTAGCCGCATACCTTCTGAAATAAGCTCCAGATGCGAGAGATCGAGTTTTCCCATTTTCAGCTCTTCGAAGCTCCTGACATAGAACACGCCCTTAAAGATCCTCAGAAGGTATCCCCTTGATGTCAGATTTCTTATCGTTGTATAATAATCCAGCGCGTATTCCTCGCAGTATTTTTTGATCTCATCTGACGTCACGAATTTTTTCTCCGTCAGGTGTAGTCTTTTCACCACTTCGCTCATTTTGGTATATGCCTCTTTGTTTCAATTTTTGAAACATTATGGTATGTATCAGATTGTATTTAAACTTTGAGATGACCTTTGCCGAAACACCTGTCAGAGGGCTCGATAAGAACGAGGCGATCCTGAACGATGAGAGGATAGACAAATACCTCATAGCGGCTGATGGTTCAACTTCCATTATCAGGCGACAATTGGGCTTTAACACAGATCAGATATGTCAGTGTATTGAATACCCTGTGCCCGGGGATTTTGAGAAATTGGAAATTCACTTCGATCTCAAAAAGTATGGATTGACTTATGTCTGGATCTTCCCTCACAAGGGTTATGCATCAGTAGGAACAGGGACTCTTCCTTCCATGGTGCCTGCCAGCGAGATGTCTGAACGATTTAACAGATGGGCTCTGGATAAAGGAATTGATCTGGCAAAAGCAGAGAGAAGGGCCCATCCGATCTACTTTGGTTACCACGGCTTTAAACACGGAAACATATTTTTAACGGGGGACGCAGCTTCGTTCGCCTGTTCTATAGATGGAGAAGGGATCTACCAGGCGATCAGGAGCGGGGAAATAGCCGCCAAATGCATAATAGATCCCAAATGGAATTATAAGAGCGAGCTGAGAGATCTGCTGAAGTATCACAGGTATGGGGGATGGATCATCCCGTGGATGCTCGTTTTTCCAAAGCTGTCCCGAAATATAGTCGAAGGCTTTGGTGGCATGCTGATGCCTGCAATATCCACCATAGTTCCTCTGGTCGGCTCTATGAAGTTTGTGCAGAGAGCTGGTTTAGGGATCATAGGGAAATAAAAGACCATGTCAAAAGAAGTAAAACAGTATTATGCTTTTCATATATAAGAGTATCAGGATCCACGGCTGCACTGCCTTCGGGATCATTGGAAATAGGGCGGAACATCCAAAGCCTGCGGACAGATATATATACTGAAAGAGATAATGTAATTGATGGAACAGATGAAAAAGGAGATAAAGATAATAGTTGAAAGACACTCAGAAGGTTATGTTGCATACCCTATCGGTTTAAAGGGTGTGGTGGTCGGAGAGGGCAACACCTATGAGGAGGCGCTTGCCGACGTGAAATCCGCCATAAAATTCCATATCGAGACTTTCGGGGAAGAGGACATCGAGACTGAAGACATAATGGAGACCTTTGTCGCTGAAGTGGTAGTTTAGATGAAATTCCCGGTGGACGCGCCCCAACAAAGGGTGATAAAAACATTCGAGAAGCTCGGATTTAAGGTCGTGAGGGTTGGAAATCACATCTCTATGGTGAGAGAGAACCCTGACGACACAAAAACCATGCTGACCATGCCGAATCACGTAAGAATGAAGGGGTCTACCCTGAGGACCATCTGCAGGCAGTCCGGCATACCTAGAGAAGAGTTCCTCAGGCTTTATGAAGAGACATAGTTACTGAAATTGTATTGATCTTTAGTTGGACGCTGCTTTTCCGGATATCTCAAGAAAGATTGCCGAAGGGCTCGGAGGGGTGTTACGACCGAGCTTGCTCGGTCTATAGACCTTGCTTCGCAGGGTAGTATGATGCCTGCGATATCCACAATAGTTCCTCTGGTCGGCTCTATGANNTATACCCTGCTTCGCAGGGTAGTATCATACCGGCGGTATCCACCGTAGTGCCGATAGCGGGATCCCTGAAGTTCCTGCACGGCCTTCGGGATCCTCGGAAATAGAGAGGAGCACTCACGGCCGGAAAATGAAAGAAAGGCCGGAATGGGCTAGCCTCCGGCGGTTGAAACAGAGATAAAAAGTATATACATCGTGCACCATATGATATATATAGGTGAAAGAATGAGATTGATGCTCAGGGAAGAGTTTGGTCCTATCCTGGGTTCCCGTGATGTGGTCAGCTATCTTGACCGGAAGATAAACAATACAGAGCACGTGACGCTCGATTTTAAGGAAGTTGAGTTCATCTCCCGTTCCTTCGCCCACGGGCTGTGGATGTACATCCATTCCCACCCGGAAAAGACATTCAGGCTCATTAACATGAATGGCTCCGTGAAGAAGATGTGGAAAATCATAGACAGTCAACTGTCCAGCGGCAAAAATGAGCAAGGAAAACCAGAAGAGATAAGAGAGGAAAATATCACAGCGATACTTAATAGAGTATGAAAGTTGAGGTGCGACCGCCGAAAGACGAGAGTTTACAGAGCCAGCTGGCATCTCTGTATCTGACTTTCAAAGACGCGGACGGGCAGACCCTGTTTGATCTGGGCAGAATAAAATGGTTATTCCCGCTGCTGATCCTGCCGGTAGCAACCTACATTCAGGACACGGCCAGTTGTTTCGCCCCTCCCAGCAATCCTGATGTCAGATCTTATCTGGAGACCGTCAGGTTCCCCTCAGGGGTTGAATCGATCTCAGAAGTGCAGAAGGAAAAAGAGCTATGTTCCCCTCATTGTTCTGAGGAAAAGCAGATTTCTCGAGAGAGAACAGCTGAGGGATTGCTTTGCGGAAATGGTTTACA
>DAEG01000054.1 GCA_002495235.1 Euryarchaeota archaeon UBA287 | reverse complement strand
ACCGCGACCAGCACCCTCGGATCCATGAGGTCGAGCACCAGCGGGGTTCCCGTTATGGCGTCTATGCTGTCCTTGTAGGTCGCTATGAGCGCCGCTGCCGTCAGGGCAGCGCTGCCTATCGCAAAGCCCTTGCCAGTGGCAGCCGTCGTGTTGCCTATGGAATCGAAGGTGTCTGTCCTCTCTCTGACCTCTTCTCCGAGATGGCACATCTCCGCCAGCCCGCCGGCGTTATCCGCCACAGGCCCGTAAGCGTCCGCTGACAGGGTGAAACCGAGGGTCGATAGCATGCCCACGGCGGATATCGCTATGCCATAGAGCCCTCTCGTCGCGGATATCTCCGAGAGGCCGGTGTTCCAGCAGCCTGAGGCGTAGTAGCTGACGAGTATGGAGGCTGCTATCAGTATGCACGGCACGGCGGTGCTCATCATTNNGTGCCGGTCGAGGAGCTCTCCGCTATCCTCTTCACAGGCGTGTAGGCCTCCGAGGTGTACTGCTCGGTTATCCTGCCTATGACCACGCCCACGAGGAGACCGCAAACTATGGAGATGTACAGACCGTAGTTTGGCAGCAGGAGATGTACGGCGACGAAAGAGAGGATGACGACAAAGAGGGCCGTGGAATAGTTGCCACGCCTCATCGCCTTCAGGAGCGTTCCAGCCTCAACCCTCTCATTCTTCACTCTCACCATGCTCATGCCCGCCATGCTCGAGAGTATTCCCAGGGCGGCTATGACCACCGGCAGGAGCACGGCTTCCACAGTCCCATAGGCGGAGAGGCCTAGCGCTATGGCTGAGACCATCGCGCCGATGTAACTCTCATAGAGGTCAGCGCCCATCCCGGCGACATCACCAACATTGTCGCCCACGTTGTCGGCTATCACGGCGGCGTTCCTGGGATCGTCCTCAGGTATACCAGCCTCCACCTTGCCGACCAGGTCTGCGCCCACGTCTGCCGCCTTTGTGAATATGCCGCCGCCCACTCTGGCGAAGAGCGCTATGAAGCTGGCCCCCATGCTGCATGACAGGAGAACACCGGATATGACCCTGCTGTCCGAGATGCCGAGAGCAGACATGACCAGCAGCCAAAGCGTGATTATCATCAGTCCGAAGCCGACTACAGTGAATCCCATGACGCCACCGCTTGAGAATGCTATGCCGAAACCCCTCGCGAAGCTCTGTCTCGCTCCGTTTGCCGCTCGTGTGTTGGCCATCGTGGCGGTGTTCATCCCCACGTAACCCGAGAGTGCAGAGAGGATCCCTCCCGAAGCGAAGGCGAGAGGCACCAGGACGGATGGCTGGTAGCCCAGCAGCGACATCACGAGCAGGACGATAAAGAGCACCAAGAATATTGCCGCTATGGTCCTGTACTGCCTGTTCAGGTAAGCCCTAGCTCCCTCACGCACGTAACCTGATACCTCATCCATCTCCTTGGTGCCGGGGGGGAATGACCTTATCCGCCGCATCAGAAAAACGGCGTAAAACAGGGAAGCCAGCGAACCCGCGAACAACATGACCAATAAAACACTCATGCCAAAACAACAGACTTTCCAACATATTAATCTTTTGCTCTCGAGGCTCTGCACTCAGAGCTGGCGCACAAGAGATATAAACTAACACTCGGCTATCAGATCATGAGGTCTGCCTGGTTCTCGCTCGTCATCGTGTCTGTCATGCTGTCATGCTGCGTGGAGGAGAGTGCCCTGATGATAGCGGATCTTCACAGCGACAGTCTGCTTGAGATAGTGGATAAGGGAAGAGACCTGACGCAGAGGAGCAGCGAAGGGCACATAGACATACCCAGGCTTATGGAGGGTGGCGTCAGGGTGCAGGTTTTCGCTGCATGGATGGATCCTGCATATTATCCTGACAGGTCTAGGGAGCGGGCTGAGGAGCTGATAAGCGCCTTCAGGGATCTGGACGTGAGGAGTGATGAGCTCGAGCAGGCGCGCTCTTACTCAGATGTACGGAGGATATCGGGAGAGGGAAAGATTGCCGGCATAGCCGCCATAGAGGGTGGAGACGCCCTTGAGGGGGACCCAGAGGCGCTCAGGCATTTCTATGACCTCGGTGTCAGGGTTCTCACACTCACGTGGAGCTACAGCAACCAGCTCGCAGACGGCGTGTACGAAAAGTTTCCCGACGGCTCGGAAGGCAACGGCGGACTCACGGATCTCGGCTTGAGCGCGGTCAGAGAGATGAACGATCTCGGCATGCTGATAGACGTGTCCCACATCTCCGAAAAGAGCTTCTGGGACGTGATCAACGCCAGCGAGGACCCCGTCATAGCGAGTCACTCATGCGCATATGCGCTCTGCAATCACCAGAGGAATCTGAAGGATGAGCAGATAAGGGCCATCGCAGCAGATGGTGGTGTTATAGGGGTCAATTTCTATCCCCGATACCTCAGCAGCAGCGGAGAGGCGCGCATCGATGATGTCATAGCGCACATAGACCACATCGCAGAGGTTGGTGGCGTGGACTGCGTAGCTCTTGGCTCAGACTTTGACGGCATAGAGAAGACACCCAGGGGTCTGGAGGATGCGAGCAGGATGAGCGATATTGCTGACAGGCTCAGGGACAAAGGATACTCCTCAGGGGATATAGAGAAGATAATGGGGGGCAATTTTCTAAGGGTCTTCAGAGAGGTCTGCGGCTGAACAGCGATCAGTACATCACGTAGATCTCCGGTACACCCGTCTTCTGGTCGACGAAATCCGTGTAGACCTCCCTGAGGCCGGGTATACGATTGCACATGAAGGAAAACGCAGACTCTGAGATCCTCAGGTATAGCGGGCGTACGAACGGGAGGGCTATCAGGGCGGCTAGGAACATCCATGGTATTGTAAGTACGGCCAGAGGGATGTTAGCGACCTCCCAGAAAGCGCTGGGCAGAGCCTCGGTGCACATCACGAAACCACCAGCCATGCCAGTCAGCAGGGTGATGGCTGACATCATCATGGTCAGCAGCGTGGGCTGGAAGTTCTCAGGCACTAGATTGTAGATGCTGATGAGCGCGCGGTAGACGGGGTTTCCCCTGATATCGTCCAGAGCCCTGTTGATGGTGTCAACGTCGGCGCTCAGCACTAGCAGTATTATGGCGCCGATGGGCCAGGAAGAGGCAATGATATCCTCGACCATGTAGTAGGGAGCCAGGAAGAATGAGCGCAGTGGATAGAAACCGAGCAGGGGCATGTAGAAGTGGGAGCAGGGTCCGAGGACCGTCTGCAGGACTTCTTTATCCCTTATCTCGAACACGTTCTGTCCCTCAGCAGGCAGCGCCGCCAGCAGAAGGAAGAACGCCAGTGCGAATGCTATGGATCTCACACGGTAATAACTCGTTATTGTTTAATATAACTTTTCTCTATCGTCCTTATCATGCCGGCAGGGCCGCTCATCATGGCGTCACCGAGCGGATAGGCATACCTGAAGCCCAGACCGGAGGACTCGATCAGTCTCCTGTTCGGGCCTGTCACTATGACCTCGTCCGGCACGCCGAAGGCGTCCAGATAGAAGCAGCCATGTCCTCCGTCTGCGAACACCTCCTCATCTCCGAGCTCACGGGTCATAAATCTCCTGACGAGCGCTCCGAGCTTTTCTCCGTCCAGTTTCCTTGTGTGGTGCTCGAACATGCCCGCAACCCTGCCTTCACTGATGGCGGCGCACATGGTGTGGCCGTTGCCAAGGTTTATGACCACGGAGTTCTCCGTTGCTGCGCCCGCTATGGCCGCTATGGCGGTGTCCATGAGAAAGATCTCTGAACCGGGGAAAAAAGTTTCGGCGTTCCTTGCGGCGGAGCGCATTCTTGTGTAGCATCCGGGCACACTGCTGCGCTCAAAGAGAAGTGAGGATATGCTCCTGCTCTCCGACAGCCTCTCCCTTATCCTCTTCAGCCTCTCCCTCCTGTTGCTCTCTCCCTTGGGGTACGTGCCGTGATCCTGCACGGCTATCGCTACGATGTCCGGTTCCTGCCCGAACCTGCGGAGCAGGGGCATGAGATCCTCGATGTCGGGCTCCGATGTGCGGAGCTCTCGGCCCTCAAAGCCCTCCGGTCTTTCCTCCGCGATGGTTATGCCCTTTGCCCTCACCTCCCCGGGGTCGTTCCTTACGGTGTACGCACATTCCTCCGTCATGAAGACCCTGTGTCTCTCTGCGTGCTCCGTGAGTGCCTGCGCGAGCTCTCCACCGCCCACCTGCGAGCCGCTGACGAAGATGTCCTCGTCGCTTGCCCTCACATCGGCTGCGAAGCGTCTGCTCGGGGAGGGCATTATCACCTTGAGCGCGTTCTCATAGTTCTCTCCGCTGTCGTACAGCATGTTGTCCTGCGTCCCGTGGCCCACGTCCATGGCTAGGATCCTCATGGCGATACAGTACCATGGTATTATATCACTGTTTCGCAGCGCCCATGGCGGCCCGGAGTATCCAGAGGCCGGACAGCATAAGGCCCATGCCACCGAACACTGTGAGGTACATGCCCGGGCCTACGCTGAAGACGATGGAGCCGGCGTGTATGCCGGAGCGCAGGTCAAAGAAGTGGTAAACGCCCGTCAGTGCGCAGAGGATGCCGAACAGGGGCAGCAGCACCGCTCCGGTCCTGTCGCCCCTAGCAAGCCCAGCGTACACCGTGATGAGGGACAGCA
>DAEG01000033.1 GCA_002495235.1 Euryarchaeota archaeon UBA287 | reverse complement strand
CGCCAGAGATGGCTGTTGCCCTAGACAGCGCGTGCGAGAGTGTTATAACCAGCGCCGTAGCAGGGAAGAAAGAAGGCACAAGGACAAGGAGCTATGCAGCAACTGACTTCATGGCAAGAGAGGAGAGCCAGCAGGCTCTGCTGAAGCTCAAGGTCTATGGAGATCTCGGCGTCGGTCCGCAGGGCAGGCTGGTCTTCTTTGTCGTCAACACCGGCTCGGTAGGCGCACAGGACGTTGAAGGAAAGGAGACGGGCAAGGGCGAGAAGATAAGGATAGAGGACTCAAAGAGACTCATATATCTTGCAGAGAACAGGCTGATAAAGCACTGGCTGGTCAATCCCCTCTTCGGCTACATGGTGCCTGACCCGAAGGAGCTGGAGGAAGAGCACGGGATGAAGGACTTTGGAAAGCGTTTCAATCCCCTCCGCTACTACAGCATGGATGAGATAGTCAGGATAGCTGAGAGGGATGTGAAGGAGAGGACGGAATATCTCAGAGCGCTCTTCAAGGGCGAGACCGGTGAAGAGGGACTTGATAGCGTGATAAGCGTCTGGCCGTCAAAGAGAGCGAGCATGGACGAGGTGAAGAGATTCTACGAGGTGAACTATGGGTGAAAGTCTGTGGGAAAAGAGGAGCTTTGAGGAGATAGACGGTTTCTGCAGGGAGTACATGGAATTTCTGCAGAGGTGCAAGACGGAGAGAGAGTGTGTGAGAGAGATGAAGAGGATGGCGGAGAGCAGAGGTTTTGTTGACATAAGGGGCAAGAGCGCTCTGTATCCTGGAGATAGGATATACGCGGTCAACAGGGAGAAAGCGCTGATCCTCGCCGTGGCGGGCAAAAAGGAAAGCGCCCGCATAATCGCATCCCACATAGATTCCCCGAGGCTTGACCTGAAGCAGAAGCCCGTGTACGAGGATGGCGAGTGCAACCTGGGCATGCTGGAGACCCATTACTACGGGGGCATACGCAAGTATCAGTGGCTCAACATACCCCTGGCCATACACGGTGTTGTGGCAAAGAAGGACGGTAGCAGGGTCGATCTCTGCATAGGAGAGGAGGATGGCGGTTTTGTCATCTCCGATATGCCTCCTCATCTTGCAAAGAAGCAGGACGAGCTCAAGCTCAGCGAAGCGGTCAAGGGAGAGGATCTGGACGTCATAGCCGGCAGCATTGCTGAAGGCGAGAAGGACGGGTTCAAGAACAACGTGCTCAAGGCTCTCGAGCGCTATGGCATAAGCGAGGAAGAGCTGGTCAGCGCGGATCTTGAGGTAGTTCCGGCGCTCAAACCGATGACGCTTGGTTTAGACAGAAGCATGATAGGCGCTTACGGTCAGGACGATAGGGCGTGCGCTTACACATCCCTCAGGGCCATTCTCGACTATGAGGGTGGTGAGGAGACCGCCATTACTATCTTCGCCGACAAGGAGGAGATAGGGAGCGACGGAAGCACCGGCATGAGCTCTGCGTTCTTAGAGAACTTCGTCCGTGATCTCCTGAGTGATGGTAAGGCTTACAGGTTCTTGGAGGTCTCAAAGGCCATATCCGCGGATGTCACTACGGCGCTGCAGCCTGACCATAAGGAGGTTCAGGACGTCAAGAACGCGGCCAAGTTTGGCGGTGGTATAGCTATCGAGAAGTTCACCGGGCACGGCGGGAAGTATGGTGCAAGTGAGGCCACAGCGGAGTTCGTAGCAGAGATCCTGAGGATATTCGATGAGCGCGGCATATGCTGGCAGAGCGACGAGCTGAGCAAGGTGGACGAAGGCGGCGGCGGTACCGTGGCGAAGTTCCTCGCCATGCACAACATGGACGTCATAGACGCGGGGCCCGCACTGCTAGGCATGCACAGCCCGTTCGAGATCTCCAGCAAGGCCGACATACACGAGTGCTACAGGGCCTATCTTGCTTTCTTCAGAGGCTAACTGAGAGGTCATGCCGGAAAGAGGCTCTCTTCCTAGCCCGGTGGTCTGTTTGCTACGGGTTGTGCTCAGGGCAGTGATCGGGGCGAGAACGCTGTAGCGGGTAGGCCAGCCTCTCGGCAGGCTCCTCGATTGTGCGTGGGCTCGTGCATAACACTCTCATACTCCCTCTGTCGGGATACCGCCCTGATGAAAAGATGAGAGCTGTGGCGTTCCTTCTGTCATCGGTCAGGGCATCTGCGGAGTGAGAGGTGGATCTGCGACGAGAGTACTTCCCCCTCCCTGATAGCCTCCATCTTTTGCTGTTCTCACATCAGAGAGGTTGAAATTTGCGCGGGATCACTCTCTGACCCTGAAAACCAGCTCTCCCCCTCCTTTTATCATGTCATACCCGATGAATGGGTCGTTCAAAGGATCCCCGTTCCAAAGCACTTCGTTATCAGGATTGCTCTCCTTTCTTATCCTTAGTTCTTTTCCTTCCTGCAGATGGACAACCATTTCCTCGAAAGCAGGTATGCCCAGCGCGTACTCATTTTTTCCCGGGCACACCGGGTAGAAGCCGAGAGCGCTGAAGATGTACCACGCGCTCATCTGCCCGACATCCTCGTTTCCGCAGAGGCCGTCGGGCTCGGCGGTGTACAGCTTCATGATCTCATTTATCCTCTGCTGTGTCTTTTCATGCGCTCCGGCGTAGTCGTAGAGGTACGCCACGTGGTGGCTCGGCTCGTTGCCATGTGCGTACTGCCCTATCATGCCGGAGACGTCGGACGTCCCCGGGCCGGTTATCACCGACGGCTGCTCGAAGAACTCGTCCAGCCTATCCACGAACTTCTCCCTGCCTCCCATGAGGGATATGAGCCCCTCTACGTCCTGGGGCACGAACCACAGGTACTGCCACGCGTTTGCCTCGGTGTAAGTTCTGTGCTCTGACGCTATGTATCTGGGATCAAAGCCCTCCTTGCCATAGTCCTGCCATGACCCATTCCTGTTCTTCCCCTGGAAGAACCCTGTCTCTGGGTTGAACAGGTTTCTGTAGTTCATGGAGCGCTTTGAGAACTGCCTGTAGTCCTCATCCCTGCCGAGGGCCCCGGTCAGCTGCGCCATGCACCAGTCGTTGTAGCAGAACTCGAGAGTCTTTGACACGGATTCGTCAATGATGTCAGCAGGCATGTAGCCGAGGTCAATGTAGTACCTGAACTCTTCCGCCTCCGGCGGATCTGTCAGCAGAGCGCTCTTTATCGCTTCATATGCGAGATCCGCGTTCATGCTCATTCCTTTGAAGTACCCGTCAACAAGCACGGGTATGGAGTGCACGCCTATCATGCAGTAGGTCTCAGAGTTCGCTAGCTCCCATATCGGGAGAAATCCTGACTGTTCGTACTTCTTCAGGATGGAGTCTATGAAAGCCTCGTTCCATTCCGGGTAGACCATCGCCAGCATCGGGTGCTCCGCCCTGAACGTGTCCCACAGGGAGAAGACCGTGTAGTGCTTTCCCGTGTGCACCATTCCATCCATGCCAATGTATCTTCCGTCTGTATCGCTGAAGAGGTTTGGCGCTATGAGGGCATGGTACAGCGCGGTGTAGAATACCTTTTTGTTCTCGGTGTTTCCGTCCCTTAGCTCTATCCGGTCCAGCATCTCATTCCATTCTTCCTTTGCTCTCTTCCTGACATCATCGAACTCAAAGCCTTTTACCTCCTCTAGGTTCCTCCTTGCCCCCTCCGCGCTGGTGAAGGATATGCCTATCTTTAGCAGGAGCTCTCCAGGATCTGTATAGTAAAAGAACCCACTGGTGTTTTTTCCTTCGCCCAGCAACCCGTGGGAATCGAACGGCTTGTTGAACTTGGCGCAGAAATAGACCGTGTAGTTCGTGGGCCCGCACCAGCCGCCACCGCTTGAGTCGCACCTCGTGTAGCCCTCAACGGTCGTGTTGTTGACTGCGCTAATATCACTATCCACAGCTCGTCCGCCTATCCTGTGCGAGAGGTCAAAAAGGACATAGCCATCGCCCTCAGGGAAGGTATATCTGTGCAGCCCGGTGTGCTCTGTGACTGTGAGCTCTGCCTCTATCCCGTAATCATCAAGAAAGACAGAGTAATAACCCGGTTCGGCCTTTTCCCTATCATGGCTGAATCTTGAGCGATAGCCCTCTTCAGGCCTTTCCTTTGTGCCCGGCACAGTCTTCAACTCCCCGTTTATTGGCATGACAAGGATATTTCCGTAGTCAGCGCAGCCGGTCCCGCTGAGGTGCGTGTGAGAGAATCCCATGATTGAATTGTCAGAGTAGTGATATCCGGAGCACCAGTCCCAGCCCTCAGTCCCGGTGTCAGGGCTCAGCTGGACCATGCCAAAGGGCAGGGTAGCACCCGGAAACGTGTGTCCGTGACCGTCCGTGCCTATGAAAGGATCCACATACTTCGTGAGATCTTCCTTACCCACTGAGACACACCCCTCAAAGGAGATTGTCACGAGGCACAGGGCTATGACACAAATGCTCCTTTTCATACGTTCTTATGAAGCTACCTCGATAAATAGTTAACTCTAACCACAGACAAGACACACTCTGGCCCGGGACCTCGTCCGTATAAGCACGACCTGAGCATACCGCGCATCCTCTCTTTATCTGCTGCATTCACGTCAATGCCTCCAACGATCGGCGCTTTGATCTCTGCGATGTCTCCTGTCCGCGATCATCGATGCTGATAGGGATCGTCCGCACGTTTTTCAGATAGGAGCATCACAACCCGAAGAAGGCGTCTCATGCGTTTCGTTGCGCACACGATCTGTATAAAAAACGCGTGTTCGGGGCTCTGCGCCATCTGTAAATCTGCGTGATGGCGCTTTGATGTCCCACCAAGAGACACAGTTAAATAGAAAGAAATGCATAACAACCAATATGAACAGGTCCTTCGCTTTGATTATGCTTGCCGTTCTGATCTGCGGGTGCATAGGTGCGCCGCCGCAGGCGCCGGTAAATGAAACCGCCCAGCCCCCGTCCGAGCCGCAGCAGCCCGCTCAGTCAGCCGTAGATCCTTACGAGCTGATGACCACTCCGCTGAACTCGCTCAGGGACAGCGCCGAGATCCTTGTTAACAGCCTGAATAACTATTACAGTCTTGCTGGGGACTCATCGGTCTATACCTATGGCCGGAGGATATACAACGAGACCATCAACATGACTCTTGTGCAGCAGGACTACAATGCAGCGATAACTAGAGGCATAGACAGGATAAGTGCCTCTCTGGACTCCATGAATGACAGTCTTAAGCTCGTTTACGGCGTTCCCATCGAGGTCATAAATCTGATCTCAAGATCCATAGAGCAGATGAGGATTGACCTGCAGCAGGTAAAAAAAGACATCAGCATAGACCTGACGCAGTATGTGGAGAAGTTTCCCATCATAGATGAGGCGGTCCGCGTGCTGCAGCGGGATATCACCAGCCTCAGCAGTGCGGTAGAGCAGTTGAAGAAGACCGCGTAGACGGCGCTCGTCGATGGGGTCTGAAGCCCGAAGCTGGCTGGAAGATCTATTCAGGCGATATACGCTCTCCGGTCGCCACGTATATAGCGCCCTCGGCGATGTTGCAGGCATGATCCGCGATCCTCTCAAGATATCTGCCGGCGAGCAGGTACCTGACTCCTCTGGTTATCTTCCTGTTGTCCTCGACCATGTATGTTATGAGCTCTCTGAATATCTGTTCGTACAGGGCATCCACGTCCTTCTCTTCCTCGTAGACCTCCAGGGCTAGGCTCTTGTCCTTCTCAAAGAGGGCCTTCATGGCCTTTTCTATCATCTCTATGGTGGTCTTTTTCATCCCTTTCAGACCTACCAGTTTCTTGAAGTGCCCCTCGCGCTCCTTGACCATATCTAGGGCTAGTGTTGATATGTTCTTCGCATATCTGACAATCCTGTTGAGATCTATGGACACTTTCATTGCCGTGATTATCCTTCTCAGGTCCCCCGCCACTGGAGCCTGCAGCATCAGCAGTTCAGTGCACTTGTCCTCTATTCCTCTCATGAGCTCAAAGCTCTTCTGATTGTTCTGGAGCGCCACCTTCGCTTTTTCCTCATCCAGTTTTTCAACAGCCTCCATGGCAGAGCTTATGCTGGATACGGCGATGTCCCCCATCTCCATGAGCATTCTGTAGATCTCTCTCAGTTCTTCGTCAAACTTCTCTCTGCTCCCCATATGATCCAACCTCCATGTTAACCAAACCTTCCACTTATATACCTTTCTGTCAGCTCATTCTCCGGCTTTTCGAACAGTCTCTTTGTTGGCCCGTATTCTATTAGCTCTCCCATGTAGAGAAAGGCCGTGCGATCGCTTATCCGGGCCGCCTGCTGCATGTTGTGCGTGACTATTATGATTGTGTAGTTCTCTCTCAGCCTGTAGATCAGATCCTCTATACGCATCGTTGACACAGGGTCAAGAGCAGAGCACGGTTCATCCATCAGAATGACTTCAGGTTCTACGGCCAATGCTCGGGCTATGCACAGTCGCTGTTGTTGCCCACCACTGAGGCTTGTGCCGGGCTTGTTCAATTCGTTCCTGACCTCGTCCCAGAGGCCAACGGCCATGAGCACTTCCTTTGCCTTTTCTGCGAGGACACTCCTGTCTCTTGTGCCCCTGAGCTTCAGTCCTGCCACGGCATTCTCCGAGACGCTCATTGTCGGGAAAGGGTTAGGCCTCTGGAACACCATGCCTATCCTGCTCCTGATACTGACAGGATCCTCCTGATAGACGTCCAGTTCGTTGAGGAGTATCCTCCCCTCCACTCTGGCCTCCGGCACGGTCTCATGCATCCTGTTTATGCACCTGATCAGGGTGGTCTTGCCGCACCCGCTCGGGCCTATGATCGCGGTTATCCTGTTTTTCTCCATCTCCATGCTTACGTCTTTGAGCACATGCTTCTCTCCGAACCATGCGTTAAGATCCTCTATCTCTATCTCTGAGCTCATCTTTTCCTCGCTACGATCCTGACCCCTATGTTGAGGAGCAGGACTATGACAAGAAGTATGAACGCGGCCCCCCACGCCTGTGCCTGCCAGCTCCTGTAGGGGGAGGTCGCATAGTTGTATATCAGCAGAGGGAGAGCAGACGTAGGCTGCAGCAGGCCCTCGTTCCAGTACATGTTACCGAGTGCCGTGAAGAGCAGCGGAGCCGTCTCCCCCGAGATGCGGGCTATCCCAAGTATCACACCCGTGCCGATCCCGATCATAGCGCTGCGCAGCACGACAAACAGGGACGTCTTCCATTTTGGCACACCCAGCGCGATCGCCGCCTCTCTTATGTGGTTGGGGACGGCCTTCAGGCTCTCATAGGAGGCTATCGTCACCGTTGGTATCATGAGCACTGACAGGGCCAGAGAGCCGGCCAGAGCGGAGAAGCCCGTCCGGGGAATGATCAGCACGTATATGAAAACGCCAGCCACTATGGACGGCGTCCCGCTCAAAACGTCTGTTATCAGCTCTATCGCGCTTGACAGCTTTCCCCTGTACTCTGATATGTATACCGCTGCCATTATTGAGATGGGTATGGAGATAGCAGATGCAGTGGCGACTAACATGAGGCTACCCTGTATGGCGTTTCCTACGCCTCCACCGGGTTCTCCCGGAGGCGTTGGGAGAGAGGTGAGAAACTCTAAGCTGATGGCACCTATGCCTCTTATGGCGATCATGTAGAGCATGCTCATGAGGGGTATCATTATGATCACAAAGGCAAGGGCTACCAGAATGATCATCGCATTTCCCTTCATCTTCCTGGTTCTGAGGTTCATTCCCGGGCCACCTCTCTCCTGAGGATGAGTCTCGCGCATATGTTTATCACCACTGTTATCACGAACAGTATGAGCCCGAGCTCTATGAGCGCGGATGTGTGTATGGCTGATGTCGCTTCGCTGAATTGGTTTGCTATCACGCTTGCGAGCGTGTCGCCCGGTGCCAGGAGTGATGCCGGTATGCTCGGAGTGTTGCCTATGACCATCGTTATGGCCATGGTCTCTCCCACAGCCCTTCCGAGCCCCAGCATGACGCCGCCGATAATCCCGGGTCTGGCGTACGGCAGGATTATCTTTGTGATGACCTCCCATCTGGTCGAGCCCAGAGCTACCAGCCCTTCCCTCTGGAGCTCAGGTGTGGTGTTTATGGCGTCCTTTGTGATGGATGTTATTATGGGTATTATCATTATCGCCAGTATTATGGCGCCCGTCATGATGGACGGTCCGAACACAGGGCCCTGAAATAGGGGTATGAAACCTAGGCACTCCACAAGGAAGGTACCGAGCGGATCTCTCATGAACGGGATGAGCACGAATATGCCCCAGAGCCCTATGACCACACTGGGTATGGCTGCTATGATCTCTATGAGAAACGACAGCAGGTAGGATGTCCTAGTAGGCACGTACTGGGTAAGAAAGACAGCCGCTCCTATGCTCAGCGGCACGGCTATGAGGAGAGCTATCAGTGATGTCACCAGTGTCCCGTACACGAAAGGGAGGGCGCCGAAGACCTCCATCACAGGATCCCAGATGGTGTCAAAGAGAAACGTGAGGCCAAAGCGCTCCACGGCTGGTAGCGAAGACGTAAGGAGCTGCGTGAAGAGAGCGAGTGCGAGAGCAGCCAGAGAGATGGCAAAGGCTGCCGTTACGAGTCTGAACTTCTCCACGGGTTAAATATCTCTTATTTTGAATATACTTTTCTATATAGCCGTATGAATTTCAGTGCGTCTCTCTCTCATTCCTGACAAAGAGGAAATACCTGCCTTCCCTGCCCGAGAGCTCGTCCTCTATCCTCTTTGCAAAGACCTTTTCAGGGTTTTTGAGCCCGGTTCTCTGCGAGAGATCCTCAAAGCTCTCAAAAGGCTTCTTTTCTCTCTCCTCGATGACGGTCCACATCATCTTCTTTCCGAAGCCTGGCAGGAGCTCCAGGGAGTGGAATCTGGTCGTTATCGGTCCGGTAGTGTTTATGAATCTTACAAAGATGTTCTCTTTCTCTCTAACTATCTGCTCCAGAATGTTGGGCAGTTCGCTCTTTGCAGGACCTGTGAGCTCGTCGAATCCTATCCTTCTCAGGATCCTGTTCACCTTTTTCCTCTTCGATAGCTCTTTTCCTATGTAGAGTTTCTCTCCCACCTCTACAGAGTCCCTTACGGAGATCTCGAACAGCTTGAACTCGTCCCTGCCGATCACGTATGCCAGCGGTTCTATCTTTCTTCTGAAACTGGTGCTCGGCCTCCCCTCCTGCAGGTAATCAAGGACGAATGCAAACTCCTCCATCGTTCACTCCTTCACGTGCTTAAGAGCGATCTCCAGAACCTGCTTGATCACATTTTCCTGTATCCTGCTCCTGTCGGTCGAGAGTATCGCTATCACGGTGTCTGTGTCCTCCGGGAGTATATCAACTATCTTGCAAACGAGTTTGTCCGGAAGATTTAATTTTGAGAGTTCCTTTCTAAGAGTCTCAGCCTCTTTTACGTCAAGCTTATTAAAGCCCCTTGCGTGTTCAAGGGCAAGCCTCTGTACGTCGTTCAACTCCTTCTCCTCACTCAAGAGCCCTTGAACCTCTGCCAGCGTCAGGTAGTGACCCTCATTCGAGAGTTTCATGTTCTCACAGCCTTTTGAGGTGTGCCGGGTTTGCTAGAACGGTTTTGACCTTACTGCCGCACTTCACATCGACGAGATAGCATCTGCCCTGCCTTCCTGTCACTGTCCCCTGCAGTCCGTTGAATCTGCGGAAGGGCATCCCGCTCTCTACGCTGGGCTCTATGATTATAGAGACGCTCGCGCCATCCTGAAATTCCTGGAGCAGCCTGCTCACCATGTTGACATTCCTCTCACTCTTTTTCTTTGTGAGAAGCTTTCTCGTGTTTGCTTTCTTACCGTGTGACATCTTTGGCATATCTACGCCTCCTCTCTTACTTCTATGACATCCAGAGCCTCAACCCCGCATTCACATCCTAGCAGAGACGCGAGGCTGGGCACGGTTCTGCCCTTATCCCCATGGATTAGCTCCTTAATATATGTTCCGCTCTCGGCCTCTATCNNGCGTTTTTTCCTGAATATGATACCAGTTCTGCTCCCTTTATCCTTCTGATCCTCACAAGGTCGCTCCTCCTCTGCAGAACCCTCACAGGAGTTCTCTGTCGCACCTCTGCGCCCTCGAGGCGGGTCAGGGCCGTCTCAAGTCTCTCTCTCGGGACATCCTCACCGAAAGAGACATCAGCAATGTAGACCTTGTCAAGTTTCGCGGATTTTATCCTCACGACCTCATCAAAATCGGAATATCTCAAACCGCTCACTTTTATGCGCTCGCTCATGTTTATCTCTCTCTCCAGAGCGTCGAGATCGGCGCTCCTTATCCGAGGTTCCACCAGCTCTATCACAAAAGGCCTTCCACTGCCGAGCATCCTCACGTCTATGTCCTCCCTGCCCATTCCATGGAACTTTGTGTCTTTGGCCCTGAACTTAGCCACGGCCACTGTGCCTATGCCCTCCTCAACACTGGAATCGAAGAGCTTTCCTTTGCCGTTGCAGTGATAGCATCCATGCCCCAGGCACTTTGTGCAGGTCTTTCTTGTCTGCGGTAGCTCACGTGAGAGCTTGTTATAACGTCCGTATATGAACACG
Source organism: Euryarchaeota archaeon UBA287 (assembly GCA_002495235.1). GTDB lineage: Archaea > Thermoplasmatota > UBA186 > UBA287 > UBA287 > UBA287. Next base: position 3,509 of record DAEG01000033.1, on the reverse strand, counting down.
GGCTTTGAGCTGACAGTCACCCAGTCGAATCTGGTGTCGACAAGGAGATAGAGCTCTCCGTTCTCCATAACATAGTCCTTTCCTGACGCTCTCTCAAAGGAGTCCCTGAGGATCTCATTGATCTCTCTCTTGAACCTGCCTTCCACGCCCATTTCACCCTCTCTTTTCTCTATCTCCTCATAGATCTTTGTTCCGAGAGAAAAGGTGGAGAACTCGTAATCCGAAGATTTTTCTAGCATTACGCCTATCAGATTCTCAAGATCGGTGCTGGTGTCTTCACAGATCTCGCACTCCTCCGTGTCTGAACCGCTCTCGCCGTAGAGCTTAGTGCATATCGCGCAGCGCACATGGCTTAATGTCTTAGGCTCTTTTTTTGTTTTCGCTTCACTCACTGTTCGGGAAAACTATTTAAGAGCGTATACCGATTATGTTCGGTGAAAATATGGTAGGGGCGGGAGAGCTAAACCCGTACGAGAATGCTAAGAAGCAGATAGACCGAGCATGCGAGCACATACACGTAGATGGAGGGGTCAAGGCATGGCTCAAGACCTGTGAGAAAGAGCTGAGCGTGAACTTCCCTGTCAGGATGGATGATGGAGGTGTCCGGATCTTCACGGGGTACAGGGTGCAGCACAACACGGCCAGGGGGCCGGCGAAGGGAGGCATAAGATTTGCGTCCGACGTGAACATGGATGAGGTCAGGGCTCTTGCCATCTGGATGACGATAAAGTGCGCCGTGGTGAACATACCCTACGGCGGAGCGAAGGGTGGTATAACGTGCGAACCTACAGCCCTGTCGGATGGAGAGAAAGAGAGACTCACCAGGAGGTTCACTTACGAGATCGCGCCCATCATAGGGCCGGAGAAGGACATACCGGCGCCCGATGTAGGGACGGATGGACAGATCATGGCATGGATGATGGATACCTATTCGATACTCAACGGACATGACTATTACGGCGTCGTAACCGGAAAGCCCACAAGGCTCGGCGGTAGCAGGGGGAGAGAAAGCGCCACCGGGAGAGGGGTCATGTTCTGCACGCTGGAGGCCATGAAGAAGAGAGGCATAGAGCCGAGAGGAGCCAGAGCAGTCATTCAGGGGTTCGGGAACGTCGGTTCATGGACTGCGAAGCTCCTGCATGAGCAGGGCGTGAAGATCGTAGCCATAAGCGACATATCCGGTGCTCTGTACAATGCGAAGGGAATAGATCCCAATGACCTATACGAATATGCGCTTAAGAACAAGAAGCTCATAAAGGGATATCCTAAGGCAGAGGCGATAGATGAAAAGAAGATATTCTCTCTGGACTGTGACGTTCTCATACCCGCGGCAAGGGAGAACCAGATAACAAGCGAGAACGCCAATTCCGTAAAGGCTCCGATAGTCATCGAGGCAGCCAACGGTCCCACAACTCCCGAGGCCGAGAAGATACTGCTTGAGAAAGGGGTGCTGCTCATACCGGACATACTCGCCAACGCAGGCGGTGTCACGGTGAGCTACTTCGAGTGGGTGCAGAACAGGGAGAGCTTATACTGGAAGGAGGATGAGGTGAACGAGAGGCTCAGGGCGATAATGCTGGAGAGCTTCAATGACTGCCTGCGATACTCCGAAGAACGCAGGGTTGGGGTCAGGGACGCGGCTTACATACTGGCCATAGAACGCATAGCCGATGCGATAAAGGTGAGGGGAGTCTTCCCGTAAGGACTTCTCCCTCTTTTTTTATGATCGATATCATAGCATCCATAGCATCGGTCGCTTTTTTGGGCTGCGCCGCATATCTGGACATAGAGAGCAGAAGGGTCAGCAACCTGCTCTGGATCCTGATGCTGGCCGTAGCTATCCCTCTACTGCTGCTTCGCCCCGATATCTACAACATAGTCTCTGTAGCGTTCATGTCCCTGTTCGCTCTGCTCCTGTACTATCTGGGAGTGATGCTCCAGCGCTTTGGATTCAAGCACGGGCTGTATGGTGGAGCCGATGCGAAAGCGATCATAGCGCTGTCCGTTATGATGCCCGAGTGGCCTTTTGGTAGCGATTACCCCATATTCTTTTCACTCTCCGTAATCCTTATAGCGGCGCTATCCGCGCTTGTTGTGCCGGTCGCGCTTTTCGTACACAACGTGAGACACGGTTTTAGAAAAATGCCGGACGCGTTTCTAGCCATCGAAAAGGAGGATTTCGACGAAGGGAAGTACTGGGTCTACAGGAAGGAAGAGGGAAAGACGCTGGTGACCCCGAAGATACCTTTCATACTATTCCTGTTCATAGGCCTGGTAGTGTCTCTGCTATTAAGCCTTTGAGAAAGCCCTGTCGCCAGCGTCCCCCAGCCCTGGTATTATGTATCCGTGGCTGTCTATCTCGGGATCTATGGCCGCGGTGTACAGCTCTGCAGATGGGTGCTCTTTCTCAAGGCGGTCTATGGCGTACTGCGTCGTAAGCACGCAGGCGATGATCTCTCTCTCTGGTGTTCCGAATTTCTCGAGCTCTTTGAGTACGTGGAGCATGGTCGATCCTGTTGCGACCATCGGGTCAGCCACGATGACTACGTCCTCCCTTTTTATCTCCGGCACCCTTATGTAATCAATGCTTATCTCAAAGTCTGGTGCGGGTCCGCGAAAGGCGCTCACTATGCCAACCCGCGCGTCAGGAAATACCTTCAGCAGGCCATCGACCAGCGGTATCGAGGCCCTGAGGACGTTTACTATCAGGACGTTCTCCATATCCTCTATCTCTATGCCCTTTGCCGGACCGAACGGTGTAGTTATGTCCTTCTCCCTGTAACCAAAGCTCTTCGTTATTTCGTATCCAAAGTATCTCCCTATGTGAGTGAGCCCCTTACGAAAAGCTATGCCGCCTGTTCTCCTGTCCCTTATCCTTGTCAGCTCATGCAGTATCAATGGCGTGCCTATGACGTTAACTCTCATTCTCTCTCCTCCCAGCGCAGCTCCAGGGCGCACACAGGGCTCTCCAGCTGGAAATTCCTGAGCACGCTGGGGTGCAGCTCTCCTATGAGCCCGGCGCTTTCTCCATCACTCAGTATGGTGGCGCACCTGCCCCTTATGAACGACGGGTGATCGATGCGTTCATATGACGCGTCGGTGCCCATGGAATGGAAAAGGGCCTCCGCTATTGACTTTATCTCTCTGAAGTCTGCGTTGGTGTCTTCAATGAGGCAGCAGGCATGCTCGCAGTCCTGAAGCTGATCGCACTCAAAGACCTTATGGGGCAGCGGATTGTGCCTGTTTGCCCTGAGTATGGAGAGCAGGGATGGTATCAGCCAGAAACGCAGTATGCCCAGATTTGAGACCGGATTCAGGATCTCCACGCTCGCTTCTCTCTCCAGCCCCATGAGATCCTGCTGCTCCTCTGCTGAGCTCAGATTGAGCGTAGTGACCTCCAAAAAACCCATCCCGACGAAGATCTCCCGGAGAGCGTCCCTGGTTGAGAACTTTTTTCTTCCCAGAGTCCATGATTCCGGCAGTCTCTCACCCAACCTATCATAACCGTG
>DAEG01000053.1 GCA_002495235.1 Euryarchaeota archaeon UBA287 | reverse complement strand
GTGCTCTTCCGATCTTTCCTGTTGAGGTCCGTGACCCTGAGGCGCAGGTTGTTCTTCCTTATCACGTAGTTAGTTCCCGGATACACCTCGGGCCCATTCCTGACGAGTGCTTTCAGTCTCTCCAGATTGAATTCTGTCACTCTCTCAGGCACCGTGAGCTCCCTAGCCACGTCCATGGGCACTCCCACCTCGCTGAGGCTTATCATAGGATCCGGGCTTATGACCGTCCTCGCTGAAAAATTAACCCGCTTGCCGGACAGGTTAGAGCGGAAACGCCCCTCCTTGCCTTTCAGCCTCTGCGCCAGTGTACGCAGCGGCCTTCCAGACCGGTGACGCGCTGGCGGTATGCCCGAGCTCTGGTTATCAAAGTAGGTTGTTACGTGATACTGAAGCAACTCCCAGAGATCCTCCACTATCAGCTGCGGCGCCCCCGCATCTATGTTCTCCCTCAGCCTCTGATTTATTCTCAGTATATCGACAAGCTTGTGAGTCAGGTCATCCTCAGACCTCTCACCCGTCTCCAGAGTTATCGACGGCCTCACCGTCACGGGCGGTACAGGCAGAACTGTCAGCACTGCCCATTCGGGCCTTATGCCATAGCCCACACCCAACAGACCACAGTCCTCATCGCTTATCTTCTCGAGCCATGTGCGCACGTCCGTCGGCGTGAGCTTGGAATTCTCGACTCTGAATGTGGTAGGCTTATCCAGGTTAACCTTTGCACCCTCGGCACCGCAATGCGGACATACGGAGGCCGCGGAAGCCTCCTTTGTGGCGTGATTCACCACTCTCTCAACATCCTCCTCGGAACCCTGAGCATTCATCCTCACCAGATCGTTCAGGTACTTCTCTCTCTTCTCATCTGTGAGCTTTATCCTGCCACAGTTCTGACACGTGGCATTCAGCCAGTCCTTTATGAGCTTGGCGTATCCGACGTGAACCACAGGCCTCTCGAGCTCTATGTGACCAAAGTGACCGGGGCACTCATCAACTCTCCTGCCGCAGGTCCTGCAGACGAGCCCAGGCTCTATGACACCAAGACGGGTGTCCATCAGACCCATGACTATCGGGAAGCCATCCTCTCCTATCGTGTCTGGGGTTATCACCTTGGTGACGGAGAGGCTTCTTATCTCATCGGGGCTCATCATCCTGAACCTTATAGATCCTATACTCTTTGGTATCATTTTGCGCCTCCTATATTATATCCTCCAGCTGAAGCGCTGGAGCTATGCACATGCTCTTCAGCTCGTCCACGAGAAGCTTGAAAGCGTAGCTGGTGGAGACGGGATATATGTCCGCCGTATCACCGTGTATCGGGCATCTCAGGCTCCCATCTCTGGTGACCATGGCGAAGTGCCCGCACTGGTTGCAAACGTACACACTCACGGTGTCCGAGTTGTCCAGCAGACGGTCCTTGACCACCATAGCTGCGCCGTGCCCTATCAGGCAGTCACGCTCCATCTCTCCGAACCTGAGCCCTCCCTCCCTTGCTCTGCCCTCCGTGGGCTGCCTGGTCAGTATCTGCACCGGTCCTCTCGCTCTGGCGTGCATCTTGTCGGCGACCATGTGATACAGCTTCTCATAGTATATGACACCGACAAAGACCTCCACGTTGTACATCCTCCCGGTCTTTCCATCGTAGAGTACCTCTTTGCCGTTTGGCTTGAAGCCGTGCGCCCTCAGCTCCTCTCTTATGGTCTCCTCCTCTTCTCCGCTGAATATCGTGCCATCATTGAATCTCCCGCTCAGAGAACTCCTCTTGCCTCCTATGGCCTCCAGTATGTGCCCAACAGTCATCCTTGAGGGTATGCCGTGCGGATTGACCACCATGTCTGGGACGATACCGAACTCATTGAAGGGCATGTCCTCCTGAGGAACTATCAGACCTATAACGCCTTTCTGTCCGTGCCTGCTTGCGAACTTGTCACCGAGCTCGGGTATGCGCTCCTCCCTCAGGCGTACCTTGACCATGAGGTTGTTGTCCCCCGAAGGCGTGAGTATCACCTTGTCAACGATGCCTTCCTCGCCGTGCTTCACTCTGAGAGAGCTCTCTATGCGCTTCTGCGGAGCGAGCAGCTCCTCTGCCTCCTCTAGGAACCTGGAAGGCGACGTCTTGCCGACCAACACGTCATTTGATCCGACCGGTATCTCTGGGGTTATCACACCGTCTTCGTCAAGATTCTTGTAAGCGGCCTGGGCCCTTGCGCCTCTGGTGTCGGGTGGCGGTATCTGGAACTCGTCCTTCTGACCTCCCATATACCTCTTCCTCTCCGTCTCGTACATGTTGAAGATCGTCGATCTCCCGAGCCCGCGCTCTATGGAACTCTTGTTCAGGACTATCGCATCCTCCATGTTATAACCATCGTAGGACAGCACAGCAACCACGAAATTCTGACCGGCAGGTCTCTCGAGATAGTGCGTGAACTTCATCTGGTATGTCTGCGTCATAGGCCTCTGGGGATAATGCAGTAGATGGACCGTGGTGTCGGGCCTTATGCGGTAGTTGGAGCCGCTAAGGCCGAGGGATTGCTTGAACATTGCGGAACCCAGCGTATTTCTGGGACTTGAGTTGTGCTCAGGGTACGGGATCATCCCGGCAACAACGCCCAGCATTGCCATGGAATCTATCTCCATGTGCGTGTGCTCTGGGGTCAGAGAATCCTCATCAACCGCAATATACGCATCTTCCTCCTCCTCTGCATCAAGGTACTCGATGAGCCCGTTGCTGACCAGATCCTTCCATGAGAGCCTTCCCGCCCTTATCCTCTCAAGGACGTCTTCAGTTACGCCGTGCTTGCCATTCTTCAGGATTATGAGAGGTCTGACAGCTCTCCCGCCGTCACAGTTTATCATGATCTCGTTTTCAGCCTCATTGTACCTGAGGTTTATCTCTGTCGATATCTTTCCCTTACGTCTGAGCTCTCTCAGCTTCGAGACAAATCCGCGCGGATCGTCGTGCAGTCCTATCAGATCGCCGTTGAGATAGACACCCGCTCCGCTCTCCCCTTTCCTCACTTCCTTCAGTCCGTTTGTGAAGAGCGTCTTCTTCATGTCCTTCTCATCAACGCCCCGAGTTATCTCAACACAGAGCGCGAGGTTCTTTATCAGACCGCAGTTGGGCCCTTCGGGCGTCTCGTTAGGGCACAGCCTCCCCCACTGCGTGGGGTGCAGATCTCTCGCCTCGAAGTGGGGCTGCGAGCGCACGAGAGGGCTCATGACCCTCCTCAGGTGACTCATCATCGAAACGTTAGAGGTCCTGTCCAAGAGCTGGCTTATCCCTGTCCGTTCACCGGCCCAGTTGCCTGTCGCAAGGGCTCTCTCTACCCTCTGCGTGAGGATGTCCGGCTTAACGTACGTCGAGAGTCGGGGAGCCTTCTTCTCCCTCTCCCTGCGTGATGTCGCTCTCTCGAACTCGTACTTCACGTCCTTGAGCAGGTTAGTGAGCGCTATGCGGAATTCCTCCTCCATGAGGTCACCGGCCAGCCTGATCCTCTTGTTGGCATAGTGATCCTTGTCATCCGGCTCTCTCTTCTTCAGTGCCAGAGCGAGAACGGCTTCGCCCATCCTGGCCAGGAATATCGCCTTTTTCAGCCTGTCCTCCTGTGTTGTGCCCAGATGCGGCAGAAGTATCCTGTCCAGCAGGTTGTTCACTCTGTTGAACCTGTACTCCTTTGCCTGGCCGCCGGCTATCTTCTTTCCAAGGTAGTTGACGGCATCCTCGTTCGTTATTACGAGATGCTCCTCGGCGCATTCCTCTATGTTCGCGTAAACGAAGCGCTCCATGGCAGGATCGCTGACTATGTTGCTAACTATCTCCTCATCAGACTCCAGACCGAGGGCCTTGAGCAGTATTATGAGAGGCATGTCTCCGGCCACCGTGGGAAGTGTGCAGGAAAGGACACTGTCCTTGCGCAGCTCCAGCGTTATCAGCGCCCTGTAACCCTCGTGCTGTGAGAACACTTTCGCCGCTGGCACGTCCCTCCCGTACTTTGGGGTGTATTCAACAAGCACGCGGTTCGGCGCGAGATCCTCCAGAGATATCAGCACTCTCTCTGTACCTCCGATTATGAAATATCCGCCCTCCTCTATAGGGTCCTCTTTCGCCTCTTTGACCAGCCTCTCAAGGTATTCTTCCTCACTCAGCCTGGTGTTGTGTATCTTCTCCATGTTCTCCTTGCGCAGGATACACCTCTTCGACTTCACCATCACAGGGAGCTTTCCCACGTACAGATTCTCTCTGCCCTGCTCCACGCCGCCCTTGTACAGCACAAACTCTAGCCAGATGTTCGACGCATAGGTTATGTTCCTGAGTCTGGCCTCCATGGGGTAGATGTATTTCTGCGTTCCATCCGCCTCTATGACCGTCGGCAGATCGGTGCTTATCGCTCCAAGCTTTACCTCATAATCCTCAACCTCGGGCCTTATGGTCCCGGGCTCTGAGTCCTCACTCACGATGATCGTGTCAACTATCCTCTGAAGCCTGTTCTCCAGAAAATCGTTGAAGGACTCGAGCTGGTGCTCCACCAGGCTCTTTTCTCTGAAATACACATCTACAAGCTCTCTCATTCTTCCACCACCACTCTATAATAATACGAAATACCTGAGATAGAGCTGCTCCTCTTTATCCTCACCACATCTCCGCCCTTCGCTCCCAGATCCGTTATGGCGGGATCGTTTATCATGATCTTGGGCAACTCCCTTCTAGTTATCCCGTAGCTAGCCAGAAGCCTCTCCACCTCTGCCTCACTCATTATCTCATGGGGCGGAACAAGCACGTGTTTTCTCACTTCCATTTTTTCCTCCCTGTCAGCGGGCCTGGAGGGATTCGAAC
>DAEG01000082.1 GCA_002495235.1 Euryarchaeota archaeon UBA287 | reverse complement strand
TTATGGACGGAGCTACTGCCACGTAGAGAGCCCTGCCCGATACCACCGCTCTATCATCTCGTACTGCCCTCGCATTTACCGTGTACATGCCGGTCGGAACATTATTCAGGACATAGTGGACTTCAACAGGAGCGCTTCCTGCTGTGCGGGAGCTCTTTGAGGCGCAAAGCCCTGCGGCATACAACCCTGCAGCCTCAGCCTTCTCGAACGTGGTGATAGTATCGTTCGTCAGATAGACCGTCACGTTCGTTATCGGTCTGTTACTTACATCCCTTATATTTCCTTCAATGGCGCCGAAATAAGGCCGCACTGCCGTGATTGCGACACTTATAGACACTATCGCTAGAAAAGACATACTCAGGATCGCGAGCCTGTTTTGTCGCATACTTCCCATCTTGTTTTTCGGTCTTATAACTTACGATTTTTGTAGGTGGATGAGACTGGATCCGTGGCCTGCATAACCGTATCTCCACTGCCTCCGCATGGATACTGCAGAAAAGCGCCTACGCTATGCATCTCTGTTTATTTTCCGGCAATCCCTGCACATCCGGCGATCCCCGCGATAGATGAAAAGCATAATATACTCCACGCCATTTCTGTTCTGACCATGCAGAGCACATTGTATGAAAGCCTTGATGACAGCGCCAGAAAATTCCCGCAGAACAACGCTATAGACTTCTATGGCAGGAGATTGAGCTACTCACAGCTCAAAAGCTATGCAGACCGTTTTGCCTCCCTGCTGACCTCCCTCGGAGTGAAAAAAGGTGACAGAGTGGCGATGTGCGTGCGCAACTGTCCGCAATTCCTTTTCGCGCTGTACGGCTCCTCAAGGATTGGAGCGATCCTGGTCCCCATAAATCCTGAGTACGAGGAAAGAGAGATCTCAAACGTACTCTCCGACTGCCAGCCGAGGATCCTCGTATGCGAGAGAGAACACGATCCAGAGAGAGAGCTAACGGTGCTACACACGGATCCTGATTCACTAATCAACGGAGGGCGCGATGAGCTTCTTGAGAGACTTGAAGCCGTTGAATCACAAAAAAAAGGTGCAGAGGTCACACCGGATGATGTGGCACTAGTCATGTACACGTCCGGCACAGCAAAAGATCCGAAGGGTGTGATGCTCACTCACAGGAACGTGCTGGCAAACGCACAGAGCGGCAGCGCATGGTGCAGGAAGAGCCACGAGGACAGGAGTCTGGCCGTTCTGCCGTTCTCTCACGTCCTTGGTCTGGTCGAGAGCCTCTGCGGCTCCATACTCTGCGGCTCCGAGGTGGTCATTCTCAAAAAGTTCAGCACCAAGGAGGCATGCGACGCAATCGAACGGGAGAAATGCACCATATGCACGGGTGTTCCACCCATATTCGTGGCCATATCCCGGGACGAAAACCATGACCTGTCATCTCTGAGAGTGTGCTTTGTGGGCGGTGCGTCCATGAAAACACAGGATATTGAAGCGTTCGAGAGGCGGGTCGGGTGCGAGCTGCTCGAGGGCTACGGACTCACAGAGTCTGCGGCTCAGCTCACCATAACCCCCCCCAGAAGGGCAAAACACGGTTCAGTGGGCGTCCCTGTGCCCGGGGTGACCTTCAGGGTCGTGGATGACCAGGGCTCTGACTTAGGGTCGGGTGAGACGGGTGAGCTGTTCTTTCGTGGACCACAGATCATGAAGGGCTACTGGATGAACGATAAGGATAGCGAGAGAGCTCTGAGAGACGGATGGCTTCACACGGAGGATCTCGGCTATTGCGACGAGGAAGGTTACATATACCTAGTGGGCAGAAAGGATGAGATCATAAACGTGTCAGGATATAAGGTACTGCCGGAGGAGGTGGAAGGAGTGCTTAGGGAGAATAAAAAGGTCAGGGAGGCCTGCGCCACAAAGAGCCGTGATGAAGAGGGCAGAGAGATAGTAAAGGCCTTCGTGGTGAGCGAGGGGGCGAGTGAGAGAGAGCTGATAGACTGGTGCAGAGAGCGCATCGCCGGCTACAAATGCCCTGCCAGGATAGAGTTCGTTGACAGGATACCGAAGAGCGCCAGCGGCAAGTTGTTGAGGAGGGAGATGAGATGATACACGTCTACACGGGCAACGGGAAGGGTAAGACCACGGCGGCCATAGGCCTGGCCATCAGGGCCTTTGGCAGGGGCAAGAAGGTCGCTATGATCCAGTTCATGAAAAATGGCAGGTACGGCGAGATAACAGCACTGAGAGCGCTGGGCATAGAGGTGGAGCAGTTCGGCCGGGCAGAGTTCGTCGACAGAGAGAAACCTGATAGGGAGGACATAGAGCTGGCAGAAAAGGCTCTGGAGAGAGCAGAAAAATTAGTATGCGAGTGCGATCTGCTGGTGCTCGATGAGATAAATGTGGCGGTAGACTATGGACTTATCGCCCTGGAGAGAGTGCTCGATCTCATCGTGAGAGCAGGGAACACGGAGCTCGTGCTAACGGGCAGATACGCGAGAGAAGAGGTCATCGACAGAGCAGACTACGTGACGGAGATGAGAGAGATAAAGCACCCGTACAGTAGAGGCGTAGAGGCGAGAGAGGGTGTTGAGTTCTAGGGCCCTACCTCAAGCACCAGGGGTAGCGTGAGAAGTTTGGATCCTCTGGCCACCTTCACCTGATGTTTCTCTCCAACTTTTGCATTTCCCACTGCTTTTCGCAGGCCATCCATGGAATCTATGGATACGTTGTCGAACTGGATAACTATGTCGCCAGGCTTTATGCCCGCCATGTTGGCAGGCGAATCTCTTGAGACCTGCATTATGAATGCACCCTCAGAGATCGAGAGGGCGTATCTCCTGGCGAGTTCATCATTCACATCCGTACCCACGACACCAAGCCATGGTCTGGTAACCCTCCCATGAGCTATCAGCTCCGAGGATATCTCGCGGGCGGAATTTATCGGGATGGAGAAACCTATGCCCTGAGCGTAGGGGATCATCGCCGTGTTTATTGCTATGACCTTCCCATCCTCATCTATCAAGGGACCACCGGAGTTTCCGGGGTTTATGGCGGCATCGGTCTGAACAAGATCCTCGTATATCGTGTTCTCTGCCTGTATGTGTCGGTGCACGGCACTGACAACCCCCACAGTCACCGTCGGCCCGCCCAGCATAAAACCGAACGGATTTCCTATGGCTATGGCAACCTGACCAACTCTCAATCCGTCAGAGTCTCCGAGTGAGGCAGCCTTGATATCCGATGCTTTTATTCTTACAACCGCGATGTCTGATGCCGTATCCGTGCCGACAACAGCGCCTTCCATGGTCCTGCCGTCGCTGAGGGCGACCTCCAGTTTGTCTGCGCCTCCGACTATGTGCGCGTTTGTGAGAATGTAACCCTTCTCGTCTATTATAACCCCGGATCCCATGCCCTGGACGGGCACTGTCCTGAAGAAGAAATCCTGCGCCAGAGTGACAGTGCTTATCGTCACAACACTGGGAGACACTTTCTCCACTGCTTCCATTATCTTCTCGTTCATAAACGATAAAGAACGTGCCATTTCATATCTGTTTTCCCGGAGATGTGAGCCATGTAGGCGCTGATCGCACAAAAATCAGCGCATCTGACCAGTAGAAGAACAGATTCGCAAAAGACGCCGTGTGCAAGTGCTAGACCCGCGCGCATCCAGTCCGTATCTGCCGGATTTCATAACGACAGCAGGGATAGAACCCCGCTCAGATCTATCCGCCCCTTGGGATCCATGAGAATGAAGATGTGATCCTCTTTTGCGTAAAGGTGAAACAGGGTCCTGCTGTCCAGAGACAATCGCTCGATCAGCTCTGATGCTTCCGTGCTATCGCCCGAAAATCCAAAGCCGCCCATCTTTTCCAGCTTCAGTCCTTTCAGCTCTCTTCTCTCACCTCTCCTGAGCATCCTTCTCTTTCCGAATATGTGGATCTCTTCCAGAGCTATTCTGCCCCTGAACACGAGATAAAGCCTGTCGGACCTGTTAACCAGAAGGCTTACGGGAAGGTACAGCAGAGCCTGACGCGGAAGGAGCGTGAGAGTCGCCTCAACCTCTCCGTGCTCAAGGCTGTAGTTTGCCCTGAAACCGACGTAGCCGCCAAGCCACGCGTATTCCTTGTCCGTTGGCTTTAAAGCGGTCTCAAGGCCCTTTGAGACCTTGCTCATCATCATGAGGTTCAACTTCCTTCCCCTGAAGAACTGGTACATCGCTACAGCGCTCAGGAGAAGGATCAGAGAGAGGAGCTCTACATCCATATTCAGACCTCCGTGCACGATGCTGGGAACTGACTCGTCACAGCAGACCATGAGAGAGACGGCACATCCACCACTGCTGTTTCACCGGCGAGATCGCTCTGCATAAAAAGGCGGATCATGGTTATAACGAGCCCCCTGTCCGGAGCGGCATGTCATCAAGCCCCAAGCCCATTGCGATGGCGCCACTCTTTCGCGGCAGCCCGGAATGAGAGCTCAAGGCGATCAAGAAGTCACCTCTCCCGGTAGTCTCATCCTGTTCTGGAAATCGTAGAGCAGAACAAAGTTAAGGACCAGACCGATCGCCAGCATGATCTCCACGCCTATCGTTATGGGCCTCACGTACAGTAAGTACCACAACAGAGCCGCCGTGACCAGCAACCACAGGAATATGGCGGGTATGACCGTGAGATAGACGTATTTTCTCTCAGCCCTCAGATACTTCGTGACCCACACAGACGACGTCAGGAGCGCTATGCTCGCCAGAAGCTGGTTCATTCCTGCGAAAGCGGGCCAGAGCTGTGAGTATGTGCCACCATATGAGAGTATCACGCCGAATAGGGCGGGCATTATGCTGGCTACCCAGCGATTCTTGAGCATGTTGAATCCTTTGACAGGCTCCAGAAGCTCCTGCCACGTAAACCGCGCAAGCCTTGCAGCGGTGTCGAGTGACGTCATGGCAAAGGAGCTCAGCCAGAGTATAGTGAAGATCATCCCGAAATCGTAGGGTATACCCGCAAAGTTCTCAAGGAGAGTGGCATAGCACATGGCAAAGAAAGTTGGCGCCCCCTCGAACAGGTTTGTCACCCCCAGGTAGTTCTCTCCGAGATACACGGGATCACTCAGGAGCGCTGAAACGCTGTAACCGGCAGACTCTATGATGCTCGCATTCTTAGCTATCACCGCAGTGCCAAAGATCGCGATGCTGGCTATGACTATCGTTGCCAGAAAGCCCTCCGTGAGCATGCCTCCATAACCCACCATCAGCCCGTTAACCTCATTGTCAAGCTGCTTGCTGGTGGTTCCACTGCCAACGATCGAGTGAAAGCCCGATAGCGCACCGCAGGCTATGATGAGAGGGACAGCCGGCAGGAAGGGGGACGGTATGCCATTGCCGCTTCCGATGACATTGGCGCTGAAAAGTGTGAAGGCGGGAAAATCAAATGGACTGAATGTGAAGACCAGGGCAAAAAAGCCAAGCGCCAGCCCCGCGTACAGCAGAAAAGAGTCCAGGTACCCCCTCGGCTGGAGCAGCGACCAGACAGGCAGCGCCGATGCAAAGACTATGTAGACAAAGAGCACAACATTCCACTGTCCATAGCTGAGATTCAGCGGGAGCGCGTAGCCCATAAAGGTGGTCGCTATGAGAAGAATGACGCCCAGGATCGTTGAGGATCTGAAGCCCATCCCTGTCCTGTACATCAGAAAGCCTATGAGCATGGCAATAAAGATGAGGGCAACGGCCGGAGTCGCTGCCTGCGGTGTGGAGACGAACATGCTGGCCGTGACGCTTATGAAGGCCGCTATCACCAGGATCATCGTGAACCATATGAAGATACCAAAGGTGTATGACGTCCTCCTGTTCATGATCCTGCCGGCAACCCACTGGATGGATTTTCCGTCGTAACGGACGCTGGCCATAAGGGCGAGATAATCGTGCGTGGCCCCTATGAAGATGTTCCCGAGCCAGACCCACAGGAGCCCCGGCAACCAGCCCCAGGCCATAGCCATCGCCGGCCCCAGCACCGGTCCAGTTCCTGCGATGCTGGCGAAATGATGACCGAAGAGCACGTAGCGGTTCGTAGGGCAGTAATCGACATCGTCGCGCAGCCTAACCGCTGGAGTCTGCGCGTCCTTATCGGCCTTTACCACGTTTTTCTCCAGCCTTTTGCCGTAGAAGAAATAGGCTATGAGATACAAGGCCGCGGCGATGAGAAGGACAGCAAATGCACGCATATGACCAATCAAACAACCCACATTTAAAGGTTTGTCACTTCTTCTCCTTCTCAATCACGTCTTTTGCTATGGTCTTTGCAACAGGTCCTATGTACTCTTCATACTTACTCACCATCTTTTCCAATAGCTCCCGTCTTTCCATCTCCATCTTTCTGTTTTTAACCGTGTCTATGGCCACCAGCGCCAGCACCGTAAAACAATTCCCACATCATCGGAAACAGCATATTCGCGCCCAGTAGATGAAGAGTTTCTTAATACTCAATGTCTGAAAAACTACACCGGTAGCGGGTTAATCACGGCTATGTGCGTGGTCTCCCACGCGGCCGAATAAAAACAACAAAACCACCTTTTTAATCGCCAAACCCATGATATCAATACTTCCTTGTTAAGTGATTCGCCAACAACGCCACAGAATCACATTCACGTTGACTCCAAAGAGCAAAAAGGATAATTACGATGCAAGCACGTCTAGAACACCGCCCACCAGGATCATTATCAGGACACCCCCCGACAGGATGGGTCGGTGGTCATGAAGTCCGGGATCTTCCTCCGCTTTGTGATCAGATACGGAACGGCCCATGGAATGCAGGCGGACACAAGGAGCTGCATCGGAGCATCAACGTACAGGTCGCTATGGAGTGAGAATGCAACATCGGACTATAAAAGTTCGTGACAGGCCTAGCCTCCGAAGACGGTCGGGCAAAACAACAAAAAAAACAAAAATTAAAAAAAGGGGGGGAAGAAAGCTTAGCGCTTCCTTCTTCTCAGAGCGACAACAGCTCCCGCAAGGCCTATGGCGAGCAGCGCGACTATTGCCTCGAAACCGGGTATGCCAGCCCTGTTCTTCACGAGGATGTCTGCGCTACCGTCCGCCTCAGCGCTTGAGGCTGTCATCGTCAGAGTCTGGTCGCTCTCAACATCCGGCGCCTTGAGCTGGGCCACACCGTCTGCCTTTGTGACCGCCATCTGGTCGCCTATGGTGACAACGGCTCCCGACACCGGCTGTCCATTGAGGGACACTGTGACGTTGAACGAGTCGCCCTCGGTCACGTTCTCCGGCGCGGTTATGTCGAGCTTCGGTGGCACGATCGGCAGAACGACTGTGACATAGACGGTCTCATTCTCCACCACTGTCACGAGCTCCTCCGCTGTCTCTCCCTTGGCACTGGCCGCCACGGTGTAGTCTCCAGGATAGAGGCCATGGAAGGCAAAGTTGCCCTCCTCGTCAGACATTATCGGTGTTACTCCCTCTATGCTGACCTCAGCACCAGAGACAGGGTTACCCACTGAGTCCGTCACCTGGCCTTCAACATTGCCGGGTGCGAGCTCCAGAGGAAGGACCACGTTCGCGGTGGTTGTGTAACCGACCTCGACCACTGCCTTGGCCTTTCCTACTGTGGCAGTTCTCTCGCTAGAGACCCTGACCTCGTAGAACTCTCCGGCAGCGTTCGGCACAAGGTTCTGGAAGGTGAAGCCACCGTTGGCATTTGTTGTGATAACGGCTGGTTCACTGCCCATGTAGAACGTTGCAGGCTCACCGTTCAGATAGAGCTCCACGTTCACTCCCGCGAGCAGGTTGTTGTATCCATCTGTGACCATACCAGAGATCGTTCCCGTTGGTGCGGACAGCCTTATCGTCGTGTTGGCAGATATCACTATCAGCGTCTCAGGATCCACGTATGTTGCGGTAATGAGCACATCTCCCGCCACAGGGGTGTCTGCCGTGTATGTGGCAAGAGCCATACCGGTCTCATTTGTCATCACAGGATCCATCGGTATTGTCCCCGCATCAGCGCTGAAGGTTACCTCGTATCCTAAACCGACGGGCTGACTGAAGTAGTCGAGCAACTGCGCTTTAACCTCAACCGTCTCCGGCTCAGCGAATATTCCCTCAAGGTATGCGGATACCTCAACTGGGTGTGCACTGATGACCATCGAGTACGGCCTTGCAACATCAAGCACGACGTCCGCTGTTGATGTGGCGAGTGGCGCTACAGTCACATTGAGAGCCCTGCCAGATATTACCTTTCCATCTGCTCTCAGAGCCCTTGCATTGACAGAATATGTCCCGGCCGGAACGTTCTTAAGCACATAGTGAGCGGCCTCTACAGAGGGCTGCGCTATCTCTCCCACTCCGGGTGTCACAATAACCGGCGCTACTGGCGTTACGGGCGTGACCGGCGCTACTGGCGCTACTGGCGTGACCGGCTTTACTGGCGTTACGGGCGTGACCGGCTTCGGCTCCTCTGAAGGAACCTCGACCCCAAAGCACATGTTGCATATGCTGCCTATGAGCGGTATGCGAGAGCATATCGGACCGCATACAGAGACGCATGTGACCAGATCAACTAGCCTCACGCAGATCCTGAAGATCATACCGATGAGCGGAATGTTCTCGCACATCCTTATTATGCTCCCGATCAGCGGTAGACCGGCCAAGCTGTAGGAAGTGCCCTGTCTCCTAGGTGCGGTCTCTGCCTGTTCCTCAGGAACAGGAACCGGCTCTACGGCTACTTCCGTTCCTTCAGTCACTTCCTTTACCGGGAAGAGCTTTGAAACATCAGGTCCCACAAGAGCCAATCCTGCAGCCTCTGCATCCTCGAACGTAGTGATCGTATCATTTGTTAGATAGACCGTCACGTTCGTTATTGGGTTGTTATCCACATCTCTGACATCTCCCGAAATGGTACCGAACAACGGCACCTGCGGCGCCTGTTCCTCTGGCGCAGTCCCTTCCTGGGCAAAAACGTTTAAGCCCACCAGAAGAGAACTCACCAGCAGTACTACGAGCAATCCGCTGAGAGCTTTTCCTTTCTTTGCTTCCACTTTTATCCCTCCTTTATGAAACTTATGTGTTATTACGTTAACTCCTATATATAACTTTCCTAAAAAAGGATTGCGCACCCGAGTCATATGTGAGAATGATAATTCTGCATCTTTGTTCGAGAAAGTTTTATATTCTAATCCTTCAATGACCATTATGCAGAGCAAATGTGATCTCTGTGGCTCTTTCAGCGAGCTCAACACGTGCCCAGCCTGCGGTAGACTGGTATGCAGTTCGTGCTTTGACAACACAAAAAATCTCTGCATTGTCTGCGCCAGAGGCACAAAGTTCGGAGAGAAGCTAGAGAGAGATTATCTGGAGTGAATAAACTCCAGGAGCGCTCCTTCCTCCGTAAAGGGCCTGCCGGCTCTCTCCAGCTCCTCTATCAAGGGCCCCGCCTTTCCACCTGTGAAATCCTCGCATCTGCCGTAAACAATCACTTCCTTCCCCCTTCTGCGCGCTTCAAGCGCTGCCTCTATGTTCCTCATGTTGCCGTGGCCTACCGGAAAGCCTGTCACTATGATGAGATCTGCCCGTTCTATAAGTTCCATGTTCCTCTCAAAAGCCGGGTCGCTTATCGGAGCAAAAGGCGCTTCTTCTGCTATGTCCGCTCCAAGCTCGACAGCCTTCTCATGGTCAGAATCAAACAGATTCAGGACACCAGTGCTCAATTCGAAATCGTAGAGCCTCTCGAGCAGCGAAGCCCCTGTGCCACCACCGCATATGACGTGCACCTTTCCCCTCTTTTTTGAGCTGCTTCTGATCTCTCCCGCGATGGACAGACCGACACCAAACACCTCTCTCATCAGCTCATCGCTTATGACAATGCCGGGAGTCCCGAAGGCCACCTGCCTACCCTCTTTCAGCAGCAGGATCCTGTCCGAGAAGTGAGCGGCAAGACTCACGTTGTGCGTCGTGACTATGACCAGCTTCCCTTCCGCACAGAGCGTTCGCAGCAGCTTCATTATGTCGAGCTGCGCTCTTATGTCGAGATTGCTGATAGGTTCGTCCATGAGAAGGATGTCCGCGTCCTGAACCAGAGCCAGAGCTATGAGCGCCTTCTGCTTCTCACCCCCGCTGATCTCATCGAACCGCCTCTCAGCCAGATCACCGACACCGACCATCGACAGGGCCTTTTCAACCTTCAGCCTGTCATCCTCGGAGGGCAGAGAGAAACGTTTAATTTGCGGCAGCCTGCCCAGCATGACGATGTCTCTCACGGAGAGATCATAGCCTGTGGGCGAGCCCTGCTCCACAAAGGCGAAACGCTTTGCTACGTCCCTGCTTTTCAGCGCATGAACGCTGTTGCCGTCTATGTAAACACTCCCCCTCTGCGGCTTCAGCGCGGCGCTTATGCACCTGAGCAGCGTTGTCTTGCCACTGCCGTTGGGGCCTAGGATGGAGATCAGATCTCCGCGCTCTGCCTCAAAGCTTATGCCTCTGAGTATCTTTTCGTCAAATGAGAATTCAACCCCATCTACGCACAGCATTTCTCTGCCTCCACACAAGGTACATAAAGAAAGGGGCCCCGCACATAGAGGTGATTATGCCTATGGGTACCTCGTTCGGGGCGAGGATCACTCTCGCCAGGACATCAGCAAACAGCAGAAACACACCTCCCGCGATCACCGAGAACGGTATGAGCACTCTGTGCTTGGGCCCCACGATCCTCCTGCACAGGTGCGGCACCATCAATCCGACAAAGCCTATCATGCCCGCAACAGCAACGGAGAGGCTGGTTATGGCGCATGTGACCAGTAAAAGACAGAACATGAGCTTTCTCACATCCACTCCCAGATACCTGCTTTTCTCCTCGCCGAGAAGCAGGGAATCCAGCTCCATGGAGAGAGGTAGCACAAGCAGCATGGATAGGACGAGAGCTGTGAGAAGGAGATAGGTCCTGCCCCACGTCGACAGGCCCAGACCTCCAAAAAGCCAGAAGAGCATCGAAGACAGGGCGGAGGTCTTGGTGAAGAGCAGCAGGGACAGCAGAGAACTGGCCAGAGAACCCATGGCCATACCGACAAGCAAGAGCGTCTCGGTCCTCTCCCTCCATGCCATCGCGTACACCATCATCGTGGTTGCCACACCGCCGACAAAGGCCAGAAGGGGCTCAAGAGGTGAGGGAGCTATCAGGATGGCGAATAGCGCAGAGCCTGAGGATGTGCCGAGTATGTACGGGTCGGCCAGCGGGTTCCTGAACAG
>DAEG01000088.1 GCA_002495235.1 Euryarchaeota archaeon UBA287 | reverse complement strand
CTCCATCTACCTTCGGAAGTACTGGTGTGATAGAAAGATAGATATGGCATGGCATACACAGCATAATTGTGGTGCTACAGGCATACAAGTTCAGGATCTATCCCTCGCGCAAGCAGAAGGACAGGCTTCTCGCATCCTTTGACCTGTGCTGCAGCATCTACAATATTCTGTTAAGCAGAGCGCTGGAGGCATACGAGAAGGATGGGACGAACCTGTGCGGCAAGGCGGAGATGTGCAGGGTGATCCGGGAGGTAAAGGAAGAGAATCCAGAGTTCTCTGAAGTATACTCGCAGGTACTTCAGAACTGCGCAGACCGGTTGGCAAAGGCCTTCAACAACTTCTTCGGCAGGGTAAAGAGGAAGAAAAGAGGAGAGCACATAAATGCAGGGTATCCAAGGTTCAAGAAGCGCGTGAGGTCCATCACATACCCGCAGAGCGGTTTTGGCATAGACGGGAACAAACTCAAGGTCTCAAGGATAGGCAGGATCCCGGTAGTCCTGCACAGAGAGATGGAGGGCAGGATAAAGACATTGACCATAAAGAGAGTGCCCTCCGGGGAGTGGTTCGCCATCCTCTCCTGCGAGGTGCCCACAGAGGTCAGGGAGCACCCGAACAGGGAGAAGGAGATAGGCATAGATGTGGGCATCTCCTCCTTTGCTACTTTATCGGACGGAACGATGGTTGAGAATCCGCGCTTTCTGATAAAGGCAGAGAAGAGGCTGAAGAGGGCGCAGAGGAGACTGTCGAGAAAGAAGAAAGGATCGAAGAACAGGAGGAAAGCGAGGCATAAGGTCGCGGTCCTGCACGAGAAGGTGGGAAACCAGAGGAGCGATTTCCTCCACAAGACCGCAAGGATCTGTGCCGACAACTACGGTTTCATAGCGGTCGAGGAACTGAATGTCAAGGGATTGGTCAGGAACAGGCGCCTGTCAAAGGCGATATCCGATGCCGGTTGGTCGGAGTTCCTTCACCTGCTGTCCTGCAAGGCTGAAAGGGCTGGCGGGACTATCGTGAAGGTTCGACCTAACAACACGTCACAGACCTGCTCCGCATGTGGGAGAGAGCTAAAAGAGCACATCCCGCTGTCGAATAGGGTCTTCAGGTGTCCTTCCTGTGGGTACGAAGAGGACAGGGACGTGAATGCGGCGAAGAACGTACTCGAGAGGGCAAGAGAAAAGGTACCGTGGGGCACACGGGAATCAACGCCTTCGGAGATACGGCCTCCACCTCTGGAGCAGAACCAGAGGCGAGCTGTGTCGGTGAACAAGGAACTATAAGCGGAAGAGCTGTAGCACCACAACTTTAGTTTTTTCCGCTGGAAGCCCACGATTTCAATCGTGGGAGGATGTCACTATAGTCACACTCATAATGCTGTACCCGCCGTACGCCAGTTACGCCTCGCCCCGTTTCATGGAGTGGGTGATGGGTGGGGGCGCGAGTGCCGCCATCTGGTTATCGATAGCCATGACGCTGATAGCGCCGATATGCTTTCTGGCCTACGCGCTTGTGATGAAGGACAGAAAGCGCAGAACAAAAGCATTGATCATAGCCCTCTCTTTCTTCGCCCTGGCGTTCCTGGTGGATTTTCAGGAGCCCCTGGGAGCGTTCATGCCCCTGACTCTGAGAAGAGCCCTCGTACTGATAACCATGGCACTGCTGTACGCCGGATTCAATATGTGAACCTCAACCAGCGCCAGAGCTTCAGCGTTCCCCTTTAAAAGCTCCTGCGCAGGCTTGGTCTATCTCTTCCCTCGAGGGGAAAGACACCTGGGTACCTACCCTGGTGACGGATATCGCCGCGGCAACATTAGCGATGCGGACCGTCCGGAGCAATGGAACACCAGTAGCGATGAAGTAGGCCATGGTGCCGATGAAGGCATCACCCGCACCAGTAGAATCAACGGCATTAACGCTCAGGGAGGGCACGTGAACGACACCGCTATCGTCACCCACCATAGCTCCTCTCTCTCCGAGAGTAACAATCCCAACCCTGCTACCTCTTCTTAAAAACTCCCTGACGGCCTCTTCCGCATCATCAAGGGTCTCTACGCGTTTGCCTAGCATGTCGCCGGCCTCCACCTCGTTTGGAGCTATTATATCGCTGAGTCTGAAAAATTCGTCAGAGAGGGGCACGCCGGGGGCCGGGTTGAACAGCGTCACGGCCCCGCCTCTCTTCGCCAGCCTCAGAGCCTCCAGAGTTGTCTCATGCGGCACTTCGAGCTGGCATACGACGACGTCCGCTTCGCTTATCGCGCTCTCCGCCTCACGCACGTCCTCCGGCGTCAGATCAAAGTTCGCTCCCGGGACTATCACTATGAAGTTGTTGCCCTCGTCGTCAACGAATATGGGAGCAACCCCGCTGCCGGCATCAGACCAGGATATATAACCCGTGCCTATCCCGTTGTCCTGGTAATTTTTGTAGGTAGCCTCCCCCAGCATGTCCCTGCCAAGCTTTGTCACCATCGTGACTTTAGCTCCCAGCTTGGCTGCCATGACGGCCTGGTTGGCTCCCTTTCCGCCAAAGCCCATATGGAAGTGGCTACCGATAAGGGTCTCGCCCAGCCTTGGAAGTCTCGGCACCTTCGCTAGCAGGTCCATGTTCGAAGATCCTACCACGCATATACGCGGCTTATTTGAAGACCCTTCATCCGTTCCATTCGGCATCACGGG
Source organism: Euryarchaeota archaeon UBA287 (assembly GCA_002495235.1). GTDB lineage: Archaea > Thermoplasmatota > UBA186 > UBA287 > UBA287 > UBA287. The sequence continues at coordinate 5,277 of DAEG01000088.1, read as the reverse complement.
AGTATATTCTGTTCCACGAGATTAATCCTTTGCTGGATCAGCATTTACCATCAGACCGCGCTCTGGTATGATCCAACCATGTCCCGCGCGACAAAACGGCGTCATCGGACTTGTTGGCCCGCAGGAGCGAACAACGCACGTCTCAGCCACCAGCCAGATTGATTATCCCGTAGGACTCGATGAACGCCCCTGCGAACAGGAGGACGAACACGAGGGCAAAGGCGATTTTTTCAGCTCCTGACAGACTGACATCCGCCCACTTCTTACTGGAGACCAACTCCTTACCATCCGAGTACCACAGCGTGAACCTGAACGAGACCACGGCCGCAAGAAGGTAAGCGGAGAGCTCATAGAATCCCGCATAATGAAGGACATCAAAGCCCCGCACAAGCCTGAGGTACAGAGGCGGAGCCTCGGTCACCACCTCAAAGGACCACGTGCCGAGGTACAGACCCCACATGAAGGTGATGACCCAGAACGCCGTGTATCCCACAGGAACGAACCTCTCCTTTGATATCCTTGACTTCTGTGCTATGAGGTTTCCGCAGATTATGAGCGAGGTCGGTATCAGGTTGTATCCGAATATCTGGAGCGCTGAAGCCCACAGATTTGGAGACAAATCCAGCGCACTCACGGCAGGATTTCTGCCCCTCAGGATCCCCTCAGGCAGCAAAAAGCAGCTCAACACCGTCACCGGCACCAGGATCAGGACGTATGAAACGTACATCCAGCCAATGCGCCTGTAGATGCTATCATCCACCGTACCGTCGATCATCTTCCTGATCTGGTTCATCAACCGCAATACCGCATTGCTTATATTTAAGCATTCGAAATGGCGTAAAGCCGACGGAAGGCACCGATCGGGAGCCGCAAGACCTGATCAACAGCGCATTCTTTTTTTCACGACGCTTACCCCTGTGCGCCGCACCAATCAAAAGTTTCAAAAATCCAGCGCTGGGGGAGGGATCCTCATGGCCTTTACGCATAGCGCTTTCTTTCCAAGAAAGGGCTATTTTGAACCCTCGAGGGCTTGCGCCCACCGGCTCTCGAGGCCGGCGCTTTAGTCCGCTAAGCTACCCCAGCGTTTATATACGCACATCGCTATCTTATTGCGTGCTGATAAAGGTTTTCATCAACCGTACAGAGCGCACACTCTGCGTGGATGAGGGTGCCGCCGTGACAGAGATCCTGGAGGCGCTTGGGCTTGAAGAGAACGAGCATCTTGTGCTGAAGAATGGGTCACTCATTCCGCTTGATGAGGCCGTGCGAGAGGGGGATGTTCTGGAGGTGATGCGCGTTGTCACAGGAGGATAAAACCCTGAGGGCCGCTGTCGCAAGCCCGTTCATAAGCTACGGCGTCAGCGAACTGGATAAGAAGAGCTTCATCAACTACATATCAATAAACATGGGTTGGATCCCGCCGAGAGTCGTAGAAGACCTGATAAGGCTTGCATTTCTTAACGGGCTGATAGAGGAGATAGACGGCAGGATAAGGCTGGCCATAGACCCGAAAAGTGTCAGCATGAGGGATTTTGATCCTAAGACGATAGAGGACTCACTGAAGGGCTCGAGGACCGTTCTGGAGATGCTCTCTCTTGTCAGCGACCCATACGAATCTTCTGCAGCGTTCAGGGAGCTCAAGGCAAGGTATGGAGAACACCTCCATGATGAAGCCCTGATGCTCATGGTCCTGAGAAAGAGGGACATAGAATACAGAACAAAGGAGACCATTCTCAAAAAGCCTTGAGACCACTCAGGATGATCATAGTCGATAACCTGACAGATTGAACGGAATAAACAGATTTGCAAACACACCGATTTCAAGCGAAGCTTGAAATCATGATTTGCCAAAGGCGAATCGGCGTACTTGCAGATCATGATCTCGCTACGCGAGATCTGCTTGTAAGGCTTTGCCAAGATCTGCATGTAGAGCTGCGCGAAATCTGGTTTGAACGATTCCCGCCTGCTAGCAGAAAACGGGATGAAAGATGGTTTTCTGCTATAAATCCGCGGTTCTAGTGCAGAGCGTGGGATAGCTGTCCATGATCTGCGCGTTGAAACAGACCCTCGTTTTGCCACCGGAAAGCTTTATTCCGCGCAATCCCATTCCTATGAGAATGGTAAGAACTGCTCAGGGATGCAGACTGTGCGAGAGAGGAGCCAAGCTCGTGCTGTTCGTCAGCGGCGAGTGCAACAGGAGATGCTTTTACTGCCCGCTCTCAGAGAAGAAGAAGGGCAGAGATGTCATCTACGCCAACGAGAGACCGGTCAGCAGGGACGATGAGATAATCGAGGAAGCAGAGCGCATGCGAGCTTTGGGCACCGGCATAACGGGTGGAGAGCCCCTGATGTTCATGGAACGAACAACGCACCTGATGCGTCTGCTGAAGAAGGAATTCGGAGAGAGCCACCACATACACCTCTACACGACCGTGGCCATAGGCAAGAGGGAGGCTGAAGAGCTGCACTCCGCTGGCCTTGATGAGATAAGATTCCACATAATCGGGAGCGCTGGGGGGTACAGCAAAAGCGTGGAGTTCTCAAAGGCTACGGGCATGTCCACCGGTGTAGAACTGCCGGCGATACCGGGCGATGAGAGGAGGATAAGTGACGCCGTAAGCCTAGGCATAGACTTTCTAAACCTGAACGAGCTGGAGTTCTCCGAGACCAATTATGCTGCCCTGGCAGCAGAGGGCTTCATGCCTGTGGAGCTGGGCTGCGCTGTTCTGGGAAGCGAGGAGACTGCCCGGCGGCACTTCCTGAAAGAGGATATCCGGGCTCACTACTGCCCATCCCGGTTTAAAGATGCGGTGCAGCTTCGAGAGAGGCTGCTGCGCCGGGCCAGGCGCAATGCCCGCCCCTTTGATTGTATCAGCCAGGAGGGCACCATAATCCACGGCACCATAGATGGAGACGCGGCTTTGGTCTTGCCCATTCTGGAGGATCTGGGCGTCCCGGAGCAGATGTATTGTCTGAGGAAGGGAGGGATCGATATCGCGGCGGCCATCCTGGAGGATATAGCTAAAGAACTGAAGGAAATCGATTGCGATCTATGCCTGGTGGAGAGATATCCCCTCCCGGACGGGATTGTGGTGGAGAGAATACATTTATAATCCTTAAATTCATTGGTTGAGGGCGGTGATTTTGCCGGATGGAGAACGCAGAGGGAAGGATCCAGGAGAGGCTCAGAAACTATCTTAAGCGAGATGGAATAGGCATAAGAAAGGCGGTCTTGAAGCTGTTTTTGAGCGATGGAGCCTATACTACCGAGGATGTCTTCACTTATCTCGCCAAGGAGGGCTTTGATGTAAGCTACCGCGGAGTCTCGGCCATGGTGGGACTGATGAACACCCGTCTTGGCATTCTGAGCATCGATGTCTCCGGGGACCACAATGTCTATTCCCTTAAGGGGGATCACAAGAGCGTGGTGAGATCTGTTTTGGAGAATTACTGAATTTCGTTTTGTGTTCTCAGATTCTATCCCCTAATTCGAGTTGCTCCACAATCTAATTGGGCGGCTCTCCTCTTTTCATCCTCTTCATGTATTTGCTCAGCACCATGTCCGCCAGAAGGTTTATGCCCCTCAGGGCCAGGTGGACGCCCGGCCCGGCGGTCATCCTCTCCTGATAGAAGCGGTGCAGACTTTTGAGGTGTCGCAGGTTGTACTCCAGGCACAGCCCCACCAGTTGCCAGTGCTCCGGCAGGGCATCCTCTCTGGAAAATCCCTTGCTGCCGCCGAGCTTGGTGTCAGCGATTGTGGTGAAGAAGAGGGGAAGCATGAGGCCGGTGTAGTCCATGAGCGACTCCACCAGCTCTGTGGTCTTGACCACATCCTCTGCTCTCTCACCGGGCAGGCCCAGGACCAGGCTGGCCACGGGAAGCCAGGACTGCTCGGCAAACAGAGAATAGCATTCCTGGACTATGTGCGACCAGTCCTCGATCTCTGCCGGACGGGCTTTGTTGGGCATATGCATCTTCAGAATACGGCAGCTTCCGCTCTCTATGCCTATCCAGGCCGACATATGATTCTGATCCGAGCCCACTCCTACTATCTCCGATACCTGGCGCAGTAGCTCCTGGTTCTGGTAAACCGAGGCCAGGCTGAGGTGAGATACGTCAATGGTCTTCGGCTTCTGCTTCTTCACCGCTTCGACCAGGTCCAGGATCATCCTCTGATCGGGGCCGCTGCCCCTGTATCCGTAGGAGAAGAAGTCCTCGCTATGGAGGATGATATCCTTCTGGCCCGCCTCCAGGTTTGCCTCTACATCCTTTAAGATACTGTCAATCGGCCGGTGGCGCATGATCCGGTTGGTGGGAGAGCAGAAGGCGCAGCCCCTCCAGCAGCCCCTTCCTATCTCCACAATGCCGCCGATGGTTGCTCCCCGGCAGGAGGGGATGGCTTCGCCCGGCACAGCCCGGCCCCGGATCACTGCAGGCATGCTCTCTCCGGCTATAATTTTCCTGCATACATCCGGAAAGTCGCTCTCGCCCTCGCCGAGGTAGATGTGGTCCACGCTTACCTTCTCCCCCATGGCCTCCCAGGCGCCATTTCCCCCCAGTACCACCTTCGGCCTGTATTTCCGGATCAGGGGATGATTGAGCAGCTCCAGGAACTTGGATCGGTTGAAGGGGGCTCCCTGGCCGATGATATCCTCGATCTCCCGGACGGCTATCTTTCCCAGGGGGTCGTCATGGGTTATTCCCACCACTCTTGTATCCGGTCCTATGGCCCGGTCCAGGTGGAGGGGATGGGCCACCATGACCTCATCCCGGGAAAAGCCCGCCTCAAGAAGAGCTGCTTCGACCTTGCGCATGCCGCAGGGGGCGAGGGCAGCCGAGCCGTCTTCTGCAACGGGAACCGGCGGGCAGAATAGCTTATGAAAGACGAAATCTGGCAGAGATCTTTCAGGCATAATGGCGGCAAAGCCCAGCATCACCCCTCCATGGTAGCTGCTCATCATGGTCTGGTCGCTGGTGAGAACGATCTTCTTGCCCGGAAAGGTCGGCATCATCTGCCCATTGAATGCCTGGCAGATAACATTATTGGAGAAGCATTATTGCCAGAGAGCACCGGGCGGGGCGACCCGTGAAAAATGCCGGAAAAGAGAGCCCAACAGGTTTTTATCGGATCGCCTATTTCATAAAAGCCGTGCAAGAGAAGTCTTTATCGGAGATCAACGAACGAATTCGCGACGGCAGCGCCCGCGTGGTTACGGCGGAGGAGATGCCCGATATAGTGGAGGAGCTGGGACCTGCCGGAGCCGTGCGCGAGGTGGA